>JALVAK010000145.1 GCA_027011225.1 Nautiliaceae bacterium | reverse complement strand
ATAACAATTAGTTTATTTGCATTTGATAAAGTATTGCCTCAAAATGAAACATTAAATATTTTAAAATCAACACCAATTTATAATCAAATAGAGCCTCTTATTAAACAAGGCAAAGTAAAAACAAAAGCAACACTAAAAGATAATTTTTACATTATCGAAATTGATACACCAAAAGGAAATGCTTTAATTTATGTTACAAAAGATAAAAAATATACAATACTTGGAAAAGTTATTGATAAAAATGGAAGACTTTTAGCACCAAACTTTCCTAAAAATGTAGAAACCATAAAAAAAGGTGTAATGTTTACTTTTGGAAAAGGAGATAAAGATATTTATATTGTAACTGACCCTGAGTGTCCATTTTGTAGAATGCTTGAAAAACAAAAAAAAGATATCTTAAAAAACAACTACAAAGTGCATGTAATTTTAATGCCTCTACCATTTCACAAAAATGCAAAAGCTATGAGTTATTATATTTTAGCAGGAAAAACAGATAAAGAAAGAGCTAAAAGAATGAGCGAAGTGTTAGAAGGTAGTAATGCTTGGAAAAATTTCCATCCAACCAAAGAGCAAATTCAACAGTTTAATAAAGAGCTTCAAAAAGCCAAAAAAGCAGCAATTGAGCTTGGCGCTCAAGGAACCCCAAGCATTTATGATAAAAATTTTAGCCCAATTCCTTGGCCAAGTTTAGGAGAGAAAAAATGAGTCTTTCAAGTAATTTTGTAGATGCATCACTTTGTTGTGCACTAAAAATTATTAATTCTTTACATGAAGAATTAAATCTTTTTGAAGAAAAAGGTATAGGATATGGAGGCGATAGAAGCTTAAATATAGACTTAATAGCTGAGAAAATTTTAATAAATAAACTTAGCGAATTTGGAAATATCTATTCAGAAGAAGCAGGGTTTATTGATAACGGAAAAGATAAAAAAATTATAATTGACCCAATTGATGGAAGTTATAACGTATCAAACTCTATTCCTTATTTTGGAACAAGTATCTATTTTGAAGATACAGCAAGTGTGGTAGTTAACTTAAGCAATGGAGATTATTTTGTAAGAGATGAAAATGGTAAAAAATTTGATAACCTTTTTAGAAAACCTTTTAATGCTTCATTTAGACATGACGTAATTTTATTTGAAAAAGCTTATCAAAACCCAGAGATTGTAGAAAAACTACATAAACATAATCTAAAATTTAGAGCTCCTGGAGCATTAAGCTTATCTTTGTGTTATGGAGAAGCAAGCAAAGCGGTAATTTATAAAGGGGAAATTAGAGAATTTGATATAGCCGCTGCTAAATTTTATAATAGCGATTGTTTTTGGCATTTTGAAGATGATTTAATCGTAATGAGCCCAAAATATGAAGATTTAGAAGAAGTTGTATCAATTATAAAGGAATAAAAATGAGCTTTGGCGATTTTTTAAAAAAATTCAAAAAAAAACAACCTACTAAAGATGAAAAACCAACAACTTGGATAAAATGTCCAGCATGTAACGCTATAAGCTTTTATAAAGAAGTAGCTAAACAGAACAATACTTGTCCAAAATGCGGATACCATTTTAGAATGAGTGCTGAGGAGAGAATAAAACTTCTTGCAGATGAAGGAACTTTTATCGAGCATGATAAAAACCTTGAGCCAAACGACCCACTTAACTTTGTAGATAAAAAAAGCTATAAAAAAAGAATAGAAGAAAATTACAAAAAAACAGGAAGAAAATCAGCTGTAATTAGTGGTGAATGCAAAATCAATGGAATTCCAACACAACTTGTTGTATTTGATTTTAATTTTATGGGTGGAAGCTTAGGAAGTGTTGAAGGAGAAAAAATAGTAAGAGCTATAAAAAGAGCTATCAAAACATCAACAGGTGTTGTAATAGTCTCAACAAGTGGTGGAGCTAGAATGCAAGAGAGTACATTTTCTTTAATGCAAATGGCAAAAACTTCTGCAGCTCTTGCAAGCTTAGCTGAGCATAAACTCCCTTACATTTCAGTTTTAACTGACCCAACATTTGGAGGAGTTAGTGCTTCTTTTGCATTTTTAGGTGATTTTATCATAGCAGAGCCTGGAGCAATGATTGGATTTGCAGGTCCTAGAGTTATTAAACAGACAATTGGAGAAGATTTACCAGAAGGATTTCAAAGGGCAGAGTTTTTACTTGAGCATGGACTAATTGATATGGTAGTAAATAGAAATGAGCTTAAAAAAACTATTAGTGATTTATTAAAATATACGCTAAAGAGTGCTTCTTAATGGCTCTTTATGCGCTTTTAGATTTTGATACATTACAAAAATATAATATCTCTATAAAAGATTTTTGTAAAACTGCAAAAGGCTTAAAAGCAAAAATTCTTCAATATAGAGATAAAAACTCTTCTCTTGAAGAAAAACAACAAAGACTTGCCGAAATTAGAAAATATTGGAAAAAAACATTAATAATCAATGATACATTAGAGCTACTCGCCTTTGCAGATGGATTGCATATAGGTCAGGAAGATTTGCAAAATTTATGCGAAAAATATAATTTATCTGAATTTGAAATAATTGATGCCATCAAAAATGGAAAATGGAATATTAAAAACAATAATTTTTTATTTTGCAAGGAAAAGAAAAACAAAACTAAGATTATTGGACTCTCTACTCACAATAAAGAAGAAATTCTAAAAGCTAATAAACTTCCCCTAAGCTACATCGGTCTTGGAGCTTACCGCCCTACAACTACTAAAGATACTTCAAATATTTTAGGGGAAAAAATTATAGAGCTTATAAAATATTCTTATCATCCGGTGGCTGTTATAGGAGGCGTTAAAATTTATGATAAAATTCCAGCAAAATTTAAGGTTGTAGGAAGTGATATATGCAAATTAACGTCTATTCAATCGAAAAAAAAGAAGATTTTGCTAAAGAAATAAATGAATTCATAAAAAAATCCAAACCTTTTGCAAATGTAAAAAATATTACTCTTTATTCTAAAAATCTAGCTAAATCACAAAATCCTCAAAAAGAATATTCAAAAATTTTTGAAAAATATTTAGACAATGGATTTAATGTAATTTTATCACCCGATGGAAAATTGGTAGATAGTTATGAATTTTCAAAAATTTTTGAGCATTCTAACGTAAACTTTTTTATAGGGGGTGCATACGGATTTGACGAGGAATTTAAAAAAAAGGGAAAATTAATTTCCCTCTCACCTCTTACAATGAGTCACAAAATTGCAAAACTTGTATTATTTGAGCAAATTTATAGAGGACTTAGCATAAAAAACAATCATCCATATCATAAATAAGGAGAAAGTATGAGTATTAACCTAAACCATTTCAAAGAAATTTTATTAATGAGAAAGGTAGAGCTTGAAAAAATCTTATTCAATCTCTCAAGTGAGATTAACGATATAAGCAGATGCGAAATAAAAGATGATGGAGATTTTGCAGCTGCAAGTATGGATAGTGGAAGAGATTATCAAATCTATCTAAATCAAAAAAAAGAGCTTGAAGAAATAAATGAAGCATTAAAAAAAATAGAAGAAGGAACTTATGGAATATGCGAAATGTGCGATGAGCCTATACAAGAAGAGAGATTAAAAATTAAACCTCACGCAAAATATTGTATAATATGTAGAGAATACATTGAAAAAGAAGGACAAAAAGATAGATGAAAAAGTATGTAATATTTAGCATTATTTTAATCGCTTTAATAACCTTACTTATCTATACTCAAGATAACTCTTTTACTACTTTAGCAATAGCAGGAATTAACATATCTTTACCAAACGCTGTTTGGGCAGCTTTATTTTTATCTATTTTTTTTATTTTTTCGCTAATTTTTCTATTTTTTATTAATTTTAAAAACTACCTTTATCAAAAAAATATTCAAAAAGATATCATAAGTATAATTACCAACATAAAAAACAGAATTCTTTACAAAGAATCCAATATTCCTACAAAAATCCTAACAGATATTAACAATTTCACTAAAACTATAAACGGGCTTAGTATAAAGCCCGAGCCAATTGAAAAATTTGAATTTTTAGAAGACATTAAAAAACTATTAAATGGAGAAACTATTGAGATAGGAAAATATAAACTTGATACAAACAACCCTTGGTTTATTTTAAATGTCAAAAATAGAATAAAAAACAATCCAGAATACGCAAAAGAAGTATTAAAAAAATTTAAAAATGAAGAGCTTAAAAAAGAAGCTTTTTATGTATGGGCAAAAACCGCGCCTATTAAAGAAATAATTAAATACGATTATGATATAACATTTGATATTGTAAAAGCACACATTAACGATAAAGACTTAAAACTACTACTCCCAAAAGCAAAATTAACTCCATTAGAAGAAATTGAAATTGCAAAAGAAATTTTTTCAACTAAAACACCAGATGAAGAGCTTGAGCTTCTAAAACCTCTAAAATGGGCTGAAGCTTATCTTGCTTTAAAATACGAGCATTTAGAGCTTGCAAAAGAACTTATTGAGGCTAATAATTTAAAATTTTTTAAATACTTTCTAGAGTTAAAAGAATTAGGTAAAAAAGAGGATATTGATGAGTATATTGAATCTGCTAAAATCTTCTAATCCTCTTTTTTTCTTAGCTCCACTTGCCGGATATACAGATTTGCCTTTTAGAAGTGTTGTTAAAAAATTTGGATGTGATTTGACATTTTCTGAGATGATAAATGTAAATGCAATAGCTTACAATAATGAAAAAACAAAAAAAATGATGGTTAAATCTTCTATTGAAACACCTTATTCTCTCCAAATTGCAGCAAATAATGTAGAGAATGCTATAAAAGCGGTAGAAATTATAAATGAAATAGATGAAATTGATTCAATTGATATAAACCTTGGATGCCCTGTAAAAAAGGCTATAAGAAGTGGTTTTGGAGGTGTTTTACTAAAAGATGAAAATAAAGAATTGCTTAAAGAAATAGTAACAGCTATTATTAAAACCTCTAAAAAACCCGTTAGTGCAAAAATGAGACTTGGATTTGATAAAAGCGTTGCAGTTGATAGAGCAAAAATGCTTGAAGATTTAGGTATTAAATTTTTAACCGTTCATGGCAGGACTGTAAAGCAGATGTATAAAGGTCAGGCAAATTACGAAGAAATCAAAAAAGTAGTAGAAGCCGTAAATATTCCAGTAATTGCGAATGGAGATATAACAGATTATCAAAAGGCTAAATATGTGCTTGATTACACAGGCGCAAAAGGCGTGGCAATAGGAAGAGGCGCTATCGGAAAACCCTGGATATTTCTTGAGATGAAACAAAATGGAGTTATTACACCTGAGCAAAAAAAAGAAGTTTTGCTTGAGCATTTCAATCAAATGATAAACTGGTATGGAGATTATGGAGTAATTTTATTTAGAAAACATCTGCACCAATACTCTAAAGGAATCCCCAAAGCTAGTGAATTTAGAAGCAAAATAAATGAAGAGACAAATCCTGAGGTTGTTAGAAATTTAATTGAGGAGTATTTTTAGTGTTTAACGGGCTCATTAGAGAGATAGGAAAAATAAAAAGCTTTTCAAATAATAAGCTTAGAATAATCTCAAAACTAAAACCAGAAATTGGAGATTCTATTGCAGTCAATGGAGTATGCTTAACAGTTACAAAAGTCTACACGGACGGATTTGAAGTAGAGCTCTCACCTGAGACTCAAAAAATAATTCCAATTGAAAATTATCAAGCAGGTAAACTTGTACATCTTGAAGAAGCACTTAGATTTGGAGATAAAATAGATGGTCATCTAATTCAGGGACATGTGGACGCTATGGGGGAAATTTTGGAAATTAAAAAAAATAAAAATTCATATGATGTAATAATAAAAACATCTCCTAAAATTATGAAATATATAGCTCCTAAAGGCAGCATTGCAATTGATGGAGTAAGCTTGACTATAAATGAAGTTTTCTCAGATAGATTTAGGCTTACAATAATACCTCATACATTTGAAAATACTCTTTTTAAATACTACAAAATCCATCAAAAAGTAAATATAGAAACAGATATGTTTGCAAGGTACATTTATCATATGTTTAAAGAAAAAAAAGAGAATATCAACGATAAAATCCTTGCTTGGTGGTGAGATAAAGTAAACGGGTGTATGAGAAATAAGCTCTTGAGCAATATACTTTCAAAAATTAAAAATACCTTAAATCTTCATTAACATTAAATTCATTTCAAAGAGTTACAATTTATTAAAATTTTTAAGGAGTGGTTATGAAAAAACTATTATTGGCAACAACTCTAAGTATTGCACTTTTTGCAGGACATATAAATTTAAATGTAGATAATTCAAATCTAAAAAGAATAGCCCCAAATCAAAATGGAATGGTTTTATCTTTTGCACCAATTGTAAAAAAAGTAATTCCAAGCGTTGTAAACATCTCAACTGAAAAAATAGTAGAAGTAAAATTCCCTGAGCAGTTTAAAAGATTTTTTAATGAGCCTTTCTTTAAAAGATTTTTTGGTCCATTTAGTGAAAAACCTCAAAAAAGAAAAGAATTTGCACTTGGAAGTGGAGTAATCTTATCAAAAGATGGGTATATTGTTACAAATTATCATGTAGTAAGTGGAGCTACTAAAATCATTGTAAAAACTATTGATGGAAAAAAATATAAAGCAAAACTTATTGGAAGCGACCCAAAAACAGATTTAGCCGTTATTAAAATTGATGCTAAAAACTTAAAACCAATAACAATTACAGATTCTAGCAAAGTTGAAGTTGGAGATTTAGTATTGGCTGTTGGAAATCCTTTTGGATTAAGAGAATCTGTAAGTGCTGGAATAGTAAGTGCATTAAATAGAAACTCAATTGGTCTTAATGATTATGAAAATTTCATTCAAACAGATGCTGCAATAAATCCAGGAAATAGCGGAGGAGCACTTGTTGATATGAAAGGAAGATTAATTGGTATAAACTCTGCTATTATTTCTAGAAGCGGAGGAAATAATGGAATTGGATTTGCAATTCCTAGCAATATGGTTAAATTTGTAGTAACTTCTCTTATAAAAAATGGAAAAGTTGTAAGAGGATATCTTGGAGTTAAAATATCTAATATAGATTCAAGCAAAGCAAAATTATATGGAATTGACCATGGTGTACTTATCAATCAAGTACAACCAAATTCTGCTGCCGAAAAAGCCGGGCTTAAACCGGGAGATATTATTGTAGCAGTAGATGGAGAAGAAGTTAAAAATGCAGGTGAGCTTAGAAATAAAATTGCATTTAAAGGTGCTGGTGCTGTAGTTACTTTAAAAGTATATAGAAACGGAAAATTTATAACTATAAAAGCAAAGCTCCAAGCTCTAAAAACAAAAAAAATTACATTAAACGATATAGAAAGCCTAAAAGGTGTAACACTAAAAGAAAAAAACCATAAAGTAATTATAGAAAACGTAGAGCCAAATACTTATGCATCAATGATAGGGCTTAAAAAAGGAGATGTAATATCAAGAATAAAAACAATAAAAACTGGAAAATGGGTAGAAATTCACTCTCTTGAGCAACTACAAAAATTACTAAAAGGATTAAAAAAAGGTGATGCATTAGCTGAAATTAAAAGAGGAAATACAATATTTATTATTCAAATTTAAGGATTAAAATGAAAATACTTCTAGCCCCGAGTGAATCCAAATCAAAAGGAGGAGAGTTTCCTCCTATCAATAAAAATTCTTTCATTTTTCCTGAAATTTATGATAAAAGAGTAGAAATTATCAAAAAATACGATGAATTTTTAAAAACAACCAATGATATTAAAAATTTTGGAGAAGATAAAACTTCAATTTTTACCCGCCCTACTAAAAAAGCTATTCTTAGATACACAGGAGTTGCATTTAAACATATGGATTATGAAAGTCTTGATGAGACTTCTAAAAAATGGATAGATGAAAATGTATATATTTTTTCAAATCTTTTTGGAGTTATAAGCGCAAACGATAAAATTCC
>JALVAK010000144.1 GCA_027011225.1 Nautiliaceae bacterium | reverse complement strand
ACAAAATGTATTTGACCTTTACTGGTAATATTGATTTTTTATTTGATAAATAGGAAAAATATTCTATAATTTATATGCAATTTTAGTTTTTAATAAAAATGCAAATGCAATCTAAAAAGGTAAAGCTAATAATAAGTAGTATAATTATTTTATTATGAAGTATATGAGTAAGTACATTTGCTTTGATTGTACCGGGTCCGTGACATTCAACATTAGAAGAATGTAATAAAGCAAAAGAAAGATGGTGAAGTATATATACTGAATTTAAAAGGAGTGAGTGTTATAAAGATAGAGATGAATATAGATATAATTTATGTTCAAAAGATGTAGAAAAATGTAATGTAAAGTGATTGAATAAGGAAGAAGAGTTTATCTGATTGACATCAGATAAATGTAGTATAGGATGATGAGAAAATAAGTATATTAAATGAAAACTAAAAGAGAAGGTAGATAAGGCATTAGAAGAGCTAGATGATAGAGCAAAGAGAAGAGATAAGTTAATAAATTGATATGCATTGGGTACCTTCCGAAAAAGTGTGTAAATAATAAAGCAGGAAAAGTATTGATTGAAATATAAAGAAGACTTTCTCTAAATCAAGTATTTCCTATATTCTGGGAATTGTATTGCTAACTCTAATTTCAACTCTCTTATTCAATGTATTGGCTTTAATTTATCCTGATTATACATTATTGCTAAATATATCGATATTGTTGCTGATTTCTCTGTAAAAAATATCCTCTTCTTTCACATATGTCTTCTTATCAGTGAATTAAAACTTTCTATTATATTTGTAGTATAAATTAACTTTCTTATTGATACAGAATAATTAAAATATTCTCACCATTCATCCATACTATACAGCCAATCTTCTAATATTACCCTATACTTCTTCCATTTAATTCTAAACTTATCTATTAGCCTTATTGCCTCTTCTTTACTTGGTGCATTATATATCTTCTTTAAGTCTGATAAGAATTCTTTTTCATCTGTAGACTTTAGTAATTGTTTTGTATTTCTTATCTTATGTACTACACATCTTTGTAGCTTACTATTTGGAAATACTATCTTTACTGCTTTGGATAATCATGCTAATCAGTCAAAGATTGTAAATATTACTTCTTTCAATCATCTTGCTTTTAACTGATTTAGTATATTTAGCCAAGCTTTTGAATTCTCTGGTTCTATTCATATTACAAAGTCTAATATATGTTTGTTTCAATCTGTATCTATTCAGATTATAAAGTATACTGGTACAGATTTTATACTATTATCTATTTTAAGTTTGATATACATTGCATCCAAGTATAAGGCTATATAAAATTCATTTAATGGTTGGTTCTTCCATTCTACAAACATATCAAATATACTATTATATGTCCTTGATAATAAATCATTTCATATTCCAAATCATAATAGATTTTGGAAGATAAATCTTATATCTTGGAAAGTATTTCATGTAGAGAATAGTACTATTACAAAATTAAGCAGATAATCTACTATTTCTTGAATGGAAGAAGCTTTTAAATCTGGAACATAAGTAGTTCCTTCTGACTTCTTTCATCTGGTTCTAGGAATAAGAATAGATAATTGGCCTAGTATAGTTTTTGGATGAATGGTTCTAAATCAGTTTTTACAAACATTCTTTTCTTTAATAAATTCTTCAAAATCTTTATGTATTTCCTTTTCTATCTTTGATGATATTAGTTTTGTTATAGTATTATTAATCATTGCTATCATTCTTAATAAATAAAAAGCAGGAAGATTATAACTTTTCCTGCTTTATTTTTTATATTTTTTTTATTACACACTTTTTAGGAACAGACTCGGAATTAGTGCAGC
>JALVAK010000143.1 GCA_027011225.1 Nautiliaceae bacterium | reverse complement strand
TTTGTTGATTTTATTTTTTGCATTTTTATAGATGTTTTCTTCAATTTTTTGCATTATCTCTTTTATTTTTTTATTTTCTTCATATTTTTTTAAAATATTTAATAGCTCTTTTTCATTAGCTTTTTTGATTTTTGTATATTCAGAGTTTTTTAAATAATTATAAGCTTTTAAAAATAAAATTCCTATTACTATTCCTACAATAAGTGAAATTAAAGATATAAGAATGATGAATTTTAAATTTAATTTATTATCGGAAGTTTTTGTATAAGTTATATTTTCGGATTTTATAGGATTTTTAACTTTTACATAAATTTTAGGAGTAGATATAGTATGAATTTTACCATTAAAAGTTTTTAGCTTAATTGAAGGAATAACATAATTATTATTTGCAATAATACTAAAAGTTTGAGTGTATACTCCACATAACTTATTATTTTTTATAGATAAATTTAGCTTTGGTTTTCTTTTGTAAATGGTAGTATTATCAATATTTAAATTAAAAGGCTCAATAGAATAAAAATCCCCGCATCCAGAAATTTTTAGAGTAACATTATTAGGCTCGTTTGCTTTTATTTCATTTTTACTTTTTATTGAAATGTTAAAATCTCCAAAAATTGAATTTTTTGGTATTGGTTTTACATTGATATTAAGTTTATTTGAATAGATGTTTTGATATTTTAAACTTGCAATTTTTATAAAATTATCAGTATTTATTTTGACTAATTTTCCTATTTTAGCTATCAGAGGACCTACTTTATATTTTCCGCTTTTTTGAGGTATGATTAAAAAATTGTAATGAATTATATCTTGCTTATTTTTTGTTATTTCTGTGGAATTTATCTCTTTTAAAAAGAAATTTTTAATATAAGGTCTTTGGATTTGAATAGATTCAGCGTCAGCTTTTTTTATAAAGGTAAGTTTTAAGATGGCATTTTCACCTAAATAAAGATTATTTTTTGAGATATTTATATCAAGCTCGAAATCTCCTTTTGTTTGTTTAGGTGTGAGAACTTGTATTTTTATTGGTTTTGTTTTATATATTTTTCCGTTTATATACACATCAAATGAGGGTATTGTAAAACTTTTTTTTGGATATAAGATATATGATTTTGTAATTGTTTCTTTCATTTTTCCATTGATAATGCTTATATTATCAGATGTGGAAGTGCCTATAATTGTATTTCCCTCAATTTCTTGAATATTTGGGAATTTAATATTTTCTCCTTCTGCACTTAGTGTTATGATAAGCTCTTGCCCTGAATATAGAGTTTTTTTATTTACACTAATATTTACACCTGTAGCTAATAAAATAAATGGAATTAATAACATCAAAATTTTCACTATTTACTCCTTAATGGCAATAATAAAGTATTGAATTTAAGCTCTTTTAATTTGTTCATATAAAACCTTTTTCTTATATCAGTTGTGTTTGATTCTTTTATTATTTTAAGATTTTTTTTATTGGATTTCTTTTTACTCTCTTTTTTATTTTTAATACTTTTTTGTTTATGTTTTTTATTTTGTTTCTTTTGCTCTTTTTTTTGATGATTATTTTGAGTTTTATTTTGTGAAGCATTTTTTTTCTTATTTTTATTATCACTCTTTTGTTTTTTAGGATTTTTATTTTGTTGTAAAGAGTGTTTATGCTTTAAAAGTTTTTCAACTAATTTTAAATTATACAAAGCATCTTTATCTTTTTTTATCTTTAAAGCATTTTTATACGCATTTATTGCTTTTTGAAATTGAAATGTTTTTGCATAGGCATTTCCTAAATTATAAAGGGCTCTAAATCTAAGAGATGGTTTTGTTATTTTTTTGTAAAGATTTATTGCTTTTTTATATTCTCCTTTTTTGTAATATGAGTTTGCGCTATTATAGATTACTTCTTGTGTACGAGGTAGTGCAAATGCAATTACTGCTAAAAAAACTATTATTTTTTTCATTTATATATCCTTTTTGAAGGTAAAAAACTTGCTATAAATATTAAAATAAAAGCTATTATTAAAAAGTAGTAAAAAAGCTCAACTTTGTCTAAAATTTTTACTTGTTTGTTTTTTTCCATTTTATTAAGTTTATTTGCTATTATGTTTATATCAGTATCTGAGTAGGTAAATTTTATACCTTTATTTGTTGGTTGTGTATTAAGGCAAGGTTTTAATCCTACATTATAAAAAATCCCTTCTTTTGCTTTTTCATAGCTAATTGTAAGAAATATAGGGTTTTTAATGTTTTTTTTAGCTATATTAATTGCTTCATTTATATTTGAAAAAGGAGAAGTAAAAAGATATGTTTTGTTAATATGTTTTAATAGATAAATAATTGAGTCATAATCATTAGTTGGAGGATTTAGAAGATATGGCGAATTATCTACTATAATTACACTTACATTTTGCATATTAAGTTTTTTAAATAGTTTATTTAGTTTGTTTACAGCCGCATCAAATCTATTAGGATAGATATCTTTGCATTTCATTGGTGCAGATGCATCAAGTATAATGGTTATATTATTTTTTGGTAGTGTAATTGTTGTGTAGCCATTGTTTATTATAGGTCTTGCAAGTGCAATTATTACAAAAATATATGCTATTAAATATAAAATAAATCTCTTTTTTTTAGAAAAAGTGACTTTTGTTGTAATTTTTTCTAATACATCTTTTTTAAAAGGGAGATTTTTATTTTTTATAAAAACAACTAATAATCCAAAAAGAAGCAAAAACGCCCATGGGTTTAGAAATTCCATATACTTCTCCTATAGTTAAAAAGAAAAATTAAATATAATAAAACTCCTAGTAAAAGAGGATATTCAAAGTAATAAATTTTTTCTATTTGGATTTTAGTATCTAGTTTTGATTTTTCAAGTTTGTTTATGTCTTTGTATACTTTTTTAAGCTCTTTTGCATTTTTAATCCAATAAAATTTTCCACCTGTTTTATTTGCAATTTCTTTTAAATTTTTACTATTTATATTTTTTCCAATGCCTATAGTATAAACTTTAATATTTTTAAGTGTTTTAAGTACTAAATCTTTTGGAGTTTTAGAAGAGTTATCTATCCCATCGGTTATTAAAATTATTATTTTGTTTTTTGCATGCGAATTTTTAAATAGAGTTGTGCTAAGAAACAAAGCATCATATATTGCAGTTGCTTCTCCTGCAATTCCTGCATATATTCTATTTAAAATATCATTAAATATTTTTTTATCATAAGTAAGAGGAGATGCTATATATGCAATATTGCCAAATACTACAAGCCCAATTCTATCATTTACTCTTTTTTTTGCAAAATCGCTTATTATAGTTTTTGCAGAATCTAATTTATGATACATTTGCATTGAGCCGCTTGTATCAAGAACTGTGAGAATGTCATATCCTTTTTGGGTGTTTTTATAAACTTTTATTTTTACAGGCGAGCTTAATGCAATGCTAAAAAAAAGAATTGATAAAAATAAAAGAAGATTAAAAGGTATTTTTTTTTCAAAAAATTTTGTATTTGGAAAAATTATCGCTTCAAGTTTTGGTTTGCAAAATTTATAACAGATTAAAAATAACACTGGCAATATTAAAAAAATAGGATGCTCTAAACTCATTTGATTCCTAAATAGTTTTTTATCATTTTTTTTGTTTTCTCGTCTATGTTTTTTACTTCTTTTTTATATTTGTAGTTGCTAAGGCGTATTAGAATTTCTTCTAAAAGTTTTTCATTTTTTTTATTTTTAAATTTTTTTGCTTTTTTTGTAAATTCGTAAGCAAATTTTTTGGGATTGTGTAATAAGTTTAATAACTCTTTTTTCTCTTTTTTAATTTTTAAAGATTTTTTAAGAAAAATAATTATTATTCCTAAAAAAATGACAATAACTAAAACTATCCACCAATTAAAATGAAATGTATTTATTGCAACATCTGGTTTTATAGGTTTTAGTTTTGCTAATTCATTCATTTTAAAAGCTCTCCTAATTTAAAAAAGGCATCATCATGTGTATAAATTTTTGTATGTTTTATTCTTTTTGAATTCAATAATTCATTAAAATTTTTATCTAAGTTATTAATATAATTTTTATGTTTTTGTATTGAATAGGCATTAAAAAAAGTTTCGTTTTCATTTAAAGTTATGGGATTGATTGTATTGATATACCCTTTGAATTTAGGGTTTTCTTCAAATTTGTCTCTTATTTTTATAGCGTAAGTTTCGTGTTTTAACTTATGAAGGGGCGGTATTTTATAAAAATCGCTTATAATAAAAAGAATTGAGTTTTTTATTTTGTTTAAATAATCTATAAAATAAAAATCATAATCTCTGTTAAGTAGTTTAATCTGAGATATTTGCTCAATATATGCAAATGCAGTATTTGCTGATTTTGTAGGTTTAAAATGTAGGGGTTTGTTATCATATGCAATAAATGTTACTTTATCATCATTTTTTATTGCACTAAATGCCAAAATAGACATTATTTCAATAGCAAGCTCACTTTTTAATCTTACACTTCCAAAATGCATACTCCCACTTAAAAGATATAAAATAATAATGTTTAACTCTTTATTTTCATCAAATTCTTTTACCATAGGTTTTTGAAGTTTTGCACTTATTTTCCAATCTATTCTTTTTGCATCTTCATTATATGAATATTCTCTAATTTCTCTAAAATCAAGCCCACTTCCTTTTAATTTGCTTAAATGTCTTCCGCTAAAAAGAGAATATACTCTCTTTTTTGTTTTTATTATAAGCTCTTTCATGGTATATCAATTGCTTTTATGATTTCTTTAATTATCATATCTTTATCTATCTCTTCGGCTTCTGCTTTGTAATTTAGTTTTATTCTATGTTTAAGCACTAAAGGAATAAGCTCAATTATATCGCTTGGTGCAACGTAATCTTTATTTTTGAGCATTGCATTGGCTTTTGAGGCGTTAACAAGTGAAATTGTCGCTCTTGGCGATGCCCCAAGCTCAATATATTCTCCATATTTAATATGCTTTGGTTTTCTCGTTTCATTTACTATTGTAGCAATATATCTAATAAGCTCATCATCAATATGTATATTTTTAACTTCTTTTTGGAGTTTTAGGATATCTTCTTTATTTGCTACTGGTTTTATCTCTTTTGGATTGTCAAGTAATTTTATTATTTCAATTTCTTCTTCAAGCGTATTATAATCAACTTCTACTTTTAGCATAAATCTATCAAGTTGAGCTTCAGGAAGAGGGTAAGTTCCTTCTTGCTCTATTGGGTTTTGAGTAGCAAGGACCATAAAAGGATTTGGTAATGTAAAATTTTCTTCTCCTATAGTTACTTGTCTCTCTTGCATGGCTTCAAGAAGTGCACTTTGTACTTTTGCAGGAGCTCTATTTATTTCATCTGCTAGTAAAAAGTTAGTAAAAATAGCTCCTTTTTTGATTTGAAATTCATTTGTTTTTGGGTTGTATATCTCAATTCCTGTAATGTCGCTTGGAAGTAAATCTGGAGTAAATTGCACTCTTTTAAATTCTAAGTCAACTGATTTAGCAAGTGCTTTTACAGCTGTAGTTTTTGCAATTCCTGGCACACCTTCTATTAGTATATGTCCTTTTGTAATAAGAGCTATTAGCATTGAATCAATTAATTTTTCATGTCCAATGATAGCTTTTTTTATTTCATTTTTAATATTTTGAAGTATGTGCATTTTTAGCCTTTTTTATTAAAGTATTTTATGACTTTTTTATTAAGAAGATGTTAAAAACATTAATAAAAATTGAAAACTTGCATATGAGATTACATGATACTTATTAAAATATCTCACAAGAATTAGAAAAAGCAAAAAAATACTATGAAGAGTTAGAGCAAATTTCTAAGGAGTTATTAGAAAAGATAAATATACTTAAGAGAATAATAACTCTTTTTCTAAAAATTTTCTTTAATCTCTTGACTTAAAAAAATTTTTTTCTTATAATTTCACCCACACAACGAAAGTTGTGAGAAATTGACCCGTTAGCTCAGTCGGTAGAGCATCTGCCTTTTAAGCAGAGGGCCGCTGGTTCGAATCCAGCACGGGTCACCATTTGTCCCCATCGTCTAGTGGTCTAGGATACCGCCCTTTCACGGCGGCGACACGGGTTCGAATCCCGTTGGGGACGCCACTTTGGTCGCTTAGCTCAGTTGGGAGAGCACCAGCCTTACAAGCTGGGGGTCGCAGGTTCGAGCCCTGCAGCGACCACCATTGGAGCCGTAGTTTAGCTGGTTAGAATGCCGGCCTGTCACGCCGGAGGTCGCGGGTTCGAGTCCCGTCGGCTCCGCCAGTAATTTATCTTAAATAAATACTCTTTGACACTTTTAATAAAAAATATATGGTATAAGTAATGACGAAAAATATAATAGTATGCCCTCATTGTGAATCTCCTAATATAAAACGAGCCTTAAATCCTAATGAAGTAGCAGTATGTGCTAAATGTGGTAAAGTATTGTATAAATATGAATCAAATATAGAGCTTAAGATATTTTCTTTAGTATTAAGTGGTGTTATTTTTTTTATTATAGCAATGTTTTTTCCAATTATTAAAATAAATATTATAGGGTATGAAGATTCTTTTAGAATTTTTAATGCTATTTTATTTTTGTTCAATAAAGGATATATTATTATATCTTTGTTTGTTTTATTTAGTGTTTTTTTATTTCCATTTATTTGTGCAGTTGCATATTTTATGAGTAGTTTTTTATTGTTAGTTAAATTTAATAAGTCTTTTGTAAAAAAACTTTTAATTTTAATTACAATAATGAAAGATTGGTGTTTTTTAGATATATTTTTTATAGCTATTTTAGTTTCATTAATAAAAATGTTTTCATATGCAGATATAATTTTTGATATTGGCTTTATTGCGTATATTTTGTTTTTAAGTATAATGTTTTACATAGTAAAAATAATAGGAGTTCATTCATTATGGGAAATATACGAAAAAAATATGTAAGATGTATTCATTGTGGTGCTACAAATACTGCTTTTGATGAATATTGTAAAAGGTGCAGTTTAAAGATTAAAACAGATTATTCTTTTATTTATACATCTTTAGCTTTTTTAATTACTGCAGTTATTTTCTATTTTCCGGCTAATATCTATCCAATATTGCAAACAAATAAATTCTTTTTGACTTACACAAGTACTATTATTGGTGGAATTTTTGAATTATGGAAAAGTGGAGATTATCCTATTGCTATTATTGTATTTTTGGCTTCTGTACTTATTCCTTTTTTGAAATTCGTAATTTTATTTTATTTAATAATTAGTGTAAAATCATGCAAAAATATAAAACTTAAAAGAAAACTTTATAAATTTATAGAAATATCAGGTCCATGGTCGTTACTTGATGTTTTTGTAGTGTTTGTAATGGCAAGTATTATTCATTTTCAATATATAAGTATAATTCCTCAAAAAGCAGTGCTTTATTTTTTATTAATGGTAATTTTTACTATTCTTAGTGCGATGAGTTTTGATGAAAGAATGATAGGAGCAAATTGTGAATGAAGAAATTTTAGAAGTAAAGATTAAAAAAAAGGAAGTTAATTTAATTGTTTGGATAATACCGATAATTTCTTTAATCGTAGGAGGATGGCTTATTTATAAGTATTACTCTTCTCTTGGTCCATTAATTACAATTCAATTTAAAAATAGTGGAGGGCTAGAGCCAAAACGCTCGGTTGTTAAATTTAGAGATGTGGCAGTTGGACAGGTAGAAAAAGTTGAAATTATGAAGAGAAATGAAGGTGTTTTAGTATATGTTAGAATGCATAAAGATATGAAGCCGTTTTTAAACGACACTACTAAATTTTGGATAGTAAAGCCTCAAATTGCTCTTACTCAGGTTAGAGGGCTTGATGCTTTGCTTAGCGGACCATATATTCAAATGTATGCAAAACCTAAAGGTTTTACAAAAGAAAAATTCAAAGGTCTTGATAATCCGCCTCTTGATAGTTTTATTTTAAATAGTAAAATTTTAAAATTAGTGGCTGATTCTACATATGGGCTTAGTGAAAAACTTCCAATATTTTATAAGCATATAAAAGTTGGAAGCATAAGGAAGATAAATTTAAAAAATAATGGCAAAGTAGAAATAATTATTTCAATTAATAACAAATATACAAAATTTTTAAATGATTCTACTAAATTTTGGAATGTGAAAAAAATTGATATTTCTCTTTCTAAAAATTATCTTCAGCTCTCAACACCTAGTTTAAAAGAGCTTATTTTTGGAGGTATAGCTTTTGATACTTTAGATTTTAATAAATCTTTAACTAAAAAAGTGTTTGAATTATATCCATCAAAAGCAGAAGCTTTTGCTAATAAATTAGGAGATAAAGCTCAGTATAAAGAATTTATAGCAGTTTTTGATAGACAAAACTCTCTTTTAAATGCTAATGAGGTTATTAAATTTAGAGGGTTTAATGTAGGATTTATAAAAGAAGTAAAATCATATTTTGATTTTAATAAAGACAAAATTATTTCTTTTGCTATTTTAAAAATTAATGTGGCTGCATTTAACACAAATATTAAAAAGCTTTTTGATAAAGGAATTAGTGTAGCTCTTAAAAAGGATTTATTTGGGGCTTATTTAGATTTAGTTTTTACTAAAAAGGCTTATTCTTATGAAATGCTCAATGGGAGAGCTAAAATAAATGTAATTTATAAACCTCAAGAGAGTATTGCTGATAAATTATCTAAATTTTTGGATAAATTAAATGCTTTACCTCTTAAAGAAAGCATAAATAATTTTAATGAGATGATATCTAAAACTACACCTTTGCTTAGTAAAACTCTTTTATCAATATCAAAAATGAGTGATAACATAAGCAATTTTGTAAGTAATCCTAAGATTAATCAATTACTTGATAATTCAAATGAGCTTTTAAAAACTTTAAATGATACTTTAAAAACATATTCAAATAATTCATTATTTTATAAAAAAGTCTCAAAAGTTTTATATGATATAGATAAAACAACAAATAACTTAAATAGACTAATAATAAAAATCGATAAAAAACCAAATTCTATACTTTTAGGAGATTAGAGTGAAAAAAATTTTATTTTTGTTTTTATTAATTTTTTTAGGATGCTCAAATAAGAAATTTGTTTTTGTGCCAACAAATCATAAATGTGTTAAAAACGAAAGCGTTAGCATAGGAATAAAAGAAGTAACACTTCCTTATTATATGAAAGACTTAGAAATATTAGAATTAAACGAGCATATATTAAAAGATACAAATCTTTATATTTCAAAAGAGCCTATAAATATTGTTAGCACTAAATTATCAAATGCATTATGTAATTCAAAAGTGTTTTTGTATCCATGGGATGGAGATGCAAAATATAAAGTTGATATAAAAATTGACGATTTTTATTTAAAAGATGATAAATTATATATGCATGCAAGAGTTTATATAAACTCTAAAGTTAAAAAAGTAAACTTCAGTGAAAAGTGTAAAAATTATAATTGTATAAATGATGCTTTTGATGCTATTGTGAATGCTATTATAAAGGATATTAAATGAGAAAATATTTATTTATTTTAGGAGTTATAGCTATATTATTTAGTGGATGTACTCAAATGTATAATTCTAATGAGGTTGATGTGTATGAAACTAATAAAATGTTTACTTATAAAACTGGTATAGTTGAAGATGTAAAGAAAGTTATTTTAAAAGATAATGGAAATGGAGTAATGGTTGGTGCTATGAGTGGTAGTGTGCTTGGTAGTATGTTTGGGGGAGGGAAAGGAAATGTTTTATCTACTTTAATAGGTGGAATAACGGGTGCTCTTGCAGGGTATGAGCTTGATAAAGCAAATGGAGAAGAGCTTTTTATAAGGCTTGATGATGGAAGAGAGATTGTAGTAATTGTAAAAGGTGTAAAACTCAAAAAAGGAGATAGAGTAAGATTAATAATGAATGGAAATAAAATTATTAGAGTAGAAAAAATTTAAAATCCCTTGAAAAAGATGTAAAATTTATGTAATATTTTAGTCAAATTTATAAGGGTCAAAGGAAAGATATGGCAAGAAAACCAAGAATAAACGAGCCGGGATTTTATCATATAGTAAATAGAGGTGTAAATGAAAGTATAGTTTTTGAGCAAAAAGAGGATTTTCATAAATTTTTAGAGCTTATGTTAAAAACTACATATGATTATAAAATAAAAATTCATGCCTTTACATTGCTTCCAACTCATTATCATATTTTGCTTGAGACAACTTTACCAAACTTAAGTGAAGCTATGAGATTTTTAAATTCTGCTTATGCTGCTTGGTATAACTTTAAAAGTGGAAGAGTAGGGCATCTGTGGAAAGGTAGATTTGAGAGTTATATGCTTTTTGATGAAGAGCATTTTTGGAGAGTAGTTAAATATATTGAAAGAAATGCAGTTGCCTTAAATTTAGTAGATGATGTAACTAAATGGGAATATCAATCTCTAGCTCTTAGACTTAAAAAAACTAAATTTTTTGAAATTATAAGAGATAGTAAAATTTTACAAAAGCCTTTAGAGGAGTATATAGAGTGGCTTAGAAAACCTTTAGAAAAACATGAATTAGAAGAGATTTACAAAGAGCCAAAAATAATAATAGTAGATGGAGAAGTAAAAGTAATTAGAAAAAAACTATCAGAATTTTTTGAAGAGTATAAAGATAAAAAAGAAGCAATCAAAGCTGCAAAAGCAAATGGATATAAATATAGTGAAATTGCAAGATTTTTAGGAGTATCAAACGCTTATATTAGCAAACTTGCTAAAAGTTAAAAGGGATTTCTCCCTTTACATTTTTGAAGCAACTAAATCTGCAAGCTCTAATAATCTTCCAGAGTATCCAAATTCATTATCATACCATGCAAATACTTTAGCTTTATTTCCATCAACTACCATTGTTGAGAGCCCATCTATAATACTTGAGTGAGGATTATTTATCATATCAGTTGATACAACTTCATCATATGTAATTTCTAAAATACCTTTAAGATATGAATTCATTGCTTCTTCAAATGCTTTATTTATCTCCTCAGCGCTTACATTCTTTTTTAAAGTTGCTGAAATATCAGTAATTGCTACATCTGCAACTGGCACTCTTAGAGCTTTTGCATCCATTTTGCCTTGAAGTTCTGGTATAACTTTTGTTGTTGCTATTGCCGCACCTGTGCTTGTTGGTATAATATTAATAGCTGCTGCACGTCCTCTTCTGTGTTTTCCTGGCATTTTTCTATCAACTGTAACTTGAGAAGATGTATAAGCATGTACAGTTGTTACAAGTGCACTTTCTATTCCGAAATTATCATTAAGTACTTTAATTGCAGGTGCTAGTGAGTTTGTAGTACAAGACGCATTTGAAATTACATCATGTTTACTTGGCTCATACCAATCATGATTTACTCCCATTACTATGGTAACATCTGCATCTTTGCTAGGAGCAGATATTATTACTTTTTTAGCGCCAGCTTTTAAATGTTTTGCAGCTGCATCTCTTTTTGTAAATTTTCCAGTACACTCAAGTACTATATCAACTCCTAGCTCATTCCATGGCAAACTCTCAGGCTCTCTTCCTGTAACTAATTTTATTTCCATATCTCCAACTTTTAAAGTATCATCTGTATAACTAATATCAGCTGGAAATCTTCCATGTACACTATCAAATTTGAGCATATAAGCTAAATCTTCAGCACTTCCACTTCCACCATTTGCTGCTACTATTTCTATATTTTTAGGTTTATTAATAATATAATGCCAAAGCACCATTTTACCAATTCTTCCAAGACCATTTATAGCAACTCTTTTTTTGCTCATAATTTCTCCTTTTTTTTTGTAATTATACATTAAATTAAATACTTGCTAAAACAATGATTAGCTACAAAAAAATTATAGGCATATTAAGTGCAATTTATGTTATTGGTTTTTTTTTTAAATTATTGTATAATTTCACTTCAAAAATATATGCCTCCTTGCTCCAAGCAAACGGGGCTAAAAAGCCAAAAGGAGATTTAATGAGACATTATGAGACTATGTTTATTGTAAAGCCTACGCTTAGCGATGAAGAGAGAGAAAAAGTTGTAGAAAATATTAAAAATGTAATTACTCAAAATGGTGGAGAAGTAGTTGCAGTTGATAATATAGGTGTTAGAGAGCTAGCATATCCTATTGAAAAATTTGAGAGAGGTCATTATTATATAATTTATTATAAAGCTCCAGCTGAAGCTGTACTTGAGCTTGAGAGACAAATGAGATATAACGAAGATTTACTAAGATTTATGACTGTAAAATATGAAACAAAAAAAGATATTAAACGCTGGGAAGAAATGGTAAAAAATGTACAATAAAGTTATTTTAGTTGGTAATTTAACCAGAGATGTAGAGCTTAAATATACTCCATCTGGTACTGCTATAGCAAAATTTGGTCTTGCAACCAATAGAAGCTATAAAGATACTATGACAGGTGAGAATAAACAAGAAGTTATGTTTATAGATATAACCGTGTTTGGTAGAAGCGCAGAAATTGCTAATCAGTATTTAGCAAAAGGTAGAAGAGTTTTAGTTGAGGGTAGATTGGTATTTGAGCAATGGGTAGATAGCACAGGTCAAAAACGCTCTAAACACTCAATTGTTGCTGAGAAATTACAATTTATGGATTCTAAAGCACAAAGTGAGGGCGAATTTGATAGTAAGCCGCAGATGCAACCACAAACAAAACAAAATGAAGTTCCATCAATAGATATTGATGAAGATGATATACCATTTTAAAGGATAGACAATGGCACAAGACCCAAAGAAAAAATATGGAAAAAAAAGATGTAAATATTGTGAAATGAAAGTAGATTATATCGGATATAAAGATTTAGAATTAATTAAATACTCTTTATCTGAGAGATACAAAATTATGCCAAGACGTCTTACTGGTACATGCAAAAAACATCAAGATATGGTGCAAAAAGCTATTAAAAGAGCAAGACAAGTGGCATTAATTCCTTATGTAGTTGATAGAAAAAGAGTTATTGAAAATCCATTTGATGCTATTAAGCCACTTAAAGGGTAATCCCTTGTGGCTACAATATATATAAATAAATCTAATCTTTTTAGCAATTTATCCAAAATTTCTTCAATAAATCCTAATATTTTAGCTGTTATAAAAGACAATGCCTATGGGCATGGAATTGTTACTATTTCAAAACTTTTAAAAGAGTATGGAATAAAAAAAGTATGTGTAAGAAACAATAATGAAGCGGAAATAATTAAAGGTTTTTTTGAAGAAATTTTAGTATTTAATCCTCAAACAAATAGAAATGCTTTAAATATCTCTTATGCAATTAATTCTCTCTCTCAACTTAAAAAAAATCGTCATCCGTATATACATTTAAAAATTAATACCGGAATGAATAGAAATGGGATTGAGATAGATGAGGTTGATGAAGCATTAGAAATTATTCTAAAAAAAGGTTTTGAGTTAAGAGGAGTTTTTTCTCATTTTTGCTGCTCTGAAGAAGAAAATTGTGATACATTTATTCAATATCAAAAGTTTAAACAGGTAAAAGAAAAGATAGAGCATTTTTGCAAAATAAATACCCTAAAAAGACCATATTTTCATATAGCAAATTCAACGGCTTTAACAAAACTTCCTGATACATTTGATTATGTGCGTCCAGGAATTGCGATATATGGTGGGATTGAAGGGTATGAGCCGGTTATGAGTTTGGTTGCAAATGTTGTAAGTAGTAGAGAAATTGAAAATGATGGTGTTGGATATAATAAAAAATTTTTTAGTAAAGAAAAAGTCAAAATTACAACTATTGATGTAGGATATGCAGATGGTATTCCGTATTTTAAGAATGGATGCAAATTAAAAGATACTGAGGCTATTGGGAAAATTTCAATGGATTATATGTCAGTTTTAGGAGAATTTAAAAAAGAAGTTATAGTATTTGATGATGTTAAAGAGTTTGTTAAAAACTTTGATACAATAACTTATGATATTTTAGTAAAAATTTCCCCAAGAATTAAGAGAATTGTGACGAAATAAATTATTAAAAAGGCTCTTTTTTGAAACCAATAAGTGTAACTCAACTAAATAATCAAATAAAATCTATTCTTGAGAGTCATTTTGAAATTGTCTTAGTTGAAGGTGAAGTTAGTAAAGCTACATATCATTCTTCAGGTCATTTATATTTTACAATAAAAGATGAAAACTCTTCAATTAATTGTGCAATGTGGAAGAGTAATTTAAAAAAACTAAAATTTAAACTCAAACCCGGTGAGAAAGTTTTAGTTTATGGTGCTGTTAATTTGTATGTTCCAAGAGGAGAGTATAAACTTATAGCCCAAAATATAGAGCCTAGTGGAATAGGAGCATTACAACTTGCTTATGAGCAATTAAAAGAAGAGCTTTATAAACTTGGTTATTTTGATGAAAGTAAGAAAAAACCTCTGCCTAAATTTCCTAAAAAAATAGCTATTATTACTTCTTCAACTGCTGCAGCTTTGCAAGATATGCTAAGAATTGCAAATAAAAGATGGAGACTTACAAAATTTTATTTGTTTGATACGCTAGTTCAAGGTGAGATGGCGGCTGAGGATATAGCAAGAAAAATAAAATTAGCAGATGAATTTGTATTTGAAGATGGAAGTAAATTTGATTTAATTATTGTAGGAAGAGGAGGAGGAAGCAAAGAAGATTTGTGGGCTTTTAATGAAAGAGTAGTAGCTGATGCTATATTTGAAGCAAAAACTCCTATAATATCTGCAGTAGGACATGAGATTGATTATTTGATAAGTGATTTTGTAGCAGATAAAAGAGCTGCTACCCCATCTAATGCAATAGAAATCGCCCTTCCAGATAGCAATGAAATACTTATGATGATTGATGAGATGATAAATATTTTTAACTATAAAATGAGTACAATAATTTCTAAAAAAGAGAGAAATATTGTGTATTTGTATGAGCTTTTAAAATCAAATTCAATTGATAAGAAAATTTTCATAAAAGAAGAAGAGTTAAGAGTTTTAGAAGATAAATTTGATAATAGCATAAAAACTATTTTTAATATAAAACAAAACGAAATTGATATTTTAAAAAATGAATTTTTATCTCTCTCTCCTCAAAATAGATTAAAAAAAGAGCAAAAAGAGATAGAGATTTTAATGAAAAATTTTGAAAATATAATAGAGAATATTTTCCGTATTAAAAAAAATAATTTATCTTTTTTTGAAGTTTTAGATAATGCTTTTTTAAGTGTTTTAAATAAAAAATCTAATCAATTAAAAGCTTTAGAAGATGCATTTAAAGCGTTAAATCCTCAAAATAGAGAAAAAGAAGGTTTTGGGGAAATTGTTAAAAATGGCAAAAGAGTTTCATTAGAAGAGATTAATGTAGGAGATGTTTTTGATATTGTAAATACAAAAGTAAAAATAAAATCAAAAGCCCTTGATGTAAAAAAATAACGCTTTTTGACGATTATAAAATAAAAAGGCTAAGTATGTTTTGTAATAAATATAAAAATGCTCTTTTAGAAAAAGAAGAAGAATTAGATAATTTAAAAAAAGAAAATGAGCAGTTATATGATAAATTAAGAATGCTTGAATATGAAAATAGTACTTTAAAAAAAGAAAATAATGAGTTAAGAAAAAGAATTGAAGAGTTAAAAACAGAAAAAACAGGCGATGATAATTTAAAAAAAGCGGTAGCTCTTAGCGAAAATTCTTTACAAGAAGCCCAATATCTAAAAAAGATGCGAGAGATTATTAAAAGTTTAATTAAAGATTTAAAAGAGACATTTGAGCTTTTAAATGCTAAAATTGATGAGATAGTAAGATTTAGTACTAATACTGCTGATAATTTTGAAGGTCTTAAAACTTCTGTAGAAGAGATTAATAATGTAATTCAGCTAATTAAAGATATTTCAGAGCAAACAAACCTTTTAGCACTTAATGCTGCAATTGAGGCAGCAAGAGCAGGCGAGCATGGGAGAGGATTTGCAGTAGTTGCTGATGAGGTTAGAAAACTAGCAGAGAGAACCCAAGAGGCTACAAAAGAAGTAGAAGTTACTATAAACTCTTTAAAACAAAATTCTTCAAATATTATTAAAGAGAGTAAAACATTAGTTAACATAACTGATAAAATGTATGGATTATTGCAAGATTTTAAAGATATCTTTAATGAGCTTTATGATGTGGATGTAGAGTCTATAGAGAAAATTAATACTTTAATTGAAAAAATTGCGAAATTAAATGAAAAGTTAAAAAAAATAGTTAAGGAATAAATTTTGCTTAAGCTCAAAAAAAGGTAATTTATGAGAGTGACTCAATTTACGTTATATAATAACTTTATTCTTAATCAGCAAAAAAATTTAGAAGCTTTAACAAAAGTACAATATCAGCTCTCTTCTGGAAAAAAAATTGAATATATGTATGATAATCCTGTTATTTTTACAAAAGATTTAAAATTTCAAGAAGAGATTAATTCATTTGAGGAGATAAAAAAAAGTGCGCAGTTTGCTAAGACGTTTGCAAATGAAACTGATACTATTTTAAATGAAATTTCTAATACTCTAAATTCTTTTAAGGTTAAATTAATACAAGCTGCAAATGATACAAATAATTTAACTTCTAGAGAAGCTATAGCAAAAGAATTAAAAGGAGAGCTTAATCATTTAAAGGATTTAGCAAATACTTCGCTTGATGGAAAGTATATTTTTAGTGGTAGTGCGTTTGATAAAAAACCAATTAGTGAAGATTTTGAATATCAGGGTAATGATAAAAAAGTTAAAGCTTTTTTGGGAAAAGGCGTTGAGAGGGAATATAATATTGATGGTAAAAGTTTATTTTTAGGAAGAGATGATGATTATAAAAAGCATCTTAGTTTAAATGTAATTCAATATAATAAATTAAAAGAATTTCCAAATTTTGTGGTAAGAAAAGATGGAAAACTATATATAGATAAAGATAACCCTCAAGATTCTATAGCTAATAAAGAAGGAGCTAAGCCTCAAAAAATTACAATAAGCGATGTTAATTCTCCTCTTAGGGTATTAACAGGTATTAGAGATTTTAAAAATAGCGATGAAACTTACACTTCAGGAGTTAATTATTTCTTCATAAAAGGTAAAAAAAGCGATGGAAGTGTTATTAATGCTTCATTTAGTTTAAGTAATGATGATAGTATAAAAACTTTATTAGATAAAATAGGAGAAATTTATGGAAATACGTCTACTTTTAAAAGGGTAGATGTATACTTAAATGATGCTGGAGAGATTCAAATAAAAGATTTAAATACTGGAAAAATGATTACTGATTTTTATATGGTTGCTGGTGGAAAAAGTTTTAAAGGACAAAGCGCTCCTTCTTCAATAAAAGATTTAATAAGAGGCGATTCTTTGGGAAATCCTTATGATATTGCTATTTTTCAAAAAAGTAATTTTAATTCTATTAGAAACTTAGATACTATTAGTGCAAATGGAGGATTTAAGGATAATAAAACTTTTAAATTTTTTTCAAACTTTAAGCTTCTTGATAATTCAAGAGATGCAATTGCAAGTGATAAAATTCAAGATGTTATAGGAGTTAGCGCATATGATGCAAGTGATGGAAATATTGCAAATATTGAGCATCTAGAGCTTAGCGGAACAGATGTAAATGGAAATAGTGTAGATATAAATTTTTCAATAGATTCTAATACTACAATGCAAGATTTGTTAGATACAATCAAAAATAATTTTGGAGTAGATGCAAGAATTGAAAATGGCGAAATTATTATGGAAGATAATACAATAGATAACACTCAAAAATCTAAATTTTCTTTATCAATTACTGCAAAAGAAGCTAATAATTCTAATTTAGAAGCTTTTAGAAGTGAGGATATAGCTAATTTTAATGAATTATTTTTTGAAAAAAATGGCAATAAGTTAGAATCTAATGTCTCTAACATAATAGCTGATAGAGAGTATATTTATAAAGATGGAAATTTAATTATTCAACAAAATCCTAATGCTCAAAGTTATGCTACTAATAATAGTGTTATAGCTGATACTATTGATAATATCTCTTTTCCTCAAACAATTGAGATGAGGTTTTTTGATATTAATGGAAATTTTAAAAGAGCAACAATTACTCTAAGAGATACGCCAGATAGTAATGGGCATTTATCTACATTTGAGATTGATGGTAAAATTTATGATATTTTAAATGAATCTGGCGAAAAAACTCCAGCTCATACTCATATAACAACTGTAAATTACTTAGATAATAAAACTTGCAAGTTATGTCAAAAAGAAAAAATTACTAAAGGAGTAACTTTTAAGCAATTAGCAGATGTAGTGTCTATGCTTGTTACTCAAAATCTTCCAGATTCTTCTTATGAAGATTCTATTAAAGCTGCTAACAAAATAGTAAAAGGCTTAGTAGATAATAAAGGTAGATTTTATTTAAAAACAGATAAGAATATAAGAGTGAGTTTATTTAATGAAAATTTTTCTTTTCAAGCAAATAATGCAATTACAATAGATGAGCCTCAAACAGATTTTTTTAAAACACTTCAAAATGCAATTAAAGCAGTTGAGAATGGTAATCATTATGCAAATAGTAACTTAGCAAATCCTAGAAATTTTGGTATACAAGGTGCTATTGAAGCAATTGAGCATGTAATGGATAGAGTAAGAAGAAGTCATGCTAAAATTGGGGCAATCTCTCAGGAATTTGATTTGAGTATTGAGAGAGTAGAAATGCTTAAAAACCACGTATTATCATTGCAATCTCAAAATATTGACACTGATATTGGCGAAGCTACAATGAAATTAAACTCTATTGAAACTTCTTATAAAGCACTTCTTGCAAGTATTGCAAAAGTTAGTAATTTGACGCTTCTTGACTTTTTAAGATAAAATTCCATCAAAAAAAGGATTTAGGATTTTAAGAAAAGCTCTTTTTTTGTTTTTATTTTCTATTATTTTATTTATTGGTATTTCAACCGCTTTTCCAAATTTTCATTATGTGGGTAAAATAGGAGAATTTTTAGGAAAACTTAATCTAAAACTTTTTGGATATTTTGCTTATTTAGTGTTTTTGTATCTTTTATGGATACTTTATCTAGCTTTCAAAAATAAATTTGATTTTAAAAACTCTTTGCGGGCACTTGGGATATTAATACTGTTTTTTGATTTTTTATTTATTCAAAGCTTAATTTTAAAAAAAGGGATAGTTGGTAATTTATTTGTAAATACTTTAAGTGAATTTATAGGGATTTTAGGAGTTGTTTTATTAGTGTTAGTAATAGGCGGATGGGGTATTTTTATGGTTTTTGAAGAAGAAGTGTTTAATTATTTTAAAAATTTTAAGTTAAAAAAGAGCAAAGATGAAAATGTAGATGAAGATTTTAATAAAGAAGATAATAAAGAAGATAATTATGTAAATTCGTTTGAAGATGATTATAATGTAGAAAATATTGAGCTTGATTATGAAGAAGTTGGAAATGAGGAAAAAATAGAGAATAAAGTAGAAATTGAAGATAAAAAAGAGATAAAAGAAGTAGTAAGTGAAGAAGAAAAAAGAATAAACAATGAAGAAATAGAAAATACAACACTAGAAAAAAAAGATAGTGTTGAGAGATTAGAAGTTAAAAAAGCAACTGAGCTTGAAGATACTAAAAAGCTTCTTAGTCAAATTGAAATAGGAGAGAGAAGTAAACCTAAAAACTGGAAATTTCCGCCTTTAGATTTTTTAGCTAAACCTCCTAAGAAAAAAGCAGAAATTAATGAAGCTGAAATTGATAAAAAAATAAAAATTTTAATAGAGAAATTAAAGCAATTTAAAATTGAAGGTGATGTTGTAAGATATTATGTAGGACCGGTTGTTACTACTTTTGAATTTAAGCCACTCCCTCATATTAAGGTTAGTAAAATTTTAGCTCTTCAAGATGATTTAGCAATGGCTCTTAAGGCTAAGTCAATTAGAATTCAAGCTCCAATTCCTGGCAAAGATGTAGTAGGAATAGAAATTCCAAATGAAAAACAAGAGACAATTTATCTTAGAGAAATTCTTGAGAGTGATATTTTTAAAAAGTCAAAATCTCCTCTAACTTTAGCACTTGGTAAAGATATAGTAGGAGAGCCTTTTGTAACAGATTTGGCAAAACTTCCACATCTATTAATAGCAGGTACTACAGGAAGTGGTAAAAGTGTTGGAATTAATGCGATGATTTTATCTTTGCTTTATAGAAATTCTCCAGATGAGCTTAAATTTGTAATGATTGACCCTAAAATGCTTGAATTTTCTATTTATAACGATATTCCACATCTCTTAACGCCTGTAATAACTGAGCCTAAAAAAGCAATAACAGCACTTAATGCAATGGTAAAAGAGATGGAGAGACGCTATAAACTAATGGCAAAAATGAAAGTTAAAAATATTGAAAGCTATAATAAAAAAGCCAAAGAAAAACTGCCTTATATTGTAATTATTATTGATGAGCTAGCTGATTTGATGATGACTAGTGGTAAAGATGTAGAGTATTCTATTGCAAGACTTGCTCAAATGGCAAGGGCTAGCGGAATTCATTTAATAGTAGCAACTCAGCGTCCTAGCGTGGATGTAGTAACTGGTTTAATTAAGGCTAATTTACCAAGTAGAATAAGTTTTAAAGTAGGGCAAAAAATTGATTCAAAAGTAATTTTAGACCAATTTGGAGCTGAGAGTTTGCTAGGTAGAGGAGATATGCTTTTTACACCTCCTGGTATTACAGGGCTTTTAAGACTTCATGCTCCTTTTACTACCGAAGAAGAGATAGAAAAAGTAGTAGAATTTTTAAAATCTCAAAGAGAAGTTGAGTATGATAATTCTATTATTAATACAATAGAAAATGAAAGTGGTGTTGAAGAAGATATAGAAGATGTGGATGAATTATTTGAAGAAGCGAAAAAAATAATACTCACCGAAAAAAGAACAAGTATAAGTTATCTTCAAAGAAGGCTTCAAATTGGGTATAATAGAGCTGCTAATATAATCGAGCAAATGGAGAGAAAAGGAATTCTATCACCGCCAAACGCAAAAGGTCAAAGAGAAATATTAATTTAGGAGAGAAAATGAAAAAAATTTTTATTATTACAACTGGGGTATTATTGTTTTTAGGATGTGCTGAAAAACCGATGGCTACTAGTGTAGTAGAGCTTGCGGGAAATAAAAAAGTAATAGGTTGGAGAGATAAAAACGAAACTCAAAAACCAAAAGTTATAATCAAAAAAGTATATGTTAAAGAAAAAATTAAAGATTCAGACAACGATGGTATAATCGATGAATTAGATAAATGTCCAAATACGCCAAAAGGTGTAATTGTAAATCATTATGGATGTCCGATAATTACAACTTTGAGATTTCATTTTGATTTTAATAGTGCAAAAGTAAAAAAAATTTATTATCCAGAAATTAAAAAGATAGCAACAACACTAAAAGCTAATCCAAATCTTAAAATAGAAATCGATGGTTATACAGACAATATAGGTCCACAAGATTATAATTTAAAATTATCGCTAAAAAGAGCGCAAGCGGTAAGAGATATTTTAGTAAATGAGTATAAAGTAAATCCAAAAAGAATAGTTGTTAAAGGATATGGAGAGAAATATCCTTTAGTGCCAAATACTACATCTACTAATAGGGCACTTAATAGAAGAGTAGAGATTATAGATATTACAAATAAAAACTAAATCTCTTCTCCGTTTATATAAAGTTTTTCTACCTCATTAGTATGAAGAATGATATGTAAAGGCAGATATTCAATATCTTTTACTTCTGATGGGAGTTTAAAAGATATTAAATCTGCATCTTTTCCTTTTTCTAAGCTTCCATTATTCAAATTAAGCTCTTTTGCAGCAATTTTTGTTACGGCTTTTAGCAAATCTTTTGCTAAATATTTTGGATGAAGCTCTGTATGCATAAGTAGGGCTGCTCTTATTTCTTTAAAAAGATTTAAAGAGTAATTGCTACTAAGTCCATCAGTTGCTACTGAGTAGTCTATGTGATTGTTTTTAACTTTTTCTAAATCTAGTTTTCCTACATTTAAAAGTCTGTTTGAGACTGGGCAATGAGCTATAAAAGCTTTTATTTCGTTAATTTTTTGTAATTCTTTATCATTTGCATGCACGCAGTGTACAAAAGTAGTATTTGTATCTTTAAATTTTTCTAAAAATTCAATAGGCTTAATTAAAGGTTTAGCATTTTTAAAGTGTTTTTCAAAAAATATTTTAAATTCACCCTCACCTTTATCAAGCCAGAGTCTTTCAGCTTTGCTTTCCATAAAGTGTGCTTGAATTGGTAAGTTTTCTTCTTTTGCAAGAGATATTACTTTATCCATTAAAATAGGATGTACTGAGTAAGGTGAGTGAATAGAAACACCTACTTTAAATTTTTCATTTTCTAATTTTTTAGATTCATTAAATCTATTTAAAAAGTCTTGATACATTACATCTACAATTGCAGGATTTGCTCCTATTATCTCGTTAAAGTATACAACTTTTAAAGGAGAGTGTTTTAAATATTTTAAATCATTTCCACTTGAGCTTATTTCTCCAAATGCACAAACTCCACTTTTTTTCATCTCTTCTATTGCATTTTTATAGCATTCTCCTTTGCAGGAGATAAATAATTCTTCTCTTTTATCAATTACACACTCAAGCCAGGTTATAAAATCTCCATAATCAAGAAGAGTTTTATTTTTGCTAAATTCAAGATGAGTGTGAGCATTTATAAGTGCTGGCATTAATACAGAGTTTTTACCAAGGTATATCTCTTCTCCTTTTAGATTATATCCCACATCAATTATTTTTTTATCAAATAAAACTTCTGCATTTTTTAAAACTTCATTTTTTTCATTCATAGTTATTACATAATCAGCTTTTAGCTTTATCAAAACTAATCCTTTTTTTAAGTATTTATGCCAAAATTTTAGTAAAATAACAATAAAAAAAGGATAAAAATGAAAATAAAAGTAATTCATGGACCTAATTTAAATCTGCTAGGAATTAGAGAGCCAAATATTTATGGACCATTAAAGCTTGAAGATATTAACAAAAATATGGAAACTTTTGCTAAACAAAATGGATTTGATATTGAATTTTTTCAATCAAATCATGAAGGGGATATTGTAGATGCTATTCAAGAGAGTTTAACTGATGGAACAAATGGTATTATTATAAATCCTGCAGCTTTAACTCATACTTCAATCTCAATTAGAGATGCTATTGCAGCTGTTAGATTACCTACAATTGAAGTGCATATTAGTAATACTGCTGCAAGAGAAGAATTTAGACAAAAATCACTAATCTCACCAGTAGTTGCAGGAACTATTACAGGATTTGGTCCATTTAGTTATCATTTAGCACTTATTGCAATGATACAAATTTTAAATGAATTAAAACAAGGACAAAATAAATAATGAATTACATTTTAAATAAAGAAAATGAGATTTATTATGAATGCGGATGGAGCAGTGATAATGCTCTTTTTCTCTCACTTGATGGTGAAAAGTATGTAATTACTGATGGAAGATATACTCTTGATGCAAAAGAAAAAGCTAAAGCTAAAGTTATTGAAGCTAGAGATTTAGTTAAAAAAGCAAAAGAGCTTATTTTAAGGCATAAGATAAAAAGATTAAAAATTGACCCAAATAATTGGAGTTATAATAATTATATAGAGTTATCTAAAGTAGCAAATTTGCAAAATGAAGAAAACTTTTCATTTAAAAAAAGAATGATTAAAACACCAAATGAGCTTGAAATTATTAAAGAAGCTGTAAAACTTGGAGCAGAAGCTTTTGAAGAATTTAAAAATGTTATTGAAACTGATATTGATGAGTTTGAGCTAAGCTATAGATTTAAAGAAAAGCTAACTAATAGAGGAAGACGTCAATTAAGTTTTGAGCCAATTGTAGCTATTAATGAAAATGCTGCAAAACCTCATGCTGAGGTTAGTGAAAAAATTCTTAAAAAAGGTGATTTACTTTTACTTGATGCTGGTATTAAATATAAAAGATATTGCTCTGATAGAACAAGAACTATTTATGTAGGCGATAATATTTCTATGGATAAAAAACAAAAATTCCCTAAACATATACAAAAAGTATATGATGTTGTGTTAAAAGCGCAAGAAGAAGCTATAAAAGCTATTAAGCCAGGGATAAAAGCAAAAGAGCTTGATAAAATTGCTAGAGATATTATTACAAAAGCTGGATATGGTAAGTATTTTGCTCATTCTTTAGGACATGGAGTAGGGCTTGATATACATGAATTTCCTTTTATTAATTCAAAAAATGAAACTATTTTAAAAGAAGGCATGGTATTTACTATTGAGCCTGGAATTTATATTCCAGGAGAATTTGGTATAAGAATTGAGGATATGGTAGCAATAAATCATGATGGAGAGGTAGAAATATTATGAGTATAAGCAAAATCCGCTCAATTCTTTATAAAGTGGCAAAATATTTAGGGGATTTTAATGCGATAAAAAGAGCAATAAAGAAAAAAGATTTTGCTCCTATTATAAAAAGAATTATGAGAAGAATTTATGGATATATAACAAGTAGAGGAATGCCAAAATAGATGAAAATAATAAAAACTACTTTTTTTCCAGCTAAAATAAAAAAATCAAATAAACCATATAAAGCTTTAATTGGAGTTGGATGCAATATAGGAAATTGTATAAGAAGATTTAAAAAGCTTTTTTTATTTTTTTCATCCCATCCAAAAATAGATGTTGTTCAAACTTCTATAATTTATAAAAATCCTCCTTTTGGGTATTTAAATCAGCCAGATTTTTATAATACTATAATGGTAATTTATACTGATTTTTCACCTTTTGAGCTTTTGAATTTTTTAATGTATACAGAAAAAAAATTTGGAAGAAAAAGAAGTTTTAAAAATGCACCAAGGACGTTAGATTTAGATATAATTATTTATGATAATCTTAAAATTAACAAACCAAAACTAATAATACCTCATCCTTTTTTTAAACAAAGAGATTCGGTTTTGGTACCATTAGCTCTAAAGGATAAAATTGAAGCTAAAAACTTATAGGGGAGAGAGTTATACACAAACTTTAAATAAAATAAAATCAGAGCTTGGAGATGATGTTGTTATAATCTCTAGCAAAGAGATAAAAAGAAAAACTCTAAACTCTCCAGGTCTTTATGAAATTGTAGTAGCAATCGAAGATAATAAAGAAGATGTTTTATTAAAAATATCAAATGCGGCAAAAGAGATAAATAATATCAAAGAGATAAATAATCTCTCAGATGAAAAACCACCTGTTGTAAATCAAGAGATTGTGAGTTTAAAAGAAGAAATTAAAAAGATTTCAGATACACTTAAATTTTTACAAGCTGCCGTATGGGATGTAGCAAATAAAAATGAGCTTGAATTGCCTCCGGAATTTAGCGAAATTTATGCTTTAACAAAAGCTAGTGGAATTGCTCCAAAACATTTAGATGAAATCATGAAACTTACCATTAAATATATGCCTCTTAAAATGAGGAAAAATAGAGAAGCTATAAAAAGATATTTTTATACATTACTAAAAAAAATGATTCCAATAAGAATTGAAAGAGAAGTAAAACCTCCGCATAAAAAAATAATGATGTTTGTAGGTCCTACAGGAGTTGGAAAAACTACAACTATTGCTAAACTTGCTGCAAGATATGCGTATCAACTTAATTCTCGCCATAAAGTTGGGATAATTACTCTTGATACTTATAGAATTGGAGCGGTTGAGCAGTTGATGACATATGCTAAAATGATGAGACTTCCAATTGAAACGGTAGTAGACCCTAGTGATTTTGAAGAGGCGCTTAATGCTCTTAGGCATAATGATTATATTTTAATTGATACAGTTGGAAGCTCTCAGCATGATAAAGAAAAAATAGAAAAACTCTCTAGTTTTTTAAAAGTTAATTCATTTGCAGAAATTAATGTAAATTTAGTTCTCTCAGCAATTACTAAGTATGAAGATTTAGTCGATATTTATAATAATTTTTCAATTTTGCCAATAGATACTTTTATTTTTACAAAGCTTGATGAAACTAAAAGTTATGGGAATTTGCTCTCTTTATTAATTGATACAAAAAAGCCAGTTAGCTATCTCTCAATTGGTCAAGAGGTTCCTGATGATTTGATTGAAGCTAATGCTGATTATATTTTAAAGGGTATTTTAGAAAAGGAGCTTAGTTGAAAACTCAAGCTGATAAATTGAAAAATTTAGTTCAAACTGAAAGTAAAAAAGAGCTTCCAACAAGAGTTATTGCTATAACAAGTGGCAAAGGTGGAGTTGGAAAATCTACAATTAGTGCAAATTTAGGGTATGCCCTTCATTCTCTTGGATTTAAAGTAGCTTTATTTGATGCAGATATAGGGCTTGCTAATCTTGATGTGTTGCTTAGAGTAAATGCTAAAAAAAATATTTTTAATGTTTTAAAGGGTGAGTGTGAATTAAAAGATGTAGCAGTAGATATAGAAAAAGGATTTACTTTAATTCCTGGTGAGAGTGGGGAAGATATTATTAAATATGCAGATGAGAAAAATTTAAGCAATTTTTTTACTCAGCTTGATTTTTTAAAAGATTATGATTTTTTTATTATAGATACAAGTGCTGGAATTGATAAAAGAGTTCAAGTTTTTTTAGAAGCAGCTGATGATGTAATAGTAGTAACAGTTCCTGAGCCTGCGGCAATTACAGATGCTTATGCAATGATAAAGGTATTGAGTGAGAAAAAAGATATAATTTATATGATACTAAATGAAGTAAGCAGTGAAAAAGAAGCAAGAAATGTTTTTAAGACTATTTTTGATGTCGCAAAAAGTAATTTAAAAAGTGATTTTAGACTTCAAATGTTAGGATTTATACAAAAAAGCAAAATTATCACAAATTCTTCTATTAAAAGAGAAATATTTGTAAAAGAGTTTCCAAGTGCTAATGTTAGTGAGCAAATGTTTAATATTGCAAAAAAAATCGCTAAAATATCAGAGAGAAAAGTGTTTGAGAATAAAAGTGGTATAAAAGATTTTTTCAAAAAAATATTTTCAGGATTTTAAATGAGAGGAGAAAATTTTATCTATTTTGCAACTGTTAGTGGATTTTTTATAGGAATTATTTTTTCAATTATTAAAGGATTTGATTTTTTTGAGTTTTTATTTGCTACAATTTTTATAACCGCTATTTTTTATGTTATTGCATTAGGTGGTGTTTCTTTATTTATAAAATTTTTAGATATTAAACAAATAGTTTTTTTTAATAAAAAAGAGATTGATGAGATTTTAGATGCTCAAATTAAGAATTTGGAAAAAAGTGAAGATTTTATAATAGAAAATTATGAATTTATAAAAAAAGTTGAAGAAGAAGAATTAGATTTTATAAGGAAAAGGAAAAAATGAGTAATCCTTATATAAAAGAATTATCAGAATATAAAAAACAATTAGCAAGTGATTACATGCCAGCAGTAAAAGCGATGGCAGCAAAATTAAAAGAGAGAATTCCAGATAGTGTAGATTTTAATGATTTAGTATCAATTGGATATGAAGAGCTTGTTAAACTCTCTCACAGATACGACCCAAAAATTAATGATAATTTTTGGGGATATGCTCAAAAAAGAATTTATGGGGCAATGCTTGATTTTTTAAGGAAACTTGATATTTTAAGCAGAAATGATAGAAAAATTGTAAAACAAGTTGATAAAATAATACAAGATTATGTATGCAAGTATAATCATGAGCCAAGTGATAAGTATCTAAGTGAGGTATTAGGTATAGATGAAGATAAAATTAAAAGCGCAAGAGCGGCAAGTGAAGTTTATTCTATAATGCCAATAGAAGAGCAATTGAATTATTTTGAAAATATAGAAAAAAAAGTTGAAGAAGAAGAATTAATTGATTCAATTAAAAAAGTGTTAAAAACATTACCTGAAAAAGAGCAATTAGTTATTCAGCTTTACTATTTTGAAGAGCTTTCATTAAAAGAAATAGCTGAAATTTTAGAAGTAAGTGAAAGTAGAGTGTCTCAAATTCATAAAAAAGTTATAAAAAAGATAAGGGAAAGTTTAAATGGCTGAGATTTTGTCACAAGAAGAGATTGACGCATTACTTGAAGTTGTTGAAGATGAAGATATTGCTCCAGAAGAGCTTGAAAAAACTCCTGATATATTAGAGCAGCGTCAAATTACTTTATATGATTTTAAACGCCCAAATAGAGTAAGTAAAGAGCAATTAAGAAGTATTAGAGCAATACATGATAAAATGGCAAGAAATCTTGCAAGTGATATCTCTTCACTTATGAGAAGTATAGTTGAAATTCAACTCCACTCAGTAGACCAGATGACTTATGGAGAATTTTTAATGAGTTTGCCTTCTCCTACTTCTTTTAATGTTTTTTCTCTAAAACCGCTTGATGGAAAAGGTGTAATTGAATTAAATCCAAGTATTGTGTTTCCAATGATTGATAGGTTACTTGGAGGTCCTGGAATGCCTTTTGATGCAAATAGAGAGTTTACAGATATTGAATTAAATCTATTAGACCAGATATTAAGAGTTATTACTCAAAATATGAAAGAAGTTTGGTCTCCTATAATGGAGATTTACCCTATTATTGAGGCAAAAGAATCTAGCCCAAATGTAGTTCAAATAGTAGCTCAAAATGAGATTGTAATAATGGTAGTTATGGAGATTATTATTGGTCAAACAAGTGGTATGATGAATATATGTTATCCAGTAATTTCAATTGAATCTCTTCTTCCAAAGCTTGCAAGCAGAGATTTAATGCTTAGTGAAACTTCTAGTTCTAGAAAATCTAGAAATAAAGAATTAAGAGCTCTTCTTAGAGGCGCAAAAATAGAGCTTGAAGCAGTTTTAGGATATGCAAAACTTAATATGAAAGAAGTATTAGAGCTTGAAGTAGGGGATATTATAAAACTTGATAGAGCAGCTGATGATACTGCACTTGTAAAAGTTGATGGAAGAGAGAAGTTTATAGCAGATTTTGGAGTAAAACGATATAGAAAATGCATTAAAATAAAAGAAAAATTAAAAACAGAGCATGATGAAGTTAAAGAGATTTTAGAGTATTTAGAGCTTAAACGTAAACAAAAATTAGAGCAAATAACAGGAGAAGAGGGTGAATGATTTTATAAAATTACTTCAAGAAGAAATAAAATCGACAATTGAAGGATTAGTTGGATTATCTCCTGAGATTACTTTGCTATCTCAATCAAAAGATATAGGCGAGCCAACACCTCCTTTTGTAAAAATAGAAGTTAAAGTAACTCCTAAAGGAAGAATGTGCTTTTTATTGCCTCCTGCATTATCTACAGCTATTTGTGATTTAATGCTAGGAGGAGATGGAGTAGCTAAAGAAGAAGTGGATGAAGATGATTTAGATGCTATAAAAGAGATAGTTTCAAATATTTTAGGAGCATTATCCACCACTCTTGAAGCTCAATCAGATATGGAAAATCTTAAATTTGAAATTATTAATGCTAAATTTGTAACTACTAGAGATGATTTTTCTTTGTATTCTTACATAGTAAATTTTAATTGTAAAATAAAAGATATATCAGGAGTTTGCTCTATTCTTTTTGATGATGTATTTTTATCTTTATTTAATCAAGAAATTAAAGAGCACTCTTCTAGCAGTGTAGTAAATGAAGATATTAAAAATCTTGAAATGCTTATGGATATTAAACTTCAGCTAAGAGTTAGAATTGGAAGTAAGATTATGCTTTTAAAAGATGTTATATCAATGGATATAGGAAGTGTTGTTGAGCTTGACCAGCTTGCAAGTGAGCCACTTGATATTTTAATTGATGATAAAAAGATAGGTGAGGGTGAGGTTGTTATTGTAGATGGAAACTTTGGGATTCAAATAACATCTATTGGAAGCAAGGCTGATAGACTTAATACTCTTAAGAAAAAGTAACTTTACTTTTTATAGTTATTTTGATAAATTGCACTTAAAAAAGGCTAGCAGTGTTTAAATTTAGTGAAGTTAGCGACATGTGTATTAAATGTGGAAAATGTATTCCAGGATGCACAATTCATAGAGTAAATCCTGATGAAGCTACATCTCCTAGAGGATTTTTGGATATTTTAAAAGGTGTAGATGAAGGAGAGATTGAGATTGATAAAAACTTAAAAGATACAGTTGAATCATGTTTTTTATGTAATCAATGTGTTGAAGTTTGTCCAAATTCGCTTCCGACTGATTTTATGATAGAAAATGCAAGAGCAAAAGTAGCAGAAAAATTTGGAATTGCTTGGTGGAAGAGAGCATTTTTCTTTATGCTAAAACATAGATGGGCATATGATTTAGTAAGTAAACTTGGGTTTTATTTTCAAACTTGTGGATTTAAAATAGAAGAAGAAAAAAAATCAATTAGAAGCAGATTTAATCTTCCAATGCTAAAAAAAGGAAGACTTCTGCCAGCTTTTAGAAAAAAAAGCTTTTTAAAAAAATATCCTGAGAGAATTCCAGCTAAAAATGCTCAAAAAAGAGTTGCTATTTTTATAGGATGTCTTGCAAATTATAATTATGTAGAAGTTGGAGATAGTTTAGTAGAGATTTTAAAATTTTTAAATATTGATATTTTTATTCCAAAAAAACAGGCTTGCTGTGGGGCTCCTGCTTATTTTACTGGGGATTTTAAAACTACAGAAGAGCTTATAAAAAGAAATATAGAGTATTTTGAGAGTTTTATAGATGAAGTAGATGCTATTTTGGTACCAGAAGCTACATGTACAGCAATGCTAAAAAAAGATTATGAAGAGTATATAAAACATTATATGCCAGAGTGGCTTGATAGACATAAAAAAATAAAATCAAAAATTTTTGGAACAACTGAGTGGCTTTATAAATATACAGACCTTGAAAAAAGACTTGAAGAGATTAAAAAATCAGATAAAAAAGTTACATATCATGATGCTTGCCATTTTGGAAAAGTGTTTAATATAAGAGCTGAGCCAAGAAATTTAATTTCTAAAAACTATATAATTAATGAAATGGAAGATTCAAATGTTTGTTGTGGATTTGGTGGTATTACAATGCAGAGTGAAAAATTTGATTTAGCACGAAAAGAAGGACTTATTAAAGCCGAAATGATTAAAAAAGTTGATGCTGAGATTGTAAGTGCAGAGTGCAGTGCTTGTAGAATGCAAATAACTGAGCATCTTGATAAAGTTGGAGATAATAAATTATTTAAACACCCGCTTGAATTAATAGCAGAAGTAATTAAGGATAATAGTTGATAGAGTTTTGGCAGCATATTTATTCTCACATTAATCCTATTGCTTTTTCTTTGTTTGGATTTAAGATTCATTGGTATGCAATTATGTATATTTTAGCTTTAATTACTGGGTATTTTTTGGCTATTAAGTTTGGTGAAAAATTTGGATTTAGTAAAAAGATAATTGATGAATATTTTATTTGGGCAGAAATTGGAATAATACTTGGTGCTAGGTTTGGGTATGTGCTTTTTTATATGCCAGGAATGCAAAAATATTATCTACTTCATCCTTGGGAGGCATTTAATCCATTTGTAAATGGTAAGTTTGTGGGAATTGCTGGGATGAGTTATCATGGGGCAGTTATAGGATTTTTGATTGCAACGCTTCTTTTTTGTTATATAAAAAAAGTTAATTTTTGGAAAATTTTAGATGTAGTAGCTTTAGCTGTGCCACTTGCATATGTGTTTGGGAGAATTGGTAATTTTTTAAATGGAAGAATTGTTGGAAGAGTTACTGAAATGCCTTGGGGAGTATATATTAATGGGGCTTTAAGGCATCCAATTGGTATATATGAAGCGTTTTTTGAAGGAATTTTAAGTTTTTTAGTAATTTATTTTTATTATAAGAAGTTTTACAAATGCCAAGGGGAATTAATAGCAGTTTATCTTATCTCATATGGAGTTTTTAGATTTTTGTGCGAATTTTGGCGCGAGCCAGACTCTCAGCTTGGATTTATTATAGCTCATTTTACAATGGGGCAGATTTTAAGCTCATTTATGATAATTTTAGGAGTAATGGTATTAATTTATAGGAGAAAATCATGCAAAAATTAGCAATAGTAGGTGGTGGAATTAGTGGGCTAAGTCTTGCATATTATTTGCAAAATGATTTTGATATTACTATCTTTGAAAAAGAGAAATGGGGAGGTAAGGCTTATACTCAAAAAGTAAATAATTATCTTTTAGAAGAAGGAGTGAATGGTTTTTTAAGTAATTCTCCAAAAACTCTTGAATTATGCGAGAAAATAGGAATTAAACCAATTAAAGCAAATGAAAATGCAAAAAAAAGATTTATTTATGATAATAAACTTATCCAAATTCCAACAAAGCCGCTTGATTTTTTAAAAAGTGATATAATGAGTTTTAGAGGAAAACTCAGGATTTTAAAAGAATTTTTTGTAAAGCCAAAGTGTGATGAAGAGAGTGTAGAAGAATTTGCAAACAGAAGATTTGGAAGAGAATTTACTAAGAAGATGATGATACCAATGCTTGCTGGGATTTATGCTTCAACTCCAAAAAAAACTTCAATGAATGCGGCATTTCCAAAGCTTAAAAAGATAGAGTGTGAATATGGAAGTTTATTTAAAGGGATGATAAAACTAAAAAGAGGAGGTCAGCCAAGTGGTGAGCTTCATTCATTTGAATGGGGAATGAGTGAATTTATAGAAAAACTAAAGCAAAATATAAAAGCAAATTTTGTAAAAAAGGAAATTAAAGATATTGATGAATTGAAAGATTTTGATAAAGTTGTGATAGCAACTCCTACTTATGAAGCTGCTAATATTTTAAAAAAATATAATAAACTCTCAAATCTACTTTCAAAAATAGAATATAACCCTGTAGCAATTGTTGGATTTGATTATGATACAATAAAGCCAGTTGGATTTGGAATACTTACAATAAAAGAAAAATCTCTTGGAATTTTGATGGATAAGTATATTTTTCCAAATAGAAACGCTATTCGTGTAATGCTAGGAGGTGCAAGATATCCTGAAATTAGGGATTTAGATGAAGATAAAATAATTGAAATTGCAAAAAAAGATGTAGAAAAAATAACTGGAGCTAAAAATCCAAAGTTTAGTTGGATAAAACTTCATAAAAAAGCAATTCCAAATTATTCTCTAGGACATAATGAGTTAGTTGAAAATATTTTTCAAGAAGCGCAAAAAGTAGGTATAATACTTACAGGTAATGCTTATAGAGGAGTTAGTTTTAATGATTGTATTAAAAATTCATATGAATTAGCTAAAAAATTAAAGGATAAAAATGCTTGATAATTTGGTATATTCGCTTTTTAACTATTTTGATTCAATGCCTTTTATTGTAAGTTTTATAGCAGGAGTTTTATCATTTCTCTCACCTTGTGTTTTGCCTTTAGTGCCAATTTACTTTTTTTATATTACAGGTATTAGCGCTTCAGAGCTTCAACAAAGGAAATTAGATAAAAAAGAAAAAATAAAAATTTTTATAAATTCTGTAATGTTTATTTTAGGTTTTTCTGTTGTATTTATTTTACTTGGTGCTGCAATGGCAAATTTGATAGGAAATTTTTTACATAATAAAATTTTTAATATCGTAGCAGCATTAATTATTATTATTTTTGGTTTGCATTTAGGAGGGTTTATAAGAATTAAATTTTTACAATACGAAAAAAGACTTAATTTACAAAATGTAGGAAGTTTTTTACTAGGTGTCTCTTTTGCTCTTGGTTGGACGCCTTGTATTGGTCCAATTTTTGGTACTATTGTAGGGATGGCAGCCACTGAGCCTACTAAAAGTATAATAATGATGATTTTATACACTATAGGTCTTGCTTTGCCTTTTATTTTGATGGCAATTTTTACTTTAATGAGTTTAAAAATTATAGAAAAATTAAAAAAATATATGGGAATAATTGAAAAAATTAGTGGGATTTTGCTTATATTAGTTGGTGTTTATATGCTTTATAAAGGGTTAAAATGAAAAAGATATTATTAATTTTACCTATTTTAATTTTTGCAAAAAATTATACTTTTTGTATGAGTTGTCATAATGGAAGAAAAGAAGTAGATTTAAATTCTCTTAAAAAAAGTTATATTCAAAAAAGATTAAATGAGCTAAAAAAAGAAAATAGCACCATGTCTTATATTGCTAGAAGCTTAACAAAAGAAGATATTAAAAATATTTTAAAAATATATGGAAGGTAAGATATGAAAAAGATAATAAATTTAGCAGCAATAATTTTTTTAGCAGGGTGTGCTACGTCTCAAATAGATAAGAAAATTGAAAAAGTTAATATTGATAAAACTTTAATAAAGAAATATCATATAACAAGTGATGATTTAATTAAATTTAAAAATTTTTATATTTTTTCATCTCCAAGCGCAAATGGAGCTAAAATTGTTTTTTTGGATAAAAATTTTAATCAAGTCAAAACTATTTCTACTAATTTAGATACTAAAAAAATTGCAGTTGATAATGATAAAATTTATGTAGCAGGGTTAGATTCAAATTATTTTCCAGAAATTTTAGTTTTAGATGAGAATGGAAGGGTTATTAAAAGAGTGAAAATTCCAAGAAAATATGCTCTTATTAAAGATTTGTATGTAAAAAATAAAGATTATTACGTATTAATTGATGTATTTAGAGATGGTAAAAGCTATATAGAAATTTATAAAAATGGAAAACTAATTAAGAAAATGCAACTTAAAAATTCTATTAATGGCAATTTTGTATTTAAAGTAGGAGATGACTTATTTGTAATAGGTACAATAAAAAATACTACTCAAGATGCGTTTATAGCTAATTTAAATAAAGGTTGGATTAGATTTTTTGATTTAGGAAGTGAAGAGAGTTTTGATAAATATAAAATAGATAATGAAAAAATTATTTTAGAGCTGTATTCCACTGATGATATGGGAGCTGATAGTTATTATGAAATCATAATAGATAAAAATGGAAAAATCATTAAAAATAAATGTAAAATGAAATTTGCTCCTCTTCCTATGAAATTTAGAACTTAATTTGATATAATTTGAATTACATTTGAATAAAAGGAGTAGTAATGAAAAAACTATTAGCGTTTTTATCATTAGCGGCATTAGGATTTGCATATCAAGATTGTGCTATGTGCCATAATGGTGGAATGGCAAAAAAACTTGACAACATGACTCCAGCAGAAATTGTTAAAAAAATGAAAGAATTTAAAGCTGGAAAAGGCAATCCTATGATGGTTAATATTGCTAAAGGAATGAGTGATAAAGAAATCGAAGAAGCAGCTAAAAAATACGGAAAAAAATAAAACCTACTTTAGCCTTTTTGGCTTTTTAATTTTTTAAATTTAGTGTCAAAGACTATTTTTGATAAAAATAAAAGCCCAAAAAAGAGGGCTTATTCGTGAGTAACAACTGGCATTGGAGGCTCATTTTCAAGAACTTTTTTAGCGTCTTTATATTTTTTGTACATTTTCATTCTGTAATCATAGATATCTTTCATTTCTCTAATATCTTGCATTACTTGGAATACTCCATGCCAATGTGCATAATCTGGGCTTCCCATAGCTGCACCATGTCTAAATCTTCTTCCTTCATGATGCCATAGGTAATAGTATAGTTTGAAGAATGGGTCACTCCATACATCAGATTTAATTAAACCTTTTGATTTTAAATCTTTCATCATTTTATTAGCAAATGCTTTGTATTCATTGTAAACTTTTACAGCTGCATCTACTCTTTGGAAATAATTGTTTGTAAATGTAGCTTGGTGACAAGTCATACAAACTTTTTTCATATCAGCTCTAGCTGCTTCTGGACCTGCAGGATTACCAGCTTTTGGATTACCTCTAATTACAGTTTTGCCACCAATAACTTTTCCTCCACCTTTCCAGAATGCCCAACCAGCTGTTTCATATCCACCTGTTCTTAAGAAGCTATCTGGTGCCCAAAGATTCCATTTAAGTCTAAGTGATACGTTGTGAGTTGATTTAAGACCATTAATTGCTGCCATATGACATGTAAAACATGTAGCAGCTCTTAGAGTTTTACCAGGGATTTGCTCACCTGTATCGAATTTATAATCTTCTTCATTTGTATCAAAGATGTGTCCATGTACACTTGATTCAAAAACTTCTTTCATTGGATGGTCTGGTCCTAAGTGACAGTTACCACAGCTTGCTGGATGTCTAGCTTCAGCTGCGCTGAATTTATGTCTGCTGTGACAGCTTAGACAGTTTCCAACTCCTCCATCTGGATATAATGAAGCAATACCATCATTTGGCCAAGTTCTTGGGTCTGGAACACCATTTTTATCAAGTTTTATAGTTGTTCCGTGACATTGGATACAAATGTTTGCTACGTTTAAATCAGCAATTTTTGGATTTTTTTCATTTGCATAAAATACTTCACCATCTCTTCTAATACCTTTTGCCATTTTATCGCCAGGTACGCCATTTAGAGTTGGATTTCTACCTTTTAAACTTTCATAATAATATGAAAGTTTAGTCATTAAATATCCATGTTTAGTTCCATTTACTGCAAGCCATTGAGCTGCACCTCTTGCGTGTCCAGAGTTTAGATATTCAGTTACTTCTTTTGCGTGACATTTTGCACAAGTTACAGATGAAACAGCAATTTGAACAGTCCAGTTAGCACCTTGCATTGGGTGATTTTTGAATGCAGTTGGATAGTCTTTTGGTACTACGTGACATTCAACACAGCCTACACCTGCTTTTGCGTGTTTAGAATGTTGCCAATCAGCTACAATTCCAGGGTCAGTAGTTTTGTGACACATTAAACATTGGTCGTTACTTACACCTTTTGGGTGAAAGTTTTTAAGTTTTTTGTAATTTGGGTTAGAATCTAAGCTGTTAGCTGCAAATGCTACAGATGTGATTGCTGCTACGCTTAGACCTGCTGTTAGTGCTTTTTTCATTTTTCACTCCTTTTGAGACTATCTCTTTAAAATTTTATAAAATAAACGTGTCTCAAAAGTGCCAAAAGTATAATTTTTAAAAAATTTTTAATATTTTCCTTTAAGAGAGCCAAAATAAGTAATTTCTTCAGCTTTTTTATCTTTATTTATCTCTTCAACTGTTTTATTTGCATCAATATCTTCCATCATTTTATCAAGCTCTTCTTCACAATAACTCATATGCATATCTGCACTTATAATAAATGGCATCTCTTCTATTTGTCTTAATTTTTCAATTTCTTCTTCTACACACTCTCCTTCAATTGTAACTATAATGACACCTTTTTGTTTATCTCCAAAATGCACTTCACATAGCTCACTCTCTTGTAAGTTCATCCATACTGCGTCATAATTTTCAGGTCTTGTTCTAACAATTATGCTTGAAATATTCATTATTTCTCCTTCCATATTATTATTTCACTTGGTGAGTAGCTTATTATTGTATTTTTATTTAAATATTTCATATCGCTAAGTGGCATTTTGTGACCTTTTAATAAAAATAGAGGCTTTTTATTCATATCAAAAACTTTAATATTATATTTTTCATCATATTGAATAGCAAATTGTTTTACATCAGGGCTAATTGCACTAGCGTATGGTAAAAATTTTGCTTTTAGAGTAACAATTGCATTTTTAGTTTTTATATCATAAACTCCTACTCTTTTATCGCTACTTCCATTTATTACATAATTTTTCACAAAATCTAGTGAAATTGTTTTATCTTTGTTAAAGCCTTGAATTTTTTTTATTCTTTTACCACTTTTAACATCTACAATTTTTATGCTTCCACTCTCATCACCAATTGCGGCAAGTGATTTTTTTTCATTTAGAGCATATGTAGAAAATACATAGTTTCCTACTTGATTTTTGTAAATAATTTTTTTTGTATTTAAATCAAAAAGCTCTACCTCATCACTAAGTAATGCTATAAAGATTTGTGTGTTATTGATATAGTTAGCTTTCATTAAAGTCTCTTTTGTTTCATACACATTAGTTAGCTTTTTGTTTTTTAGATTATAAATAAACATTTCTCTTTTTGCATCTTCGCCTTCAGTTAAAATAAAAATATTTTTTCCATCAGGAGAGATATCAATTGAATAAATTGGCATAGGAATCAGCTCTCCCATAAAATCATGAATTTTTGGAAGAGTTATTTTATCTATATTTTTATTTGTACTAAATTCATTTATCAAAATAGTGCCATTTTCAAGCCCTATTGCAAGTAACTTTTTATTAAAGGCAATTTTTGATATGTAGTAATCATATTTATAAAGTTTGTAAGGTTTTATATCAGTAATCGCAAATACAAAAATTGCACTTATAAAAAAAAGAAATATTTTTTTCATTTTTTAGCCTTTAGATTATTTTTATATCAATTGCATATGTAGGGCATACACTTATACAAAATCCGCATGCACTGCATTTATCTAAATCAATTACAGGATTGAACATTCCTTTATATATTATAGCATTTTCTTCACAGATATCTTGGCAAGAAAAACACATTGTTTGATTCCATGCAAGACAATTTTTAGGATTTATAATAAATTCAGCATTTAGTTTATTTTTCTTATGCTTTATATCCAGCACTCCATTAGGACAAGCGGTTGCACATTCATCACAAAATGTACATCCGTTTATCCCAAATTTAATTACAGGAATATTATTTTCAATTTCTATAATATTTTCAGGACATGCATTTACACAATCTTTACTCTCACATTCAATGCATTCTAAAAAATTTTCTTTTTTTTCAAAATACGGAGGATAAATAAAAGATTTAAAAGGAGAAGAAGCTCTCCTAAAAAGGTTTCTTTTTTTCTTATCTATCATTAAAATCCTGCATTTGCTTTTAGTGATTCAAATTTATTTTCAATTACAGGGTTTAAGTTTGCTTGTGGTACGTGACATGTTGTACAAAAATATCTACTTCCTGCAACTCTTCTAACTTTTTTGCCCCCTTCAAAATTATCTATAAAGTGGTCTTCTGGCATAGGAGTTACACCAAGAGCTTTCGCATTTTGAGGTAAGTGACAATTTAAACACATATTTCTTTTTGCTGTAATTGGCAACATTCCCTCTACACTATGAGGAATCATAGGAGGTGCAGTAACATATGATTTTTTATATGGTTTTACTTTCCCAGGAATTGGCGCTTGATTGTTGTATGTTACAACTGGTAAGTTTTGAGAGCCTTTATCAAGGCTTGCTTTTCTAATTCCTGTAACTTCAACTTTTTTGTTTGAAACTTTATTAGATGAGTTGTTTAAACTACATCCACTAAAAACTATTAATGCAGCTGCTGCACTAATTAGAGCTATTTTTTTCATTTTTTTCTCCTTTTATAAAATTTCTGATTGAAAAATGTAGTGCATCATCTTCACATACTTCAATACATCTACCACAATTTGTACATTCTATTCCTGATATGAAATCGCTTTTTTTGTTAATAACAGGTGCTAAAACTTGGTTTTCTGGACAAACAATAAAACAATTACCACAATTAGTGCATTTTTCTTTTTCATGATATACACGGATTATATTTTTAGCACCTATTAGGGCATATGTAGCACCTACTGGGCAGATATGCCCACACCATCCGTTTTTAAGGACAAATGCATCAAAAATAAAAATAACCAAAAGCCACACCCATGCAAATCCCATACTAAATGCTACTGCTCTTGTAAAAAATCCAATAGGATTTATAAATTCATACGCCGCAGCACCTATAATGGCTGAGAATATAAGCATAGCAACTAAAAATGCATATCTAAATTTTTTAATTTTAATTGCACTTACTAAGTTATCTTTTTCATGATTAGTTTTTCTTCTAACCCATGCTGCTAAATCAGTAATTAAGTTTACTGGACACACCCAGCTACAATAAGCTCTTCCTCCAATTATCCCATAGAATAAAACTACAACTAACACGCCTATAATTAAATTCGTGCTAATTACAGCTCCTGCAAAAAGCATTTGTAAAAATGCATAAGGGTCAGTTAAGGGAATAGTATCAAATAATTTTGAAAAGCTTAAATTTCCCATTAATATTTTCCAACCCCAATAATTTGCTGCAAAATACAAAAATAAAATTGTAAATTGACTAAGGCGTCTTAGGATGAGATATTTGTTTTTAAATATTTTATTCATCCCAATTTACTCCCTCATTTAAGTTTTGAAGCGGATTTTTTTCGCTCCAAGGGGTTTTGGTTGTTGTTTTAGTGCTTGCTTTTTTTACTCTTTGTTGGTCTTTTATATCCCATCCTTTGACGTATCTATCTCCTGCTTTTCCAAGACAAACTTCTCTTGGGAAAACTTTTATAGCTGGTTTTTCAGTAACGCATGCCATTTCACACATGCCGCATCCCGTGCAATATTCTTCATGAACAACGGGAATTCTATATGCATGTTTTCCTGTTCTTTCATTTTGTTTCCATTCAATTGTAATAGCCTTATCCATCTCAGGACATGCTCTATAACATGCAGTACACTGAAGCCCCCAATAAGCAATACAACTGCTAGGGTCAATTACCGCAACACCCATTTTTGCATAATCAATAGAAACTTCACCTTTTTCATTTTTGCACATATCTGGAGTTAATGCACCTGTAGGACAGGCAAAAAGACAAGGTATGTCATCACACATAAAACATGGACCTGTCCTTGGTATAAAATAAGGTGTTCCAATTGGTGCTTTATCTCCTGGTGCTGCAAGGAAAAGAGTATCAATTTCTTTTCCATTAATAATCATTTTATTTTCTCTATTTTTGCATGCCTCAACACACAAACCACATCTAATACATGTTTTAATAAACTCTTCTTCTGGCAATGCACCTGGTGGTCTAAGTGTAAGTGGCTTATATTTATTTTCTTCGGCAAATCCAGAAACAACTGCACCAGCAGCAGTTGCTGCTGCTGAGAGTTGAATTAAATTTGCTAAGAAATTTCTTCTATCCAAATTATCTCCTACGCTTTATAGATTTTAACTGCTGCTTTTTTGTAATCAGTCTCTTTACTTAATGGACAAGTTGCATCAAGTGTACATTTATTGATAAGTATTTTTTCATCAAACCAAGGAACCATTACAAGCCCTCTTGGAGGTTTATTTCTACCTCTTGTTTCAATTCTTGCTTTAACTTTACCTCTTCTAGATTCAATTACAACCAAATCAAATCTATTAAGACCAAGCTCTTTTGCATCTTCTGGGTTCATATAACAAAGTGCTTCAGGCATTGCTCTATAAAGCTCTGGAACTCTCATAGTCATTGTACCTGTGTGCCAATGCTCAAGTACCCTTCCTGTACATAGCCAGAAGTTGTATCCTTTATCATCATATTTAGGGTCTTCAGGATGCACCATAAATGGTCTCCAGAAAATTTTTGCTTTGTTTGGAAGCGGATATTTTTTCTTAGTTTTAGGACCTTTTAAATCACCTTTTGGAATTGCTTTTAGAAGTGGTCCATAAAATGCAAATTTTTCACCAGGTTTTGCATATTTTCTTGCATATGGGTCATAATCTACATTAAATCTCCATTTAGTTTCATGTCCGTTAACTACTGGCCATCTTAGACCTCTAACTTTATGATAAGTATCAAAATCAGCTAAGTCATGTCCATGTCCAAGACCAAATTTTCTATACTCTTCCCAAAGTGCTTTTTGGATAAAGAATCCATATCCTTTAAATACTTTACCATCAGTTCCTACAACATTTCTAAAATCACCCTCAGCTTCAGTATTTGGATGTAGTTTTCCAGTTTGTGGGTTTTTAGCTATTGGGTCTGGCCATGGGAAATTTTTGCGATATTCTTCTCTATTGAATAATACATCAAATAGTGTATCATCTTCGCTATAACCCATAGCTTTTGCTTCTTCTAATACATTTGGTAAAACTGTTCCATCAGGAAGTTTCCACTCTTTCCATACTTCTTTTAATTTAAATCTTTTTGCAAATTCTGTTATTGTCCACAAATCTGGCATTGCAATTCCTGGAGCTACTACTTGTTGTCTCCAATGTTGAGTTCTTCTCTCAGCATTTCCATATGCTCCCCATTTTTCATAAATCATTGCAATTGGCAAGATTAAGTCTGCAACTCTTGCACTAACTCCTGGATAACATTCACTAACTACTATAAAGTTATCCATCTCTCTTGCAGCTTTTAGCCAGTGATTTGCGTTTGCAGTATTTTGCCATGGGTTATTTACTTGAACCCATACCCATTTTACATTTCCATCTTCAATCTCTCTCATCATTTTAAGAAAATGGTTACCAACTTTTGGATTAATTGTACCATGTGGTACTTTCCAAAGTTTTTCAGCAATTTTTCTGTGTTTTGGATTTGCTACAAGCAAGTCTGCTGGAAGTCTGTGAGCAAATGTACCAACTTCTCTTGCAGTACCACATGCACTTGGTTGACCTGTTAGAGAGAATGCTCCATTACCAGGCTCAGCTTGTTTTCCAAGAAGTAAGTGTAGCATATACGCTTGCTCATTTACCCAGCTTCCTCTAACATGTTGGTTAAATCCCATTGTCCAAAAAGATACTATTTTTCTATTTGGGTCGCAATATAAGTCTGCTAATCTTTGAAGTTTTCTTTTAAAGCTCTCAAGTGATTCGTTTTTATCACCTTTAGCAATTTTTGCTACATAATCAAGTGTATAAGGCTCAACACCTTTTTTAAACTCTTCAAAGCTAATTTGCCAGTGTTTAAATGGACCTTTACCTTTTGCATGAGTCATTTTCATCTCATCGCCAGCTTTCCATTTGCCAATAGGGCTAAGAGCTATTGCTTCTTCTTCAGTAACAACTTTTGCAACTTGTTTTTCTACTGTATCTTTTTCTTTTGGTGTTACATGAGGGTTATTTGGGTCTCTCATACCATATCCGATATCAGCAAAGCCTGTTGCAAATACAGTGTGTTTTTTTACAAAATCCCAATTTACAGCATTTCTTTTAATAATTTCTCTTGCGATATAGTTCATAATTGCAAGGTCAGTATTAGGTCTAAAAATTATTTCCATATCAGCAAGGTTAGAGCATCTATTTTTGTAAGTTGAAAGGTTTACAACTACATATTTATCAGGATTATTTAATTTTGCATCACTTACTCTTGACCAAAGAATTGGATGCATCTCTGCCATATTAGCACCCCAAGTAATAACTGTATCAGTAAGCTCTATATCATCATAACATCCACTTGGCTCATCAATACCAAATGTTTGATAAAACCCAACAACCGCACTAGCCATACAATGTCTTGCATTTGGGTCTATGTTATTACTTCTCCATCCAGCTTTTACTAATTTTACTGCTGCATACCCTTCTTGAATTGTATATTGACCTGAGCCAAAAATTCCAACAGCTGTTGGTCCGTATTGGTTATAGTATTTTTTAAATTGTCTCTCCATCTCATCAAACGCTCTTTTCCAGCTAACTGGTCTAAATGGAGCATTTTTATCAAATTCTCCTTTATCGTTTAGTCTAAGTAGCGGTTGAGTTAATCTATCTGCACCATACATAATTTTTGCGTTAAAATAACCTTTAATACAGTTAATTCCTCTATTAACTGGATTTTCTGGGTCACCTTTTACTGCTACAACTTTATTACCTTTTGTAGCAATCATAATACCACATCCAGTACCACAAAATCTACAAACAGCTTTATCCCATTGCCAATTAGCTTGAGTATTTTCTGAAGCTGCTTTTGCATCTTCTGGAATACTTAGCCCTGCTGCACTAGCTGCTGCAACTGCTGCTGTGGTTTTTAAAAAATCTCTTCTGTTCATTGATACTCCTTTAGCAATTTTAACAATATTATGATACATCTTTTCTTTTTATAAAGCTATATTTTTAAGAAAAATTTAAGATTAAAGGCACTTATTAGGCACAATTGACTTTAAATAAAAGTTGAGTTAAAATTCTTTTAGGTTTCGAGCTATATCTCCTAAGGTTTAGCTATGGAGTTATAGCCGATAGGGTTTAATTTGAAAAAATTAAGCCTCCTGAGTTGGAAAGAAACCTTCATAAAGGCTTATCAACTCAGGTAGGTCTTTATGGAGGGTATATGAGAGCGGTTTTTTTGTGTTTATTTGCAAGTTTTGTGTTTGCTTCGGAAATAGTAATAGCGGCTGCATCAAATCTTACTTATGTAATGCCAGAAATAATTAAAGCATTTAATAAAAAATATCCAAATGAAAAAATAAGATTTATAACATCAAGCAGTGGTAAACTAACGGCACAAATTTTAAAAAAGGCACCTTTTGATTTGTTTTTATCTGCTGATATGAAATATCCAAAATATTTGTATTCTAAAGGGATAGGGATTTTACCTCCAAAAGTTTATGCAAAAGGCAAGTTAATTTTATTTAGTACAAAATATAATAATCTCTCAATTAAAAATTTAGCTAAATTTGATTCTATTGCTATTTCAAAACCACAAATTACTCCATATGGAAAAGCGGCAGTTGAAGTATTTAAAAATGCAAAAATTTATAATAAAATAAAATCAAAACTTGTCTATGCTCCGGCAGTGGCGGCTGTTATTTCATATGTAAAAAATGGAGTTGATGCTGGAATTATCAGTAAGTCATTAATTTTTTCCAAAAATATTAAACAAATAGGAAAGTTTTACTATAAAGATATAAACTCTTCACTTTATTCACCACTTAATCAAGGAGCTTTGCTTTTGGATAAAAAAGCACAAGATTTTTACAAATTTTTATTTTCTAAAAGCGCAAAAAACATCTTTAAAAAATATGGGTATGATATAAATGATTGATTTTACTCCTTTTATACTTTCTTTTAAATTAGCATTTATTGTAACGTTGATTTTATTAATTATAGGTATTCCTTATGCGTGGTTTTTATCTAATACAAAATCTAAAATAAAACCATTGTTAGAGACTATTACTTCTTTGCCTATAGTGCTTCCGCCATCAGTGCTTGGATTTTATTTATTAGTATTTTTATCTCCTGATTCTTTTTTAGGTGGGATTATTTACAAACTTTTTAATATAAAGTTAGTTTTTTCATTTCCAGGACTTGTAGTAGCAAGTGTTATATACTCTTTTCCTTTTATGGTGCAACCTCTTCAAAGCGGTTTTGAGAGTATTAATAAAAATATTATAGAAGCCTCTTATCTTAGTGGCAAAGGAAAAATGAAAACTCTTTTTAAAGTGATTTTGCCAAATATTAAACCAGCTCTTTTAACAGCAATTGTAATAACTTTTGCGCATACAATAGGAGAATTTGGAGTAGTTTTAATGGTAGGAGGCTCAATTCCGGGAAAAACTGAAGTTGCAAGTGTTGCAATTTATGATTATGTAGAAAATTTAGATTATCACTCAGCTCATATCTATAGTGCAATTTTGCTTGTTATTAGCTTTTTAGTTTTATTTATAGTCTATTTTATAAACCATAAACAAAGAAAAAAGTATGATATTTATTGATATAAGTAAAAAATTAAGCAATATAGATTTAAAAGTTAATTTAAATATAAAAAAAGGAGAATTTTTAGCTATTACTGGAGAGAGTGGAAGCGGTAAAACTACACTTTTGAGGATTATTGCAGGGCTTGAAAAATCAGATGGAATTATAAAAGTAGAAGATAAAATATGGCAAGATAATAAATTTTTCTTACCTCCTCAAAAAAGAGAAATTGGATTTGTTTTTCAAGATTATGCGTTATTTCCAAATATGAGTGTTTTAGAAAATCTTTTGTATGTAAATAATGATAAAAATTTAGCAAAAAAACTTTTAGAAATGAGTGAAATATATGATTTAAAAGATAGATATCCTCATACTTTAAGTGGTGGTCAAAAACAAAGAGTTGCTATTGCAAGGGCTCTTATGAGAAAACCCAAAATTTTACTTCTTGATGAGCCTTTTTCTGCATTAGATGAGAGAATTAAAGAGATTTTAGAAGATAAGCTTTTTATGTTTCATAAAGAATTTAATTTAACTACTATTATGGTAACTCACTCTTTTAGTGAGATTTATAAATTAGCTGATAATATGATAGAATTAAAAAAAGGTAAAATAATCTCTTTTAAAAACAAAAAAGAGTTATTAAATCAAGAATTATTAATAAGAGGCGTAGTTATTGAAACGTTAGATAATATAGCTATAATTAGCGTTGGAAATAGATTTGTTAAAATAAGAAATGAAAATTTAAAAAAGGGCGATAGGGTAATTTTATCGCCTACTTCTTATAAATTAAAGGGAGTAAATGAGAATATTATTAGTTGAAGATGATGAGTTTATTGGAGAATCTATAAAAAATTATTTAGAGCTTCAAGATAATAGGGTTGATTATTACTCTTCTCCTCTAAAAGCATTAGAGGAGATTTATCCAGAGCATTATGATGTTTATTTGATTGATATTAATATGCCTGAGATGAATGGATATGAGTTTTATAAAGAGCTTAAAAATTATGCAAAAGATGTGCCAGCTATTTTTATTACCGCTTATTCTGATATAAATCATATAGAAGAAGCATTTGATTTAGGTGCGGCTGATTACATTAAAAAACCATTTGATTTAAAAGAGCTTGAGCTAAGAATTAAAAGACTTGTATTTAAAAATACTAATGAGATTAAAATTACAGATAATTATAAATTTGATTTAGATAAATTAAAGCTTTTTTATAAAGATGAAGAAGTAGATTTAACTCAAAATGAAAAATATTTTCTTGAGATGCTTATTAAAAATATTGGTCAAGTAGTAGAGCTTGATAAACTTAAAGATTATGTATGGGATGGAAAAGATATATGCAACAATACAATTAGAACTCAAGTTAAAAAATTAAGAAGCAAATTAAAAGAAAATTTTATTAAAAATGTAAGAGGAGTTGGATATAAGATTGAAAAACTCAAATGATTTTAAATTTGATTTGATTTTTGCATTTGTTATTTTTGCATTTGTTATTATTGTTATTACTACTTATACTTCTATTTATCTTTTTACACAGCTTACAACTAAAGAGTTTGAAGATAAAATTAAAATTATTGCAGAGAATATTTATAAAGATTACAAAACAAAAGAAAATATTATAAAAAATACTACCTTAGCTTTAGCTAAAAATGATATTTTTAATTCTGCTTTTACTCCAAATACTGAAATATTAAAATCTGTTTTTAAAACTATGCTTTATGCAAATAATGAATTAAAACAGATTAATTATTTTAATAGGTATGGTAAAAATATTATATCTTGCGAGAAAGTTGAGAATAGTATTTATTGTAATAATACAAATATTTCTTTAAAAGTACAAAACTTAAAAAGTGATAAAGAGCTATTTTTTAAAGAAAATTTTAAAGATAAAGGAATTGAATTTATTGCTTTTTCTCCTGTAAAAATAGAAAAATATCCAGGGTTTATTGAAGTTAAGTCATTTATAAAGGATTTATTTAGAAATAATAACCTTTATCATTTTATTATAATAGATAAGCATGGAAACATATTATATTCTGATTTGTATCATGAGAAAAATTTAAATGATGTGTTTAACTTTTTTCTAAATAAAAAAATATTAAATACTCAAAACGGATTTGTTACGGATGAGATATATGTAAAATCGTTAAGTGATAAAATAAAAGTAGTGTTTATTCAAAATAAAAATTTAATTAATAAAACTAATGAAATTTCAAAAACTTTAACACTAATTATGATAGGAATTTCTATACTTTTTGCCGTGCCACTTGGAATATTTTTCTCAAAACCTCTTTATTCTTTTTATGAAGAGCTTGATAAAAGAGTAAAAGAAGAGATTGAAAAAAGACAAGAAAAAGAGCAGCTCCTTATTGCTCAGAGTAAACTCGCAGCTCTTGGTGAGATGCTTGGAAATATTGCTCATCAATGGAGACACCCTCTAACAAGACTATCTCTTTTAATTCAAAACTTTGAGCTTGCAGCAAGCAAAAATAAACTAACTCCTGAATTTATAGAAAAATTTAAGGAGCAAGCAAACACTCAAATCCAATATATGTCTCAAACAATTGATGATTTTACAAATTTTTTTAAAAGAGATACAAAAAAAGTTGAATTTTGTCCAAAAGAAATTATTGAAGAAGCTCTTAAACTTATTGAAGGAAGACTTAAGCAAAATAAAGTTGAAGTAGAGCTTGAATTTATAAAAACTGAGCCAATTACAGGATATAAAAGTGAATTTTCTCAAGTTATTTTAAATATTATAAACAATGCTATAGATGCGCTTAAAGAAAGAGATATCAAAAATAGAAAAATTTGGATAAGAATCGATGGTAAAAAAATAGAAATAGAAGATAATGCAGGAGGAATTCCTGAAGAGATTAAAGATAAAATTTTTGAGCCATATTTTACTACTAAATTTCAGTCTCAAGGTACAGGAATAGGGCTTTATATGAGTAAAGTTATTATAAATCAGCATTTCAATGGCAAGCTTTATGCATATAACTCTAAAAATGGTGCAGTTTTTGTAATAGAGCTTTAAAAAGCACTTTTTAAGCACTAATTTTACTTATAATCAAATCAAAAAAGGTAAGGTATGGCAAATAAAAAAGTATTGTGGGGCTCACTTATTTGCGGTGTAATTATTGGTCTTGGTATTTCATATATTGCAGCAGTTGCAGTTGATAAAACAGGTACGCCAGAATTTTGTATGAGCTGTCATGAAATGAAACCAATGGGAGAGACTTTTAAATATAGTGTGCATGGAGGAAACAACCCTCAAGGATTTGCGGCTCATCATTGTACCGATTGTCATTTACCTCATAATTCATTAGCTGGTTATTTAGTAATGAAAGGTATTAGTGGTACTAGAGACTTTCTAGCTCATATTGGTCTTAAAAAGATGGTTGATTTTAAAGAAAACTTTAATGAAATGGAAAATTATGTATATGATAGTGCGTGTTTACATTGTCATGAGGGTATAAAAGAGCCTGAGCGTGCAATAGGGCTTAGTGAAAATATTAAACAAATTCATGAAAAATATTATTGGGAGCCTAAAAAAGCAGGAGAAGATGTTAGCTGTGTTAGATGTCATAATGATAAAACTATGACACATTTTGCTCACCCAAATCTTTTAGAAGCTTTATCTCAAGAATAATTATTTCTTCTTTTTTTCTTCATTAGTGTAAAAGTAATATTAAATTTATGTTAAAATACACAAAAAAAGGTTAGATATGAAGAAATTTTTATTTTTTATATTAGGGGTAGTGTTTGCATTTTCATTTGATTGGAGCGGTAAAGTTAATTGGGCTATTAGCTACGATACTGCAAAATCGATTGCTAAAAAAGAGAATAAGTTAATTATGGTGGATGTATCTTTGTCTCATTGTCCTCCATGCAGATATTTAGCTACTCATGTATACACAAATGATAAAGTGGCAAATTATATAAATTCTCATTTTGTACCAGTTTTTTATTTAGCAGATAAAGATAACCTTCCAGTTGAAGTTCAAAATTATTTTCAAGGCTCAACTCCTACAATTTTATTTATAAAACCAAATGGAGAGCTTTTTAGTGCAATATATGGAGCAAGACCTCCTGAAGTTTTCTTAAAAGCTTTGCAAGAGATAGAAAAGAGATATAAAGGCAATAAATGAATAGTTCTTATTTAAGAAAAATATATAATTTTTTCTTTTCTTTGGAGATGGCAGTAATTTTATCTTTAATTTTTTTAGCTGCTATGATTTGGGCTACTCTTGGATTTTATGTAGATTCTATGGGTATAAAACATACTTTTAGTATGAGTGATGCTTGGAAATATGTATATGAAACAAAGTGGTTTGAAGCATTATTATGGCTTTTAGGTATTAATTTAATAGGAGTGATGTTTAGATATAAAACTTATAAAAAACCTCCTATTTTTTTACTTCATATCTCAATTATAGTTATCTTAATTGGAGCTGCAATTACTAGATATTTTGGATATGAAGGACAGCTTCATTTAAGAAATGGAGAGGTTAAAGATTTTATAATGGTAGAAAAATCTAAATCTAATCCAGCTGATGTATATCCTAAAAAGCTTGGATTTAAAGTAAAACTTGATAGATTTGTGATGCATAAATATCCAGGAAGTATGCAACCAAGTAGTTATGATAGTTATGTAACTATTATAGATGGCAATAAAAGTTTTCAATACCACATTTATATGAATCATATTTTAGTTTATAAAGGTTATAGATTTTATCAAGCAAGTTATGATATGGATGAGCAAGGTAGTATTCTCTCAGTTAACCATGACCCAGGTATGTATATTACATATTTAGGATATTTACTTTTAGCTATAGGATTTTTATGGAGTATGTTATATAAAAAATCTAGGTTTATGTTAACAATTAAAAAACTTAAACAAAGCGGGCTTTTTGGATTAATTTTACTTATTGCAACTTCTTATAACTTAAATGCATTTGATTTAAATGAATATATTAAAAAATCAAAAGATGTTGCAAATGAATGGGCTTTAGTATTAGTGCAAAATAGAGGAAGAATTGAGCCTATGGATACATTGGATTTAGATGTAGTTCATAAAATGAGCAAAAAATCAAAATTACTTGGAATGAATTATAATCAAATAGTAGCTGGAATGGTTGCATATCCAAGTGAATTTCAAAAGCTTCCATTAATTTATGTAGGACATCCTGCAATTCGTAAAATGCTTGGAATTGAAGGAAAATATGCTCCATATAATGCATTTTTTGATGCAAATGGTAATTTAAAATTTCAAAAAGAGATAAATAATGCTCTTCATACCCCTGATAAAGATAGAAATAAAGTTCAAAGAGAATTTTTAAAACTTAATGAGAGAATATATGTAGCTTATACAATTTATACTGCATCAATTTTTCATATGTTTCCAACTCCAAAAGCAAAAAGAATGAATTATAAATGGTTTTCTCTGCCAGAGCTTGAGCAAGCTGTAAAAATGGGGCTTATGAGCCCAATGGATGCAAATTTTTATTTTAATTTATTTAAAAATCTTGCATTTGGGATAAAATCTTATGATGTTAAAAAAGTACATGATGCAAGAGAGAAAATTTATGAATTGCAAAAAACTTATAGCGCAGAGATTTTACCAAGCAAAAGCAGAATTAAATGGGAAGTAACTTATAATAGACTTCAAATTTTTCCAAAATTAATAGGGCTTTATACAACAATTGGATTAATTGCAATTATTTTAGGATTTATTGAGATATTAAAACTTAAAAGATATAAAAATATAGAGCGTATAATAGTAGCTCTTGGGTGGATTGCATTTTTACTTCATACAGCTAATATGATACTTAGATGGTATGTTGCAGGTCATGCTCCTTGGTCTGATGCATATGAGTCTATTATTTTTATAGCATGGGGTGCTGCATTTGCATCGCTTATTTTCTTTAGACGCTCAATGCTTGCATTTGGTGCAGGGTTTTTTGTAGCTGGTATGTTTATGATGGTTGCACATTTAAATAATATTGACCCACAAATTACTAACTTAGTACCAGTACTTAAATCATATTGGCTCTTAGTGCATGTGGCTGTAATTACTTCAAGTTATGGATTTTTAGCAGTTGGTGGAATGCTAGGATTTCTTAATTTAATTCTTTTTGCAATTAAAAAATATCTAAAAAGAGAGTTAGATTTTCAAATTAAACAATTAAATAATATTATTTACATTGCTTTATATATAGGGTTAGCACTTCTTAGTATTGGAACATTTCTAGGTGGTGTTTGGGCAAATGAATCTTGGGGTAGATATTGGTCATGGGACCCAAAAGAGACTTGGAGTTTAATTAGTATGGTAGTTTATGCAATTGTAATTCATACTAAAATGATTCCAAAGATGAGAGGAGAATTTATTTTCTCTTTACTTGCGTTTTTGAGCTTCTTTTTCATTTTAATGACATACTTTGGAGTAAATTTCTATATTGCGCAAGGGCTTCATAGTTATGGTCAAGGTGTAGCTGATGGGTATACTTGGGTTTATATCCTGTTTTTTGGAATGGGAGCTTGGTTTGGTGTAGTGCTTGTTAGTTTAGTAATGGGGATTATGCAAAAGATAAGTAAACCTGTTGAATTTAGTGAAAATAATCAAAATAACGATTATCATCCAGAATATAAGGAGAAACAATGATTTGTGAATTATGTGGAAGTGAAGAGAGTGTAACTGCTTTTAAAGTAGAGCCAAAAGATGAGTATGTAAATTTATGCAAAAATTGTAAATCTCAAATAGAAAGCGGCAATTTAGATGAAAATCATTTTCAATGTTTAAATGATGCTATGTGGAGTGAAAAGAGTGCTGTAAAAGTTTTGACATATAGACTTTTAAAAGAGCTTGGAAGGGCTGATTTGCTTGATATGATGTATTTAGAGCCTGAAGAAGAAGCGTGGGCAAATGCTGAGGTTGAAATTAAAAAAGATGCATATGGGAATGTTTTAAAAAATGGCGATAGTGTGATGGTGATTAAAGATTTGAATGTAAAAGGTGGAAGTACAATTAAAAGAGGAGAAGTTTTTAAAAATATACGCCTTGGAGATACTCCTGGACATATTTTGGCAAAAAATATTTATATTAAAACGGAGTTTATTAAAAAGGTGTAATAATGTATTTTGTAATAAGTTTTAACTATAGAAATTCAGATGTTGTGCTTAGAAGTAAGCTCTCAGATTTGAAATTAGAAGATTTTGCTGAGTTTAAAGAAGTGTTATATCTTCAAACATGTAATAGAATTGAAGTAATTTTTAATAAAAAAAGAGATTTAAATGAGCTTTATGATAAAGTGTTTTATAAGGTAGTCTCTCCAAAAGAGTTTTTAAAAGCAGAGCTTTATGAAGGAATGGATGCAGTTGAGCATATATTTAAAGTAGCAGCTTCTCTTGATTCTATGGTAGTAGGAGAGACTCAAATTACAGGACAGCTAAAAGAAGCTTTTATGGAAGCTTATGAGAAGCATTTTATAGGCAAAGATTTAACAAGACTTATACATTTTTCTTTTAAATGTGCTAAAAAAATTAGAAATCAAACTCAAATCTCATCTGAGCCTGTAAGCGTAGCAAGTATTGCTGTAAGAAAAGCAAAAGAAGAATTAGGAGATTTGAGCGGATATTCTGCCGTGGTGGTTGGTGTTGGTGATACAGCTAGAATTGTTTGTAAAAATTTAATAAAAGATGGTGTAAATATAATTTTAGTAAATAGAACTATTGAAAATGCAATTGCTCTAAAAGAGGAGCTAGGAGATGAAGTTAATATTGATGTTCATCCTCTAGATGCTTTACCAAAACTTATTAATAATTATAGACTACTTTTTTCTGCAACATCTGCTCCTTGTGCTGTTATAAAAAAAGACTTTATTAAACCTAGGAATTTTAAAAGACTTTGGTTTGATTTAGCAATTCCTAGCGATATTGAAGATATTGAAGATGAAAATATAAAAATTATAAAAGTGGATGATTTAAAAGAGATAAGTGAGAAGAATTTAGAAAAAAGAAAAAAAGAAGTAGAAATTGCAAATGAAGTTATTAAAAAATGTGTAAAAGAGTTTGAAAAATATCTTCAATCAGTATCTGTTGAGCCAGTTATTAAATTTTTACAAGATAAAGCTCATGAATGTGCAAAAAGAGCTTTAAAAAATGCAGTAAAAAAACATTATATTCCAGCAGAGCTTGAAGAAGAAGTGGAAAAAGTGCTTCATAATGCGTTTAAAAGATTTTTGCATCATCCAAATATGACTCTTAGAAAAATGGCAGATAGTGCAGAAGTTGATATTTTTGTATCAGTTATAAGAAGATTATTTGGGGAGAATGAGCTTAAAATGGATATGAATAAGTGCGAATATCATATGGAAAAAGGTATTTTTAAGTAAATTGGTAGATGAGTGTATGAGGATGATTTTGAATTTTAATAAAAGGAATTAATATGGGAAAGATTTTTGTTGATGCTTGTTTTGGTAAAAGTACGCCTTATACGCCTGTATGGATGATGAGACAAGCTGGAAGATATTTGCCAGAATATATGGAAGTGAGACGCAAAGTTGGTAATTTTCTTGATATGACAAGAAATCCTGAGATTGTTGCCGAAATTACACTTCAACCAGTAAGAAGACTTGATGTAGATGCTGCAATTCTTTTTAGTGATATACTTAATCTTCCAATGGAAATGGGACTTCCGCTTAGATTTGAAAAAGGAGTTGGTCCTGTTTTTGATAAGACAATAAATGATGAAAAAGATATAGAGGAGCTTGATGATAACGCATATAAGAAAATTTCTTATGTATATGAGGGAATTAAACTTATTAAAAAAGATTTGCCAGAATCTAAAGCTTTAATTGGATTTAGTGGTTCTCCTTGGACTGTTTCTACATATATGGTAGAAGGAAGAGGCTCTAAACAATATGCAAAAATTAAAAAGATGGTTTATACAAATCCAAAACTGCTTCATAAATTATTAAATAAAGTTACAAATCAGACTATAAAATATCTATCTAAACAAATTGAAGCTGGTGCTGATGCTGTTATGGTATTTGATAGTTGGGGTGGAGCACTTGAGAGAGAGAAATTTTTTGAGTTTTCTTGGGAATATATGAAAGAGATAGCAAGAAATATTAAACAAAATTACAAAAATATTCCTGTTATTTTATTTTCAAAAGGTGTTGGGCTTTATATGAGTGATATGGATGGAGAGTTTGATGTGTTAGGAGTTGATTGGAATACACCAATGGAGTATGCTTTAGGTATTTTTAAAGATAATTATACTCTCCAAGGCAATATGGACCCAACAAGATTATATTCTAAAGAGGCTACAAAAGAAGCAGTTATTAAAATAGCTGAAATTATGAAAGGGCATAGGCACATATTTAATTTAGGGCATGGAATTTTACCTGATGTACCAGTAGAAAACGCTAAATATTTTGTGGATTTATGTAAGGAAGTTACAAGGAGATAAGATGAATTTAAGAAGACTTAGACTAAATAGCAATATAAGAGATTTAGTAAGAGAAAATTATGTTACAAAAAATGATTTAATAATGCCTGTATTTATAAAAGAGGGTCTTAAAGGTAAAAATGAAATAAAAAGTATGCCTGGGATTTATCAATATGGAGAGAGAGAATTTTTAGATGAAATAGCTGAGTGTATTGATTTAGGAATAAAAGCTGTTATACTTTTTGGTATTCCAAAACTAAAAGATTCTTGTGGAAGTGATGCTCTTGATGAAGAAGGGCTAATTGCAAGAAGCGTAAGAAGAGCAAAAGAGGCTTTTGGGGATAAGATAGCAATTATTACAGACCTTTGTTTTTGTGAGTTTACAGACCATGGACATTGCGGAATTATAAATCCAAAACTAAAAACTGTTGATAATGAAGCTACGCTTGAAATTAGTGCAAAACAAGCGCTAATTCACGCAAAAGCCGGGGCTGATATGATAGCTCCAAGTGGAATGATGGATGGGATTATAGCTACTCTAAGAGATGCACTTGATAGCAATGGATTTTCTCATATTCCAATTATGAGCTATTCTACAAAGTTTGCATCAAGCTTTTATGGTCCATTTAGAGATGCGGCTGAGAGCGCACCTGTTGCAAATGAATATTTACCAAAAGATAGAAAAACCTATCAAATGGATATAGCAAATTCTAGAGAAGCATTGCTTGAGAGTCTTATAGATGAAGCTGAGGGTGCTGATATTTTAATGGTAAAACCAGCTCTTGCATTTATGGATATAATTAAAACCATAAAAGAAAATACTCTAAAACCACTTTGTGTTTATAATGTAAGTGGTGAATATTCAATGGTAAAAGCAGCAAGTCTTAACGGCTGGATGAATTATGAGAGTTTAATGATGGAGATTTTAACATCATTTAAAAGAGCAGGTGCTGATATGATAATTAGTTATCACAGCAAAGATGCCGCAAAACTTTTATAGTTTGGTATAATTAAAATAAAAAAGGGTTTAAATGAAACTAACAATCGCAACTCGTGGTAGTAAACTTGCTTTATGGCAGGCTGAGTGGGTTAAAAAAAGACTTGAAAAGCTTGGACATGAGGTTGAGCTTAAAATAGTAACTACAACAGGAGATAAAATACTTGACAAACCTCTTGCTGAAATTGGCGGAAAAGGGCTTTTTATAAAAGAAGTAGAAGAAGCACTTCTAAAAGGAGAAGCCCAAATTGCAGTGCATTCACTAAAAGATTTTCCAACTGATTATGATAAAGAGCACTTCACTCTTGCTGCAATTCCAAAAAGAGAAGCGGTAGAAGATGTATTTTTATCAGAAACGTTTGAGACATTAGCAGAGCTTCCTCATAATGCGGTAGTAGGTACAAGCTCAATAAGACGTGCAATGCAGCTAAAAGCATTTAGAGATGATTTAGTTATAACTGATTTGAGAGGAAATGTTGATACAAGAATTAGAAAGCTTAAAGAAGGTAAATTTGATGCGATTATTCTAGCTTATGCTGGAGTAAAAAGGCTTGGTTTATTAAAAGAAGTAAAATATTACGAAGTTATTGATACAGATATTATTGTGCCAGCTATGGGACAAGGTGCTTTAGGTATTGAGACTATTAAAGATGAAGCGGTAATTAATGCCGTAAAACCTCTTAATGACTTATGGACTCAAGTAGAAGTAACAATTGAAAGAGACTTTGTAGATGAGCTAAATCTTGGATGTCATGCACCTGTTGGAGTGAATGCAAAAATTATGGTAGATGATTCTATAAAAATTAAAGCTGCGCTTATGAAAGATGATAAACTTATAAAAAAAGAGTTTCTTGTACCTTTTGATGAGTGGCAAAATGCTGGTAGAGAATTTGCAAGAGAATTTAAATAAGGCATATTATGAGTCAAATTGATTTTAAAAAACTAGCAAAATTTTCTCGTCATGCACCAAGATATACATCATATCCTACAGCTGTTGAATTTAAAGATTTAACACCTGAAGATATTATTCCTTTTTTACAAAATTCAAAAAAACGTTTAAGTTTATATTTTCATTTACCTTTTTGCAGAAGTGCATGTTATTTTTGCGGATGTAATGTAGTTTATACAAGCAAAGCCGATAAAAGAAGAAGATATATTGATTATTTAAAAAAAGAGCTTGAAATTTTATCTAAATATCTTGATACAAATAGACTTGTAAGACAACTTCACTTTGGTGGGGGAACTCCTACGTTTTTTACTCCAGAGGAATTAGAAGAAGTTTATGAGCTAATTTATTCATATTTTAAAAATTTTGAGAGTGATGCAGAAATTAGTGTAGAGATTGACCCAAGATTTTTTTCTAAAAAGCATATGGATGTAATGAAAAAATATGGAGTTAATAGAATTAGTTTTGGAGTGCAAGATTTTAATGAAGCAACACAAATAGCTGTAAATAGAATTCAGCCATTTGACTTGACAAAAGAGGCAGTAGATATTGCAAGAAGTGCTGGGATTAATTCGATAAATATAGATTTAATATATGGGCTTCCTTATCAAAGTTTAGAGACATTTAAAAAAACTTTAGACTTAGTAAAAGAGCTTGACCCAGATAGAGTAGCAGTGTTTAATTATGCTCATGTACCTTGGCTTAAAAAAGGAATGAGAAAAATTGATGAGACTACTCTTCCTCTTCCTGAAGAAAAACTTAAAATTTTTAAATATACAATAGATTTTTTTGAAAATAATGGTTATAAAATGATAGGTATGGACCATTTTGCAAAGCCAGAAGATGAGCTATTTAGAGCTATTGAAAAAGGTGAGCTTCATAGAAACTTCCAAGGATATACTACAAAAGGTGGGGCTGATTTAATAGGAATTGGGCTAACTTCTATAAGTGAGACTGATGATGCGTATTTTCAAAATTATAAAGATTTAAAAAATTATGAAAAAGCAATAGATGAAGGAAAGCTTCCTGTATTTAGAGGTGTTATACTAAATGAAGAAGATAAAATTAGAAAATATATTATAATGGAGATGATGGCAAATTTTAGTTTTGATATTAAAAGATTTGAAGAGAAGTTTGGAATTGATTTTAAAGAAAAATTTAAAAATGAG
>JALVAK010000142.1 GCA_027011225.1 Nautiliaceae bacterium | reverse complement strand
GTAAGCAAAGAGCGTTTAAATAAAATGAAAAAAATCCTTCAAACTCGTCAAGATACCCTAAGAGTTTTTATGGATTACGTCTATTCTCATCATAACCTCTCAGCAATAGTTAGAACATGTGATGCTGTAAATATAGGAAAACTCTATTATCGCCACCATAAAAAAGTTAAATTAAATAATGAAATTACAATGGGAGCTCATAAGTGGATATTTACTGAATACGTAGAAGATATTGAAAAATTTTATCAAGATATTAAAAATCAAGGCTATCAAGTTGTAGTAACTTTGCTTGATAAGGATACTATTGATTTTAGAGAGGTTGACTATACTAAACCAACATTAGTAGTTTTAGGAAATGAAGTAGATGGCGCAAGTGAAGTAAGCATAAAATATGCAGATAAAAAAGTGATGATTCCAATGTATGGAATGAGTCAAAGTTTAAATGTATCAGTGGCAAATGCAGTTATATTATATGAAGCTCAGCGTCAAAGACAAGCAAAAGGGATGTATGACACTCCTCAACTCTCACCTGAAATAATAGAAAAAACTCTAAAAAAATGGGCTTATGATGATATCATTGAAAATGAAATAAAAAGACACAAAAATAAAGTTTAATCTTTATCAAGCTCTTGCCATGCTCTTTTTGCATCTTGTTTTTGCTGATAGATTGAAGTATCTTTCTTTATTACTTTTGTAGTGCATCCTGTAAAAATAAAAACTCCAAATACTACTAATAATAATTTTTTCATTCTTTCTCCTAAAACTCAATAATTCTACCAACACCACCTGGAATATAATTTTCACCATAAAAACTTTTAAATATCTCTATTGCTAAATCTCCCGTGCAGTGAGTTGGAGTTATATATTCTACTCCAAGAAGTTTTAACTCTTTTACTACCTCAACTATCTCCTCTTCAGTACTTCTCATTAAATGAAATCCACCAATTGCATAAATAATAGGTTTATTTAAAATCTCTTTTGCTCTTTTTACAATATTAGTAATCCCTGGATGTGAACACCCAACAACTACTATTCCAAACTCTCCTTCATCAATTACAAGGCTTTGCTCTCCTACTGGATGCATTACACCTGTAGAATAAAATTCATCAAATAGCTTTACAGGATATTCATGAATTACTTTTACTTCTTTACTTAATTTTTTTAAATCTCTGATATAAAGCTGCGAAAGGCTATCTGGCAAATAAAGAATTAAATTCTTATTTATATCCACAATAGAATCAATACCACCTATATGGTCCCAATGAGGGTGAGATATAAAAAGATATTCTAATTTTTCAATATCAAATCCCATTTTTAACATATTTCTAACTAAAGCTCTACCATTACTTCCCGTATCAAACAAAAAATTATTATTTATCATACATGAAAATCCCCAAAAACTTTCTAATTTTTCATTTGCAATGTAGTTATCAAAAACTATACTAAATCTCATTTTTTACCCCTTATAACCTTAAAAGCTCCACCGTTGCACTTTTTAATTTCAAATTTTAAATTATCAAGACTTTCGCCATAAAGATTTTCAACACATTCAAATTCTTTAAATCCTGCTTTTTTCATTAAATTAATAATATCATCTTTTGTAAAAAAAGTTGCATATTTATAAAATTTTGATTTTTCTTTATTTTTTTCATAAAACCTGCCAAGAGGAGAATTTAAATCTACAAATGCAATAATTAAATATCCTCCATTTTTTAAAGCTTTATAGCAGTTTTGGATAGTTTTAAAAGGCTCATTTACAAAGCATATGGTAGTTACCATCAAAATAAAATCAAACTCATCTTTAAAATCCATCTCTTCAGCTTTTAATTTAAGCACTTTAATGCCTCTCTTTTTTGCAATCTCACCCATTGCTTCACTCGGCTCAATCCCTTTTTTTATACCAAGAGGAGCGGCAAACCTACCAGTTCCTACTCCTACTTCTAAACCTTTTCCTTTTGGTAAAAGAGTTTTAATAGTCTTTATCTCTTCTTCGTAAATTTTAGGATGCTTCTCAAACCACTCTTCATATTCACTTACCAAATTATCAAATAGCACCTTTTACCTTATACCTAAATCTCTTTCCAGCCCACATAGGTTTAATTTCACCTACAATATATGGCGCTACCCACTCTTTTTCTATCAATTCTACTTTTTTTTCTGGAACATTGATATTAAAGTTTTCTCTTGCATTATCACTTATAAATTTTTGAAAAGTTTCAATATCTCCTTCAAAAAATTCAGCAAGTGCTGGAAGAATTACAGGAGCCGAAAAAATTCCAGCAGCACCTTTTAGCTTATTTTTAATCGGATGAGGAGCAGAATCGCTTCCAAACATAACCTTTTTATGTCCGCTTTTTACAAATTTTTGAATTTCCATTCTATCTTTTGGAGTTTTAATTATAGGCTTACAAAAATAGTGAGGATTTAGCATTCCACCTGCTAAATCATCAAGTGTAAGAAGAAGATGATGAAGAGTTATAGTTGCATATAAATTTTCATATTCATCAAGTAAATTTAGCAAATCAGCACTCCCCACATGCTCCATTATAATTTTAAGTTTTGGAAAATCTTTTGCTAGCTTTTTATAAATTTCACCAAATTCTCTTTCCCTATCAAGAACAAATCCGTTTGTTTCGCCATGAACACTAAGAGGAATATCAAGCTCTTGCATAATTTCAAGCACTGGATAAATATTTTCTATTGATTTAACCCCGTTTTGGGAATTAGTAGTAATCCCGGCAGGATAAAGCTTTATTGCAAAAATATCTTTAGATAAATCTAAAAGCTCTTCTTCTGTGTATTCTCTCATAAAAAGATTCATAAGAGGAGTAAAATTTTTACTATTTTCTAAAATTTCAGCTTTATAACTCTCAAGCCTTTTTCTATTATCAACTGGCGGCACAAGATTTGGCATAATAACTGCCGCTGCAAATTGATTAGTAGTATAAGGAATTACATCTTTTAAAATCTTTCCTTCTCTAAGATGTAAGTGCATATCAATTGGGGTATTTAAAACCATATTTAACCTTTTTAAAAATTATAACACAAACTTAATATCCTTATGGTTTTGAAGTCTTTTAAAAAATTCATTTCTTTCTTCTTCACTTGTTACATATGCCTCAAATTTTTGAGAGTAATATTTTCCTTTTTGATTATTATCTTCAATGTTTATTTCTTGATTATCAATACATTCTTTAACAGCTTCTCTCATTTTTTCTTTATCTTCTCCAATAATTCTAAATCCCCACATTCTTGGATATTCAATTTTTTTATCAGACATATTAATCTCCTTTTTTAATTAATTATACCAAATTTTTAAGGAAAGTTTAAGTTATAAATATGCTTTGACTCTATTTTAATAATAGCAAAAGGGCAAAAGCCCTACATAAAATATACAACCGGCACGATTGTTGGATATTTTTTTGTTTTTCTAAATACATGTTTTCTTATAACATTTCTAAGCTCATTCTCAAAGATTCTATTTTTTTCATATACATAATCTTTTGCATGCTCAATATAGCTAGTTAGTAAATCTTCCATTTCTTTTGCAAAATCTTTATCATCTTTATCTGCAATAATTCCATACGTAGTAACCCTAGGTCTAGAAATAAGCTTTTTATTTTTTCTATCTATTTGGGCTACTATCATTATAATACCCTCATTTGCTAATTTTTGTCTATCAATTACTACATCATTTTCAATTTGCTCATTTATTTGATTATCAATATAAATTTTACCAACAGGTACATCTTTTACTTTTCTAACTTTTTTTGGAGTAATTTCCCACTGCTCTCCATCTTCCATTACAAATATGTTTTCTTCAGGAATACCAACACTCATTGCTGTTTCTTTATGTTTCATTAAGTGATTATATTCTCCATGAACTGGAAAAAAGTATTTTGGCTTAGTAAGTCTAAGCATTAATTTTTGCTCTTCTTGACTAGCATGTCCGCTTACATGAATCTCACTAAAATCATGATAAGCTACTTTTGCTCCTTTTTTCATTAAAAAGTTTATAAGCTGAGATACGGTTGGCTCATTACCTGGAATTGCTTTTGCACTAATAATTATTTGGTCACCCTCTTTTATTTTTACATGTCTATGCTCATCAATTGCCATCCTATATAAAGCACTCATACTCTCACCCTGACTTCCTGTTGTAATAATTAAAATTTCATGGTCTTGATATTTACCAATTTCATATGGGTCTATAAAAATATCTTTTGGTAATTTAATATATCCAAGCTCCATTGCCACATTTAAATTTTGCTCCATGCTTCTACCAATTATACAAACTTTTCTACCATACTTAATACCTCTCTCAATTGCTTGATAAACTCTGTGAATATTTGAGCTAAATGTGCTCATAATAACTCTACCTTTAGTTTTCATAAATAAATCATCAAATGTTTTCCCAACTACACTCTCACTTGGAGTAACTCCAGGTTTATATGAATTAGTAGAATCACTAAATAAAGCTAAAACTCCTTTTTCTCCATAATAAGCTAGTCTATGTAAATCAGGTGCATATCCATCAATTGGAGTATGGTCTATTTTAAAATCACCTGTATGAATAATTGTTCCAACTGGAGTTTGAATAGCAAGAGATGATGCATCAATAATTGAGTGAGTCATATGAATCCACTCTACTTTAAAATCTCCTATTTGAATAGGTACTCTTTTTTTAACACTTCTAAAATAACTTCTATATTGATACATTTTGTGCTCTTTGAATTTGTTTTCTATCATAGCAAGAGGCAAACTTGTACCGTAAATTGGAACTTGAAGCTCTTTAAATAGATATGGAACAGCACCTATATGGTCTTCATGACCATGAGTTATTACAAGCCCTTTGATTTTATGACGAATTTCTTTTAAATATGTAAAATCTGGAATTAAAATATCAACTCCATGCATATCTTCGCTAGGAAAGCTCATTCCACAATCAATTATAATTGCACTATTTTCAGTCTCAAGTACTGCACAATTTCCACCAATTTCATCAAGCCCACCAAGTGGAGTAAATCTAATCCAACTTTTAGTATTTTGGTCTATTTTATTAAAACAAGTTAGTCTAGATTTATGAATTTTTTCATTTTCATCAAATGCTTTATTTAAATCTTTAAACCATACAAAATTTTTTGGGTCAACTTTTTTTTGTTGATAAGGAACTTTTTTTTGAGGCTTAAAATCTTTTTCTTCAGTTTCTTTTTTTTCTTCTTTTAAATTCTCTTCTATTGTATTTTTAATTGCTTCTTCAAGATTGATTTTTTCTTTTTCCATCATTACTCCTTTCTGTGGCCAATTCAGAAAAGAGCCGGAAAAAAGTAGAGCCATCTACTTGATGTGGTCTTATATTTTCATCTAACCCAAAATCAGTTGGGTTAAATTTATATTTTGCAGATAAATTTTTTTTAAGTGTTTTCCTAGGATTTGCAAATGCTAATTTTAAAAACTTTGCAAATTCCTCATCATAAGAGTCTTTAAATTTTTCAAATAAAATTACACTACTTGTTACCTTTGGAGCTGGTACAAAAGCTCCAGGTGGAACATCAAAAAGCTTTTTTACATTTGCCACACTTTGAGCCAATATAGCTAATGATGAATAATTTCTATCATTAGGTTTAGCTGCAAATTTATCTGCAACTTCCTTTTGGATTAATACTAAAATATTTTTAGCATTTTTGTCTTTTAATGCTTTAAGAATTATATTAGTAGCTATATAGTATGGCAAATTTGCAATCAAATCATATTTTTCATCCGCCAAACTATCTTGCCAATAATCCAAAACATCACCACATTTTAATTCTAAATTTGGAAATTTTTTTCTTAAAATTTCACATAAATCTTTATCAATTTCTACTGCTAGAACTCTTCTTTTTTCCAGCAACTTTTCTGTTAAATCGCCTAATCCAGGCCCAATTTCTATTACAAGATTATCTGTGTTGGGCATCGATTGGACGATTTTCTCCAAATAGTGCTTATCTTTTAAAAAATTTTGACCAAATTTTTTCTTTGCCTTGATTATATCATATCCTTTTTAAATTTTGTTAAAATTATAACAAAAAAGGCATATTTTAATGGAATATTTTGCTAAAAGAATTATCCCTTGTCTTGATGTTAAAAATTCAAGAGTCGTAAAAGGAGTAAATTTTGAAGGGCTGCGAGATGCAGGAGACCCAGTAGAAGCTGCTATAAGATATAATGAAGAAGGGGCAGATGAATTAACATTTCTTGATATTACAGCAAGTTATGAAGGAAGAAAACCAATTGTTGATATCGTAAAAGAAGTCGCAAAAGAAGTTTTTATTCCTCTAACAGTTGGAGGAGGTATTAGTGAGCTTAATGATATTTATGATTTGCTAAATGTAGGATGTGATAAAGTTTCAATAAATTCTGCTGCAGTTAAAAATCCTAATTTTATAAATGAAGCAGCAAAAAGATTTGGAAGCCAATGTATCGTTGTAGCAATTGATGTTAAGAAAAAAGCTAATGGAAAATGGAATGTATTTATAAAAGGCGGGCGTGAAGATACAGGAATAGATGCTATAAAGTGGGCAAAAGAAGTGGTTGAAAGAGGTGCGGGTGAGATACTTTTAACTTCAATGGATGCTGATGGAACAAAAGCTGGATTTGATACAGAAATAACTGAAAAAATATCAAAACTTGTAAATGTGCCAGTAATTGCAAGTGGTGGTGCTGGTAAAATGGAGCATTTTAAAGAAGTTTTTGAGCACTCAGCTGATGCAGCTCTTGCAGCAAGTATTTTTCATTTTAAAGAAATTGATATAATTGATTTAAAAAAATACCTAAAAAA
>JALVAK010000141.1 GCA_027011225.1 Nautiliaceae bacterium | reverse complement strand
AAAAAAGATAATTTTAAGATTTTTTGCCCAATATAAAAAATAAAATTCTTAAAAAATATTAAAAAAAGATAATTTTAAGATTTTTTGCCCCAAGGGGCAAGAGGGTTTTTTTTAATAACATACTAAAGTATCTTCATCATTTAAAATAAAATATTTTATTTCGTTTAAATTCAATTCTTTTAAATCCTCTGTTTCAATACAAGTTATTATATTAGTTGGATTAGATAAAGCTTCTTTAAAGAATATATAAAGATGTTCATAAATAATATCATAAAATCGATTATTCATATATTCTATTTCATTAAAATAAGTTCTTATTGCTCTTTTTCTTATTCCTAATTCTGTTGTTAAGTATCGTAGAGGAAAAAGGTCTGTTAAATCAAAAAGTTGAGATTTATATTTTTCGTAAGCTTCTTTGTGCCTATCTTTAAAAAGATGTGTTAAATCTTTTCTAATAAAGGTAGTTTTATATTTTAATTCACCGTCTTGAGGTATTAACTCTTTTAACTCCTCTTTAAAAGGAGATATGTATTTATATAACACCTTATAACCTCTATTATCTTTATTATATAAACTTATTAAATCCTTTAACATAAAATAATTATTCAAAATCAAAATATACTCCTTTTTCTAAAATAATATTTGCAATTGTATTGATAAAATGTTTATTTTCATATAAATAAAACTAAATCATAATTTATGTTTTTGTAAGATTGTTTTAAGAATTGCTTTTAAAAGGCTTATTTTAACTATTTGTTAAAAAAGATAATGGGATTATAAAGTAAAAAAAGAGAATAAAAAATATTTGCCTTAAGGCAAAATATAGTTTTAAAATAAAATATAGAATAACCCTTTTGAAAAAGGGTATTTTAAAAGAGGTATTTTAATCAAGCAAGAGATTTTAAATATTTTAAATATCCTCTTACATTAGAAAATTGAGGGTCTTTTATATAAATATAGTTTTTTGGTAATTGATTTTTATACTCTTCTAATATTTTAGCCCCACCTCCTGCAATAACAACCTCATCAACTGTATCTATAATCTTTTTTTCTGTTCTAAAGATAGTATTAAATAACTTTTTTGTATAGTTTTTAGTAATAGTTTCTATAACTTTAGTTACTTCATCTTGAACAATACCTTTATAAGTAAATTTCTTTTTTAAAAAAATATTGTTTACTTCCTGTTCGCTAAAAGGCATATTGTATTTGTTTTCCAAATAATTTTTTAATTCCTTAATTATAGTTACAACACCGTGTCCAGAATAGCTTTTAAAATTATGTTGTTGAGGTTTACCATTTTTAAAATGCAAAAAGTTAATTGTGTTATACCCATTATCTATAATAGCTATATCATCGGTAAAATTTCCATAATCATAATAAACCCCAACTCCTTGAGGAATAATAACTACATTATTTAAACCAATAATTTCATCGTTTACTTTAAAACTCTTTAATCTTTCCTTAATCTCATTAGTTTTGTTAAAATCACTTATACTTAAACCTAAAATTAATTTAATATTATTAAAATCTAATTTTAAACTCTTTATAACTTTATATAAAATTAAAGGTAAAAACTTTTTAATAAATTTAAAATCCGTAGTACTTAATGTATTTTCATCAAGATTTTCGCCTACATAATATAAATCTCCCTCAAATTCAATAGCATTATTACCTAAACCGTAGCTATCAGCAGAGCTTAAAAGTGTAATCCCTGTTGGTATTTGAGTTAAATTATTACCCTTTTCATCTTGATATGCAATCTTTGTAAAAGAATATCCTAAATCTAGTGCAAATGGTATCATCTTATAATCCTTTATAATGTTTTTTTTATTATATATAGATAATTTATAGTTTTAAAATATTTTTAAAAT
>JALVAK010000140.1 GCA_027011225.1 Nautiliaceae bacterium | reverse complement strand
TTATATGAGCTCCCTCTCCTCTTAGTGCTTCTGTTAGCAATAATTTTTGTGAAAATTTCATTTCTATATAAACTGTTGGATGAAACTGAGTCATTTCCATATCTTTGAGGCTAATTCCTTTTTCAATCGCAAGCCCTTGCATCTCTCCTGCAATTGTTCTAGCGTTTGTATCATATTTGTATAAAGCCCCTATTCCTCCACTTGCAATAATTATATTATCAGCATAAATGTTATATTTTTTGTTTTTATGAAATACAGAAATTCCATATGCTACATCTTTTTCAATCAAAATATCAAATACCACTGCTTCATCTAAAAAAAAGCTTTTATCTTTTTTAAATAAAAATTTATGAATTTCTCTACCAGTAGCATCACCGCCTTTATGATATACTCTAGCAACCGAGTGAGCTCCCTCTTTTGTAACATTTGGATCAAACCTAAATCCATATTTTTTAAGCTCATCTAAAAGCGATAAAGAAGATTTACTAAGAATTTCTACAGCTTCTTTTTTATTGTGAAAACTTCCAGCTTTTAGCGTATCTTCAATATGAAGTGGCATATCTTTCTCATCGTTTGCAATAGTAACCCCACCTTGAGCATAAAAGCTATTACTATCCCATACTTGATTTTTAGTAACAATAAGTGTTGAAAATCCTGCTTCATTTAGAAATTTAGCGCTCCATAAAGCTGCAAGCCCGCTTCCTATTATCACACAATCAAATTTCATTTTACTCCTATCTTTACTTTTAAAGTAGAATTTAAATCAATTATTTTTAAATCACTAGCATTTACTTCTTTTGTCTGATTTTCTTCCCAAACAGGCGGCGCTTTATATCCACATCCTAAAATTATTGATATAATTGCAATATGAAAAAAGCCAGTGAAATAATATCTCATTTATTTGAGCCTTTTAATGATAAAATAGCTAAACATCGTTGTTTGAAAAAAATTATATCATTAATGCCTCCAAAATACAAAAAATTTATAAAATCTATTCATCACAAAGGAGAAGTTTTATACATTAATGTATCACATCCTGCTATAAGACAAGAGCTTTTTTATAAAAGAAATGAAATATTCTCAATTATCAAAACCATGCACAAACACGGCATATGCAAAGAGATAAAAGTATCAAAAATTATTACTAATTATAAATATTCACCAATGCCTAAGCCCCCAAAAGAAATCAAATTTTACTTAAAAGATGCTAAAACTTTTGAAAATAAAGCAAAAAATCCAAAAATCAAAAAACTTTTTGAAGAAATTAAGGAGATATTAAGTGCTAAAAACGATTAGAAATCTTCCAGATAAACCAGGTGTATATCAGTATTTTGATGAAAATGGAAAACTTTTATATGTAGGAAAAGCCAAATCTCTTAAAAAAAGAGTTAAGAGTTATTTTAGATTTAATCCATTTCGCCCAGCAGAAAATTTATCTCCTAGAATTTATAAAATGATAAATGAGGCAAAAAAATTAGAATATATAGTAGTAGAGAGTGAAAATGACGCATTAATACTTGAAAACTCATTAATTAAACAATTAAAGCCAAAATATAATATTCTTCTAAGAGATGATAAAACATATCCATATATTTATGTAAATTTAGCTGAGGATTTTCCAAGACTTGAAATTACAAGAAAAGTAATAAAAGGAAAACATATTAAGTATTTTGGTCCTTTTAGCTCTGGAGCATCTGCTATTCTTAAGACTATTTATGAAGAAATACCTTTAGTTCAATCAAAAAGCTGTATAAAAGGCAAAAAAGCGTGTCTTTATCATCAAATAAATAGATGTCTTGCACCATGTATTGGAAAAGTTTCTAAAGAGGAGTATAAAAAACTTGTTAAAAAAGCAATAAAACTTATTCACGATAAAGATAAATTATTAAATATCCTAGAAAAAAAGATGCAAAAATATGCCAAAAATCTTCAATTTGAAGAAGCCGCTGAGATTAGAGATAGAATAAAAGCTATAAAAGAAGCTCAAATTTATTCAAGTATAGATTTAGCTAAATTAAAAGATATAGATATATTTGTTGTTGAAACATTTAATAAAAAATCAGTTGTTGTAAGAATTTTTGTAAGAAATGGGAAAGTTGTAGCAAGCTCTCATAATATAATAAATTCTCAAATAACACCTGATAAAAATGAAATATACACTCGTGCAATTCTTGAATTTTATTCAACTGAAACTCCTTTTACTTCAAGTGAAATATTGGTAGGAGATGATTTTGAAGAGAGAGAATGGCTTGAGAATGTATTAAGCAATAAATTTAAAAGAAAAATTAAAATTAAAACCCCTGATAAGAAAAATAAAAACCTTATAGATTTAGCTAGAATAAATGCGCTTGAAATACTAAAAAATCAAAAAGAAAATACCTTACTTGAAGAGATTAAGATTTTATTTAATTTACAAAACATACCTTATAAAATTGAAGTTTTTGATACTTCTCATATGCAAGGTGAAGCAAGTGTTGGTGGTATGATAGTATGGGAGAATGGATTTAAAAAAGAAGATTATAGGCATTATCATTTGCAAGGAAAAGATGAATATTCTCAAATGAGAGAGCTTCTTACAAGAAGAGCAAAAAGTTTTGATATAACTCCTCCTCCAGAATTGTGGGTTATTGATGGAGGAAAAGCTCAGCTAAATTTGGCAAAAGAGATAATAAATTCAACCGGAGCTAATGTAGATATTATAGCTATTAGTAAAGAAAAAATAGATGCTAAAGCTCATCGTGCAAAAGGAGCAGCAAAAGATAAAATATATTTTGAATATAATGGAAAAATTGAAAAAATTGAATTGCCAGAAAATGATAAAAGATTGCAATTCATTCAAAGTTTAAGAGATGAAGCCCATAGATTTGCTATATCTTTTCATAGAAAAATAAAAAGAAAAAAAGATTTAGAAATTGATTTGCTTAAAATAAAAGGAATAGGAAAAGCAAAAATGACAAAACTACTTAATTATTTTGGTAGTTTTGATAATATCAAAAAAGCTTCTTTTGAAGAATTAAAAACTCTTCTTAATGAAAAAGATGCTAAAAATATTATTGAGTTTTTTCAAAATTATAAACATAATCAATAAATTTTTTTTCATCTAAAGGTTTAGAAAAATAATAACCTTGAACTATATCAACACCCATTTCTTTTACCTCTTTTAATGTTTTTTCATCTTCTACACCTTCGGCTATAGTTATTTTATTTAGTACTTTTGCAATTTGAATAATCATTTGTGTAATAAATTTATTGCTTGAATCTTTAAACAAATCTTTTATAAATGATTGGTCAATTTTTAAAACATCAAATGGAATATCTTTAATATAATTTAACGATGAATAACCAGTACCAAAATCATCTATTGCTATTTGTATATCAAGCTCTTTTATCTGTTTTAATGTTGCAATAGTATAGTCAATATGTTTAATACCAATACTTTCTGTAATTTCTATTTGAAGTTTAGTTGGGTTAATTTTGTATTTATTGATTAATGATTTTAATTCATCTACAAAATTTTCTTCTTTAAATTTTCCAGCTGTAATATTGATAGCTATAACTAAATCTTTTAATTTTTTATTTGTTTGCCATTTTGATAATGTTTCAACTGCTTTTTGCAATACATAAGAATCAAGTTTTGTAGAAAGACCTCCTTTTTCAACATAAGGAATAAATTTTCCAGGTGGAATCATACCTTTTAAATGATGTTTCCATCTAATTAACGCTTCACAGCCTTCAATTTTGTTTTCATGAATATTAATTTTTGGTTGAAAATAAAGAATTAATTCATTATCTTTTTTTAAAGCTTCTTTTATTTCTTCAACAATTTCATAATACTCTTTAATCTGTTTTTTAAGCTCTTCAGTTATAAAACTATATTGATCTTTTCCATTATTTTTTGCATTATACATAGCTATATCAGAATATTGAAATAATTCTTCTATATCCTCAGTATCATCAGGAAAAATAGAAATACCCAAACTAAAAGTCACACTTACATCTACATCATCTAAAATTTTAATAGGCTTTGTTAAAACTTTTTTTAATTTATCATATACAACTAAACAATCCTCTTTATTTTTTATTTCAGTGATAACAATTACAAACTCATCTCCACCAACTCTTGCGACTAAATCACTTTCTCTTAGTATATTTGTTAGTCTTTTTGCTATCTCTTTTATTAGCTTATCACCTCTTTCATGCCCAAAATTATCGTTAATCATTTTAAAGTTATCGATATCTAAGAACATAAATGCAAATTTCTTTTTATGTCTTTTATGAAAAGCCATAATGGTCTTTAATTCTTTTTTTAGTAAAGCCCTATTTGGAAGTCCTGTTAGTACATCATGATATGCTAAATATTCAATTTTTTCTTGTTTTTTAATCTCTTCAGTTATATTTAGAGCTGAACCTATGATTATATCCTTATCTTTTTGTTTGAAATGTTTTGCAAATATTTTAAAATACATTTTTTTATTTTGTTTATTTACAATTGTAAAAATATCCTCTAATTCCTCGTTATGTCTACATATGTAGTCTATTTTATTTAAAAAATCCTTTTTATTTATAATAGAATTGATAAATTCATTAATATCTTGTATTTCTAAATTACTAATTTTTTTAATATTTTGCGAAGAAAAAGTTTTATTTTCACAATCATACTGCCAACTAAACATTTCAGCAATTTTTTGTGAAGATTCAAGATATTTCTTATAAGAGGTTAGTTTTCTTATAAGTTTTAGTTGATTTAAGTAAAAAGTATTTATCTGATTTAAAAGCCTATTAATTGCATTAGTTATGTTAATTATCTCAAAATAATTTCCAATTAACTCAATTTTAGAATGCTTTTTAAAATTTATATTTTTAACGACATTAGCTAAAGTATTTAATTTTGATATTTTTTTTCTTAAAAACATAAAAATATATAACAATACAGGTAAAACTATAGCTAAGTAAATAATAAATTTTACAAAATATTTTTTAAAAAAAGTTTTTATTAAAAAATCATCGGTATAACCTATTTTAATAAACCCTAATTCTTCATTTTTATAAATCAATTTTTTAATTAAAAGGTATTTTGGCTTTAATTTTTGTTTTTTGAAATTAAAATTTTTACTTTTTAATTCTATCAATAAAACACTTTTTTCTTTGAGTAAATTATTTAATTCTTGTTTTAAAGAATCGTAAAAACCAAACTTTAACATAGGATTTATTGTATTTAATTCATTATTTAATGTAGTCTCAATTTTTTCAGTTTCTACTTTATATAAAGTATTTTGTATATTTCTTACATCAAAAATGACATAAACTAAAAACAACAATATAATAATTACAAATAAAAAATCAACAATTTTTTTAAGAGAATAAATTTTATTTTTCATAGATTTTTGCTACCTTGAATATAATTGGATTTAATTTTAAATTCGCTTTTTTAATTAAATATGGATTAAGATAAGGATAGATTCTAACTCCAATATAAATCCCAAACATAGAATAATCTACATTATTTTTTTCAGTTGTGAATATCGGTTTTTTTAGTTTTAATAAATTATTTAATGTTTTATTATCAATCTTTCTTGTTAAGAGAATAACATCAAAACTTTTATCAATTTTTTTTGTAATAACTGCGTTTAGTTTATCAGATGTATACAATTTTTTTATAAATCTAGCTTTTTCATTCTTATCTGAATAAATAGCTATATTTAAAATACTCTTTTTATCATAATCGTCTATTAGCATAAATAATTTAGGGTATAATTTAGATTCTAAAATTAACAAATCTTTATTAAATGAAAATAATATATTTGCTAATAATGTAAAAATAATAAACTTTTTCATCACCATTTCTTTATGAAATTGATATAAAATTCTCTTCCTTTTTTAGGAAGCCTACCATCTTTTATTATAAATATATATCTATTATTTATGATACTATTTGGAAGTGCCACATCATAATTATTATGATTTGTCAAATTATTTACTCCAAAAACGAAATAATCATTTTTATTTTTATATGCAATATTTGTATTAATTGTAAAATACTCATTTATATCTCTCATAAACGGCAACTTTATTTTACTTCCATAGATAGATGAGATAAAGAAAGAAAAATTGTTATTAACACTATATATATCATACATTTTAATCATCCTATTTCTAGTATAATTATAAGAATAATAATTAACATTATTCAATAGATAACTAAAATGCGCTTTATTATTATTGTAAGAATAAGAAAAAGCAAATAAATTCTTTAAACTTTTGCTTTTAACTTCTATTTCAAATCCTTTTATATCATAATCACCTAAATTTTTATATATAAATCCACTATTTGTAGCGTATCTTCCTATAAAATCCTTATTTTTACCTTTATATAAAGTAAATTTCATATTAGTATTGTAAATTATTTTTTGAAGCCATATAAATTCTAACATATTAATTTTCTCTGGTTTTAAATTTTCATTTCCATAAAAATTCGAATAAACTTCAATAAGTGAAGGAGCTCTAAATGCATTGTTGTAAAGTAATTTAAAAGTTGTCTTATTGTTTATTGCCCACACTCCCCCAATTTTATATGAATTATTTGAGCCAAAATCATTATAATGGTCATATCTATAACCATAAATAAAAGATAAGTTATCATTAAAAGAATATAAATCCTGAAAACCAATTGCAAATATTTTTCTATTTATATCTTCTTTTAAAAAATTAGATTTTCCAGTTAATTGAGTTTTATTGTTTAAAGAAGGAATATAATTTAAATAGTAATAATCATACGGTTTAACATATTTTAGTTCTAATATTAATTTAGTTATATGTTTTGTATTAGCAAATATTAATTTATTT
>JALVAK010000139.1 GCA_027011225.1 Nautiliaceae bacterium | reverse complement strand
ACTATCCCTGCCTTTAAAAGAGAGGGGCGGAGCTTTTGGTCGGAACTTATTTTATTTTTCTCTTTTAAAAAATCTCTCTCTTTTTTTTAAAAAGCGTAGCTGTGCTACGCTCACTATCGGAATGCACCCTCCGGGTGCTTTACCATTTTAAAGTTTCGCTCCGCTCATAGAAACCCCTTATGGAATGTTGAAGTATACACTTTTTAAAAGAAAAAAAAACAAAAAAAATTAAAATTGAAGTAATTATGTTACCTACATTTGACAGAAGGTTACACTTTTAGATAAAATACAGGCAGGGTTTTGCCGAACCCTACCTAAACAACCTTGTGAAAGGATTTAAATTGCGTTTTTGTAGATTCCACGGGAGATTTCCGTATGCATAATTATAACAAAAATAAACAAAAAGACAAAAATTTAATAAAAATTCTCTTAGAAAATATAAATTCTAAACACTGCTTTGTCTTTGCTTTTAGAATTTGGGGCAATGGAACTGAATTTTTGGATACTTTTTTACCTCTCCCAAATCTCCACAAACGGCTTGATAATAAAAGTTATTTAATCGCTTGGATTTTAGAAGGCTATTTTCTTACAAAGAAAAATCAAAAATTTTTAGATGATGTTATAAAAAAAGTAGCTGAAACATTTGAAAAAATCGGAGTTTTAAGAGTTGAATGGATAGGTTGGATTAATATCGCAAGATTAGACGATAACGATATTATCCACTTAAACGCTTACAATTTGCGAGATGATATTGCCCCTTATTTAGAATATAAGCAAAATAAAACAGATTATAGAGCATTGGAACTGCTTGCAAGTGCTACTGAATACAAAGAAAGCGACGACGCTTTTTTTGATTGGTTGCGATTTAAAGTGTATGATTTTGTAAAAGAGAACGGAAAAAACGCTTTAACGCTTGATTATTGCAAAGAACTTGCAATAATTGGATATGAGATAATGGGACACAAAAAAGGTATTAGCACCCCTCTTGCAAAAGCAAAAGCTATCTATAATTGGGTAATTGAAAATTACAATCCAAAAGGCAATTGGGACTATGTTCCAAAATATAAAGGTAATCCTCAAAAAGAAAAGGAGTTGGCTATGACAAGAAGAGAAAGAGCTTTAAGCAATAGCAAAAAAAGATACGATGAAGCACACAAAGCTATAATAAGTCTTGCAACAGGAATGTTTAAGGACGAATATAAGAAAAAAGATGGGAGCTTTAATATAAACAAACTTGCAAAAGATAGCGGATATAGTCGTAAAACGATTTATAAACACTTAAAAGACGAGGGCTTGATATGAAAGATAACATTTTAGAACTTGCCGAACTTTTTAAAAATATCGGTCTTGGCTTATTTGTCAATGGAAGTTATGGTATATTAAAAGGAGAACATTCTATTGACAATTGGTATATTTGTCTTGGGAGTATAATTGCAATGTATATATTTATTAAAATCGAAAGGATTTACAAATGAATATTGGAGTAATAGCAACAACTATTCTATTGATTTTAGCTTTTGGAATGTATTTTTATGTAATTAAACACAAACCACACCACGACCAACAATAACCCTCTCTGCACTTTGTTATCAGAATACACCTCTTTTAATTCTATCCTCCCTTTTAAAAATCATCAGGCGTAGCCACCAAATTGGAAATGGCTGACCGACCGAAAACGAGCAAAAACGCACACGAAGTGTGCGAGGGCGTAAGCCCGATTTTTTGCGAAGTTGGAGGGAGATAAAGCCATCAATTTGGTGGCTATGCCTGACCTGTTATATTAGATAAATTAGCAATTAATAGTCGGTTGAATGATATAATAAACTATATGTTATAATTAAAGATAAACTTTTTGTAAAAAGGCTGAAAATGCGAAATAA
>JALVAK010000138.1 GCA_027011225.1 Nautiliaceae bacterium | reverse complement strand
CTTAAAATAGGAGATTTAATAATTGCCACAAAAACTTGCCAGCATGATGTGGATTTGACGGTATTTGGCTATCCACCAGGATATATTCCAGAATCAAAAATTTATTTTGATTGTGATGAAAATTTAAATAATATAGCTAAAAAAGTAGCAAATAAACTTGGAATAAAGCTTAAAGAAGGTATAATTGCTAGTGGGGATCAGTTTATTCACTCTCGCAAGAAAAAAGAGTGGATAAAAAAAACATTTAATGCAAGTGCAATTGAGATGGAAGGCGGGGCTGTTGGATGTGTGACTTGGACTCTTGATGTGCCATTTTTTATGTTAAGGAGTATAAGTGACACGGCAGAGGAGGGTGCTGGAGTTGATTTTGATAGATTTTTAGAAGAGTCAGGTAGAGTTAGTGCAGAATTTTTAATTGAAATGTTAAAGGAGCTAAAATGAATGATAATAGAATAAAATTAATAGCAATGCTTTTTACTTTTATAGTATTGATACTAGCAACACCTTTTATTTTTGATAAATTGATGAATTCAAAGTTTAATACTATGCTTATAAAAGTGCAACAACAAAATGGTATAGTTATTAAAGAGATTGAAAACAAAAGTAATTATTTAAATACTGATAAAGTATATGAAGTTGTAATTCCTGGTGAAGTGCTTGGCAGTAACGAAATTAAATATATAAAACTTTTAACTGAAGTAAAATTTAAAAATCTTCCAGTAACAAATGTAATTTTTCATAATATTGTGAAAAAATTTGTATTAAAAAATGGCAAAGAAGTTAAATTTTTAGAAAATAATTTTGTTTTTGATGTAATAACGCCTGATTTTAAACATTATAAATATAAAGTAGTGGATAAAAAAGTAAAAGAGAATTCTTTAGAAATTTCATGGGCTGGATTTAACGGAGAGTGTATATATCCAAAAGAGTGTAAAAATGAAGATGGCAATATAAGTATAGTGCATACAGTAAATAATTCAAAAATTTCTTTAATTGGAATAAAAAGCGCATTTTTAAAGGAAAAAAATAGATTTGAGCAAACTTCATCTTTAAAAAAATTTGCTATTAATGCTCCAAATACGATGGTAGAGATAAATGATATAAGCTCTAAAAATATAAAAATTGATAAACAAAATAAAGTAGATATAACATCTGAATTAAAAGTAAAAAATGCAAATGCTAATAATGTTTTAAAAATTGATAATGCGTATTCAAAAGTGGAATTTAAAGATATTAATAAAAGCGCTTTTAATGTTTCAGATGATGAAAAAAGATTACAAATAATTTTAGATAGTGGATTTAGAGGAGATGCGAATTTAGATATAAAAAATATATTTTTTATGCAGCCGTTAGGTTTTTTAAAAGCAGATTCAAATTTTAGTGTAAAACCTGGTAAAAATTTAGAAAAACTTCAATATGGAGGTGATTTAGATTTTATAAATTTAGATGCGACAATAATAGCATCTAAAAATTTGGCATCATTACTTTTAGTATCAAATCCACAACTTGCATCTTTAGTTAAGATAGATAAAGACAAAGCAATTATTAAAATTAAAATCTATAGGGGAAAAATTTACATAAATGGAAAAGAAATTAAATCCAATTAAAGATATTTACTTTTCAAAAAAAGTTACTAAATTTGTAGGAAGAGCTCAAGGAGAGTTTGAGTTAATTAAAGAAGGTGATAGAGTACTTGTTGGATTTAGCGGAGGGAAAGATAGTTTTGTCCTTTTGCATGTTTTAAAAAGGATGCAACTTATTGCTCCTTTTAAGTTTGATTTAGCTGCAATTACTATTGATGCAGGTACAGGCATTGATTATACTCCACTAAAAAAGCACTGCGAAAAATTTGATATAGAATTTATTTGGTATAAAACTCCAAT
>JALVAK010000137.1 GCA_027011225.1 Nautiliaceae bacterium | reverse complement strand
AAAAAACATTGATTGTGACTCTACTATTTTCTCTAACTCTTCTTTCAAGGCGTTCTGGATGTTTTAAAAAATTAAATGCACTTCTTTGTATACCTTTCTCTCTCTTTTCCTTCAAGCTTTTGCTCATCTACAAAAAATTTCAAAATATCTTTATTTTCAAAAAAGTTTTTTTTCTTTAGTCTCTCTAGTCTCTTTTCTATTTGTTTGTCAAAATCAATTTTTCGTTCTTTTTTTGTATTTTGAATTTGTGCCAATTTAACAAGTATTTTTCTCATACCATCAATAGTGACGGCTCTTGCTCCACTATGTTTGCCAATACGAATAAGAAATTGGTTCTCTTGCAATTTTAAATCTTTGTATTTTTCAATGAATGTTTTACTAAGGTTGATTTTTTCATTAAACATTCTATTCCAAAGAGGCAAGTAATGTCTATCGCAAGCCTCTTTGATTGCTTTTAAAGTAATTGGATATTTCATAGGTTTGTTATCATCACCAATTAGATTTTTTATATCCAATGTCATAAGAAATTGGCTATCATTTAATATAACTTCTATAATCGTTGAGATTTGCGCATTATCCTCTTCAAATCTCTCCTTATTTACCGCATAAGCAATCAAATCTTCATAATGAATTGGCAATGCATCAAATACGCTAAGATTTTTAAAAAGATGTTGCGTCTCAAAAGCATACTCTACCTCTTTCCAGCTCTTCGTAGCTTTATACAGCATCTCTTGATATGCAGTGGATAAAGCTCCTTTAAAACTGCTTCCCAAAATTGATGGATTTTGATAGTTTTTATCTCTATACATTTTTTGTATTTCAAATTTATTAAAAACTTTTTCTTTCTCTTTCCCTTCTACTTGGACAATATTTGCTACTTTTTGCTTGTAATCATTTTCAATCATTTTCGTCACAGGCACTTTATTGTGTGCTATTTTTTTAACGACATCTTTTTTTGCTTTTATGAACTTATGAACATCTACATAGAGTGCTGTTTCGTTATCTTTATTACATATTGCAGCAAATTCATTTTGTTCTTTATCGCTCAAACTCCTATAAAACAGCACCTCATCAAACTCATACAAGTACCCATTATCTATCACAAAATTTGTAGGCTCATACACTTCGCCGGTACCAATATGCACAGGAGTAAGAGTGGTTAATTTAAGATAATATTTCTTCATCTCATTCATCTTCGTCTCCAATCGCCAAAACTATGGCATAACCTTGATGCACAACATCTTCAAAGCTTGCTATATCTTTTATTCCTCGCCCAATAAATTGCAGCTCTTTTGGCTCTTCAAACTCTATTAAAGCCCCTCTATCAGCCAAAATTAGCGGCTTTTTGAATGGATTGGTAAAGGCTCTCTCCATACCCAACTTACCAAAACGCACGAAAGTATCATAGTAAATGTTTTTTGCTTTAATCCCATTTGCACAAAATGGCGAAAGTGCTACATAATATTTGGATTTTTTTATTGGAGGCTCATATTTTTCAAAAGACTCTATGCTAAATCTTCCTTTGCCGATATTTTTATCCTTGCCAAAACCATCTATTCCCATCAGATTAAAAGCTTTTTTGACAATATCAACTGCACTCTCCTCTATTAAAAAATAGATATCTTTTTTAGTAAAACTCAATTCTTCCACTGCATAAGGACTAAACTGCTCCCCTTCAGTGCGTCCAGTTTTATAATTAATAGAGTTGTGAACGATATTGACTACTTCATACTCATCTATCTCTTTTGCATTAATAAATTTTCTTGCAAAAAAATCTTTATACTCCAACCACTGCTTTTTTCTATTCTGTTTTTTTTCATCAGCATTTTCACCTAAAAAAGTCATAGGCGCTTTTGGTTTTGGTAGATGATCTTTGACCAATGCATCTGAAAC
>JALVAK010000136.1 GCA_027011225.1 Nautiliaceae bacterium | reverse complement strand
CTTTCATATCCACTATTTAAAAAAGGCTGACCACAACAAGTTTGATTTCTTGGAATTTCTAAATTTACTCCTAGATTTCTAAGTAGAATAGTAGTATCCCTTGCAATTTCAGGAAAAAGCTCATTTATATAACAAGGCACAAATAATCCAACTTTCATTTTAGCCCCATTGCTTTTTTTACTGCTACATAAACTACATAATAAACAATTGTACTAACTATTAAAGAAGTAATAAAATTCATTTTAACTATTTCATCTGGGATAAAGCTTGCTAAAAAGGCTATTAAAAAAGGAAGTAATTTCATTTTGCACCTTCTAAAATATTAATTAGATGTTTAATTCTTTTTTCTATATTTAATTCTTTTGCATATTTTAACAATTTATTTTTTCCTACTAAATTATATAAAGTTACTAAATCTTTGAAAGTAAAATAGTTGCTAAGATATGTTTTTACGAGTATATCTTCTCTAATTTCGCTTCCATCATTTATACTCCAAAAATAATCAGCATAAAATTTTGATTTATCAAGTTTTATTTTGTGCATTCAAAACCTTTTGCAAATAAAGATTTATTATTTTTTCTTTTAAAAAATCTTCTTTATTTTTAATTTTGTTAAAGTAATTATATTCATTTTCACTATTAAAATCTAAACTTTCACTTCCATCGTCTTTAAAATTCTCAATATATTCAATAAACGTTTTATCATATTCAATCGCAGTATATTTATCAATGGTGTCAATATCTAAAATATTTTTCTCTAACAAAACAAAAACATCAAATAAATCTCTTATTTTGTTTCTTCTAAATAAAACTAATAATTTTAATTCAGCTACTCCTCTTAAATCAAGAATTTTTATGCCATTTATTGTGTTAAACTTATTTTTATATTTTTCTAAAATAGCAAGTCTTATTGGGTCATTTGGATAAAAAAATTCTACTTTGATACCTTTTATATTAAATATCATTTTATATTCTTTTAAATTTTCACCCGTATTTATTCTAAAAGCGCTTTCATTTGGGTCGGGAATATATTTGCCATCTAATTTAATATTTAGAGATAGTAATTTTTTGTAATCTAATTTTTCAAAGCTTATTAAGTCTATATCATAAGAAATTCTATGATTTAAATAGTAGGCTAAAGCACTGCCTCCTACAAAATAAAATTTGTTTAAAAAATCTTCTTTTGAAAAAATAGATAATAGTTTTATGATATTATGCATTTATTTTAAACCTTGATGCTTTTTATTATAATTTTATCAAAAAGAGTTTAAATGGTAGGAATTGTAGTAGCTTATTTTAAAGAGGCTAAACCTTTAATTGATTATTTTAATCTAAAAAAAACTAACGATAAATTTAGCATATATGAAAATGAAAAAATATCTTTAATTATCTCAAATCAAGGTAAAATAAATTCTGCTATTGCTACAACTTATCTTTTATCTACCCGTAAAATTTCACATATTATAAATTTTGGAATAGCCGGAAGCAGTGAATATAAAGTAGGAGAGATTTTTTTAGTAAATAAAATTAATGATAAACTTTTTCCTGATATTTTAGTGCCTCACGAGTTTAGAGAAAGTGAGATAATTTGTTTTGATGAGGTTGTAACTAGTGGGAGATATAAATTAGTAGATATGGAGAGTGAAGGGTTTTTTAAAGCTTCTATTAAATTTTTAAAATCTCATCAAATTCATTTGATAAAGGTTGTTAGTGATAATTTGGTATGTTTCAAACCAACGGATGAATTTATGAATAATTTAATTACTCCTCATTTAGAAAAGATTAAAAATTATATAAATTCGCTAGAAGAGAAAAATGAAATAGACTTAGAATTAGTAGAATATTTAGCAAAAAAATATGACTTATCTTTTTCTCAAAAACAGCAGTTAAAAGATA
>JALVAK010000135.1 GCA_027011225.1 Nautiliaceae bacterium | reverse complement strand
TGTTTTCATAGAAAAGAATGCAATAGCTACGATTAACCATCCTATAAAAAACAGAATTCCTCCAATTAAGATAAAAGATAAAATTCCTCCCCAAAAGAATGTATTTGCTGCGGTTTTAAACAGATTCTCACCCGTTAGCTCATAAACTGCCATAAATATTTTTTTGTAATAAATTCCTGTAAAGATACCCATGCCTACAAAAATTAAGTAAGCTAAAAACATTAAAGTATAAGATTGGTTTATTGTGGCACTTTCTATTACTCCTCTAAGGATTAGTGAGAGTATAATATCAACTATTAAAACAATAATCCAATTTTTAAATATTTCTTTTGAAGGCTCTTTATCTGATAATTTTTTAAGAGCAATTGTAAGAAATATAACTCCTATAATATAAAGCGCAAGCCCAATGGAAGGTATCCAGCTAAGAAGAATAAAAAGTGCTCCAAGCCCTCCGAAATATTTTATGTTTGATTCCATATTTATAACTGAAATTAAATCAGGTTTTGGAATTTCAATTAGGTATATATTTTTTGCTTTATTTTCTTCTACTTCAAAATCAACCACCATTCCTTTTTTAAGAGAGACATTTTCTTTAAATTCGCTTATATCAAATTCGTATCTATTGCCATCATCTCCTAAGATTATGCCTTTATTTTCTTCAGTAGCTAGTATTTTGCCTTTCATTTTTTTCCTTTTTTGCAGATTATATCAAGTTTTTTAATATTTGTTTAATATTTTACTTTTATTCTCTATCTTTATATAATACCGCAAAAAAAGGTTTTAAGTGGCTAAAAAGTTAATAATTGTTGAATCGCCAGCAAAAGCAAAAACAATAAAAAACTTTCTGGGTAAAGAATATGAAGTTGTTGCTAGTAAAGGACATATAAGAGATTTACCAAAAAGCTCTTTTGGTATAAAAATAGAAGAAGATAAATTTATTCCTCAATATAGAGTTACAAAAGACCATCAGCAAATTGCAAAAGAATTAAAAGAAAAAGCAAAAAAGGCTGATGTTATTTATATAGCAACTGATGAAGATAGAGAGGGTGAAGCTATAGGGTTTCATATAGCTCATATCCTAGGTAAAAATCCTACAGAGCTTCCAAGAATTGTATTTCATGAGATTACAAAAAAAGCTATTAAAGAAGCTCTTAAGAATCCAAGAACTCTTGATATTAATAGAGTAAACGCACAGCAAGCAAGAAGACTTCTTGATAGAATTGTTGGGTATAAACTCTCTCCACTTCTTGCAAAAAAAATTCAAAAAGGTCTTAGTGCTGGTAGGGTTCAAAGTGCGGCTTTAAAACTTGTAGTAGATAGAGAAAGAGAAATTAAAGAATTTAAACCGCAAGAATATTGGAGTATTGAAGGAATTTTTAAAAAAGTTGAAGGAAATTTAATCAAATATCATGGTAAAAAGCTTGAAAAGTTTGATATTAAAACAAAAGAAGAAGCAGAGAAAATAGTAAATGAATTAAAGCCTCTTACATTCAAAGTTTCAAAAATTGAGAAAAAAATTACTACTACTAAATCTCCAGCTCCTTTTATGACTTCTACACTTCAGCAGGTTGCAAGCTCTGAGCTTGGATTTAGCCCAAAAAAAACTATGCAAATAGCACAAAAATTATACGAAGGTGTTAAAACTCCAGTAGGTGAGATGGGGATTATTACTTATATGAGAACAGATAGTTTAAATATTGCAGATGAAGCGAGGAATGCGGCACTTGAAGTTATTAAAAATAATTTTGGTGAAGAATATGCAGAAGCTAAAACATACAAAACTAAATCAAGCTCAGCCCAAGAAGCGCATGAAGCCATAAGACCTGTTGATGTGAGACTCACTCCTAATGAGCTTAAAAATTACTTAACAAAAGATGAGCTAAAACTTTATACATTAATTTATAATAGATTTTTGGCATCTCAAATGAAAGATGCAAAATATGAAACTCAAAATATTTACTTATCAAATGAAAAGGGTGAGTTTAAAATAAGCGGAAAAAGACTTATTTTTGATGGGTTTTATAAAGTTTATGGAAAGCCAAGCGCTGATACTCTTTTACCTGAATTTAAAGAGGGAGAAGAATTAAAGCCAGAAAAAATAAAAGCAACCCAGCATTTTACAAAACCGCCTGAGAGATTTACTGAAGCTAGCCTTATTAAAAAGCTTGAATCTCTTGGAATTGGAAGACCATCAACTTATGCGCCAACTATAACTCTTCTTCAAAATAGAAATTATGTAGAAGTTAAAGAGAAAAAACTTCATCCTACAGAGACTGCATTTACTGTAATAGAAACGCTTGAGAAGCATTTTCCAGATATTGTAGATGCAAATTTTACTGCAAATATGGAAGAGATGCTAGATGAAGTGGCAAGTAGTAAAAAAGATTGGCAAGAAGTTTTAAGAGATTTTTATAATCCATTTATTGAGCTTATTCAAAAAAAAGAAAAAGAGATTCCTTCACAAAAAATAGCAAAACCAATAGGTGAGCTTTGTCCTAAATGTGGCAAAGAGCTTGTAGTTAGAAAAGGTAGATTTGGAGAGTTTATAGCTTGTAGCAATTTTCCAAAATGTAAATATACAAGAGCTATTGAAAAAGAAGAGAAAAAAGTAGATGTAAAATGTGATAAATGTGGAGCTGATATGGTAATAAAAAGAAGCAAAAGAGGTGAATTTTTAGCATGCAGTAATTATCCAGAATGTAAAAATACAAAACCACTAAAAGAGCCTGAAAAGCTTGAAGATGTAAAATGTCCTGAATGCAAAGGAGATATAATCAAAAGAAAAGGACCAAGGGGCGAGTTTTATGGATGCAGTAATTATCCAGAATGTAACTTTATCTCAAAATTTAGACCTGTAAATAAAACTTGTAGTGAGTGTGGATATTTGATGGCTGAGAGAAAATATAGAAATAAAGAAATTTATGAATGTATAAAATGCAAACATAGGGAAGA
>JALVAK010000134.1 GCA_027011225.1 Nautiliaceae bacterium | reverse complement strand
TTCATGCTGGAGATATTGTAAGAGTAGAATTACTTGATTATTTGGAAGAAAAAGGCATAAGATATGTAGCAGTCTTAGGTAATAATGATTTTCATTTGTATGATGTGGTAGATAAATACAATTTAGTAACTGAGCCATACTATTTTAAGTTAGCAAATAAAACATGGAAACTTATGCATTATCCAAAGTATATTTTTCCGCTTGATACTGATATTATTGTATATGGTCATACTCATGATGTAGATATAAGTTTTAATGGGAAAAATTTAATACTTAATCCTGGTGAAGTTTGTGCAAGAGACCATGGTTTTTCTACATGTATGACACTTGATATTGAAGAAAATAAATATATTGTAACTCTTTATTATAGAAAAATTGGCGAGAATGAGTGGAAGAGTAAAATTAAGGAGTTTTTGATTTGATTTATTTATGCGCTATAAGTAATATTCGCTCAGGTGCATGCAGGGAAGATTGTAAGTTTTGTACTCAAAGTGTGAAATGGGGAGCGGATATAAACAGATATAAAGAAAAAAGCATTTCAGAAATAGTAAATGAAGCAAAACTTGCTAAAAAAAATAAAGCTAGCGGTTTTTGTCTTGTTACTAGTGGAAAAAGTTTAGATGATAAAACACTTGAATATGTTTGTCATGCTACAAAAGCTATCTTAAAAGAAGTGGATATTAAAATAATTGCATGTAATGGAACGGCTAGTAAAGAAGCTCTAAAAGAGCTTAAAAAAGCAGGAGTTAGTATTTATAATCATAATCTTGAAACAAGCAGGGAATATTATCCAAAAATTTGCTCAACTCATACTTGGGATGAGAGATTTGAAACTTGCAAAAATGTAAAATCAGTTGGTCTTAGGTTATGTAGTGGAGGAATATTTGGAATGGGAGAGAGTGAGGAAGATAGAATCTCACTTCTTAATTCACTAAAAGAGTTAAATCCTGATGGGATACCTCTTAATTTTTTTATAGAAAATGAAAAACTTCCTCTAAAAGCTACACATAATAAAGCTTTAGCACTTGAAATTATTAAAATGTTTAGGAAAAATTTTGAAGATTCAATTATAATGCTTGCAGGTGGTAGAGAAAAAGTTTTTGGAGATGAATTTACGCAAGGGTTAAAAGCCGGGGCTAATGCTATAATAATAGGTGATTATTTAACTACAAAAGGCGAAAAGCCTGATAAGGATATAGAAATTTTAAAAAAAGAAGGGTTTGAAATAGCAAATGAGTGCTGAGATTATTTTAATTATTACTTTATCAATTATTCTTTTAATTTCTCCATTTGTAAGTAATTTATTAAATCTTCCTATTGCAGTTGTTGAAATTATTTTAGGTGCTATTGCAGGGGCTTTAGGGCTTTTACATGATAATGAAATGTTTGAATTATTAGCAGAAGTTGGATTTTTATATTTGATGCTTTTAGCAGGGATGGAAGTTAATTTAAAAGAGTTATCAAAATTAAATAAAAGTATTTTTATTAGAGGGTTTTTATTTCTATTAATATTATATGCTCTTAGCATCGTATCTGTAATTGTCTTTAAATTTTCTTTAATATTTGTAGTTATTTTGCCTTTGATTTCTATTGGATTGATGCTTTCAATTCAGCAAGAAATAGGAAAAACTAAATGGCTTGATTTGGCTATAAAAGTTGGTATTTTAGGGGAGCTTTTATCAATTTTAGTTTTAACAATTGTAAGTGGTTATTTTGAATTTGGATTAAGTAAAGAGCTTGCAATAAATATAGGGATTTTATTTTTATTTTTGGTTATTTTGGCTTTTATTTTTATGGGATTTAGAACTCTTTTTTGGTGGTTTCCAAAATTAAAAGTTTATTTAATGCCAGGAAGTGATAAATATTTTCAAGATGTAAGAATTGCAATAAGCTTATTTTTTATAATGATTGTAGTGATGCTTATTTTACATTTAGATGTAGTTTTAGGAGCATTTGTAGTAGGAGTATTTTTATCAACATTTTTTGAGCATAACAAAGATTTGGAGCATAAGCTCTCTCCTTTTGGTTTTGGATTTTTAATTACTATATTTTTTGTGCATGTAGGAAGTAGTATCGATTTGTCAAAAGTGTCAATATTTTTAATTAGAGATAGTTTATTTATTACATTTTTGATGATAATGCTTAGAATTTTAAGCTCATTTTTATTCTATAAAGATTTAGGTTTTAAAAATATGATTCTTTTTGGCTTATCTTTATCTATGCCTTTAACTTTAATGATAGCTACTGCAACTCTTGCTTATCAAAATAAAGTGATAAATGATTATTGGTTTATGGTATTTGTATTGACTGCAGTTTTGGAGGTAATTATTGTTATGTTGATTGTTAAATTGTTTTATGCGAAAAAAGTTAATATTTATCGTAAAGCTTAGTTTCTTCAAATTTTACTCTCTCTGTTAGTGCTTTTCCTATCTCTCCTAATTCTTTTAAGAATTTATTATTCTCTTGTATAGTTTTTATATTATTGTGTTTTGTAATAAATTCTTCAAGTTTTAAAGTTATTTTTTTCATCTCTTCTTGTTTTTGAGTTATTTGCTCTTTTATTTCAGGAAAAAATTTATATTTTGTTTTTAAATAATTGTATAGCTGATTATCTTCTTTTAAAATATGCAAATGATAAGTTTCATAAAACTTTTTGAGATATTTTAAAGTTTTTCTATATTTTTTGCTGATATAAGTTTCTATGATTTTGTCATAAATAATAAATAGTTTTTCATGCTCTTGATTTAGCTCGTTTATTAGTGTATTGTCATAAGTATGCTTTGGTTTGATTCTCTTTGCTTTTAAATTATAAAAAAAACCTTTCATCCTATCCCCTTATGATATAATTGTAACCAAAAAAGGAAAATAATGGTAGTGACTCGTTTTGCTCCAAGCCCAACTGGATATCTTCATATTGGAGGGCTTAGAACTGCGCTTTTTAACTGGCTTTGGGCAAGAAAAAATGATGGAAAATTTAGATTAAGAATAGAAGATACAGATAAAGAAAGAAATAAAAAAGAAGCGGTTGATGCAATAATTAAAGCATTTGACTGGACTGGGCTAAATTATGATGGAGAGATAGTTTTTCAAAGCCAAAGAGAAGATATTTATAAAAAATATATTAATGAGCTTTTAGAAAAAGACTTAGCTTATAAATGTTATCTTACAAAAGAAGAGCTTGAAGCAATTAGAGAAGCCAAAATGAAAGGTGAAGAGCCTCCTATTGATATTAGAAAATATAGAGATTTTAAAGGAGAGCTTGATAAACCTTATGTTATAAGATTTAAAACTCCTTTAAGTGGTAAAATCTGTTTTGAAGATGGAGTTAAGGGAATGCAGTGTGTTGATGCAAAAGAGATTGAAGATTTCGTAATTGCAAGGAGTGATGGAAGCCCTACATATAATTTTGTTGCCGCAGTAGATGACCATGAAATGGGAATGACTGATATTATAAGAGGAGATGACCATTTAAGAAATACATTTAAACAGCTTTTAATTTATGAAGCATTTAATTGGAATGTGCCAAAATTCTATCATGTGCCTATGATTCACAATGAAAAAGGCGCTAAGATGAGCAAAAGAGACGGGGCTGTGGATGTAATGGAATACAAAAGAGAAGGTTATCTTCCAGAAGCGCTTCTTAACTTTTTAGTGCGCCTTGGATGGTCTCATGGAGACCAAGAAATTTTTAGTATAGAAGAGATGATAAATCTTTTTGACCCAAAAGATATAAACAAAGCTCCAAGTAGATTCAACAAAGAAAAGCTTGATTGGCTAAATTCTCACTATATTAAAAATTCACCAAATGAAAGACTTGAAAAACTATTAAGAGATGATTTTGGTATAGATATTATTAATCACGATAAAAAAGAGATTTTAATAGATGAGCTAAAAGAGAGGGTAAAAACTCTTAAAGAGATGGCAGAGGAAATTGATAAAATTTTAACACCTCCAAAAGAATATAATGAAAAAGC
>JALVAK010000133.1 GCA_027011225.1 Nautiliaceae bacterium | reverse complement strand
GGTACTTCTTAAAGTTTTCTTCTTATTCTATATACTTCCGACTTGCGATAGACCCCCTGAAAAAAAATTATTTTTAACTTTTATAAATATATAAAATAATTTTTTTTAAATTTAAAAAATAGATATTTGCGAATTTTATAGAATAAGAGAGCTTGCTCTTACAATAATCATTCTAAACTAAAAACAAACAAACAAGAAAAACAGACAATAGGATAGGGAAGAAGACTTAATTCTTTTTAAGATACTTTTTCTTAAGATACTTTTTTGCAGTATTGTAGCTTATACCTGCGATTTTAGCGACTTTATAAGGTGTTATCTCTTCTCCCTGTAATCTTAGTAGATTAACAGCACTTTGGACTTTCTCTTCAGCTCTTTTAGCTTTTATTTCACTTGCTTTTTTAGCACTTGCGACTTTTTTAGGACTTGCAGGTATCTTTTTCCCGTATTTTTCTAAAACTTGTAAAGCCCATTTAAGCTCTTTGGGCATTTCTCCCGTGTCTTTATCTTTTAGAGCTTTTTTCTCTATACTTATTTTATATCCAAATACTTCAAACTCCATAATCGCCCCTTATTTCAAATCGTTTTAACGATTTATTATATCTTAATAATTTTCTAAACTTAGATAAATTATTTCATATCGCAATAAAATTGTATTTCATATCGTTACAATATGAAATAAAAAAAGCAGAAAAAATAGAAAAAAAGAGGAGAACGTTTATTATGTCAAGTAAATTTCAGACAAGGAAAAGAAGAGCCGACACCTCCCTTTTTCTTTGTTGTTTATTTTCTTGTCTGTTTTTTTAATGTTTTAGGACTATTTTTTGTAATAGACATTTATTTTTTTAGTTAAGCGACGCAAAACTTGCAGAGAGTAACTTCTTAGCCGAGAAACTTGCTTAACTTTTTTGCGTCGCACAAAACCGCCTTGTGCGGTTTGTCGTTACGAGTTATACAATGCGTTAGCATTGTAGCCCGGTAGGGCTTATGCAAGCAAAGCTTGCACGGCGTTAGCCGTTAGTGCAAGACGAAGTCTTGCAACCACCAACCGAGCCACTCCCAGGAGGGAGTGAGCGAGGGGGTGGTCTATTATGTGCGAAGCACTATCTCTGTTTATGAGTGTTAACGAAATAAATAGAGATAGTGCGAAGCAATAACTCACGAACCCCTCTCTAAATAAGTGGGAGTGAGTGAGTTATATTGTCAATTATTGTAAATAATTGTTAATTATGCTTAAAATTTTTTAAAAAGCGTATATAACAAATTACTGATAAGAAAATCACATAAGCTATAAAGTGCTATAAAGTGATAAGGAGGGTCGTATGATTAGAAAAAATTTTTATAAGTTATTAGCGATACTCCTTGTTGCTCCCCCAAGAGTGCTGAAACTATCTGCCGGAGATAGTAGAGCATAAAAAGAGATACTCAAATAGGAGGTAAATATAAATTATAAGGTCTCTTGCTCTAGGCACTCTTTTTTGCCCTAGTAGCCGATAAGGCTATTTTCTTTTTTTGTTTGGTGTGTAGCGTGGTCACACCTAAAAAAACCCGCGGTTCTAAGTTGCTCCCGTGCTAGTCCCCTAACAGTGTATTCCCCTTATATTAAAAAGATATAAGGGGAAAGGCTGAGGGGAGTTGTCGCCGTTCCTACATATATGTAGATGAAGCGAATGTCTGAAAGGGCAGGAGCGAGGCGGCAACGGCGGGCGGGAGTAATAAGGTTGTATCGCTTAATTGTTTCACTTCTCCCTTTAAGGGAAAAAATAAAAACTCAAACAAAAGGAGAAATAATAATGGCAAACAAAAAAGAAGTAATAAGACAACTAAAAGAACATCTACACTTATATGAAGATGAATTAGTTTGGGAACTCCTGGAAATACTAAGAAATAATATAAGAAACAAAATAAGAGAAAATAAGAAAAAAAAGGGGATAGAGAAAATCTTTTTAGCAAGAATACTCCTAAATGGAATAAAAAAACAAAAGAAAAAACAAGAAGAACAAAAAGATATAAGAGGAATTGTATTCAAGGATGTAAGAAAAGAAGAACTAAAAAAACACTGGCTAGATATAAAAACCTTACTGGATCTTGGATATGGAAGTTACAGAATACAAAAAATCCTTGAAGAGAAAGGAATAAAAGTTAGTCGCCCAGTGCTGGTAAAAATTATAAAAAACTATAAAGAAATAAAAAAAGATAGTGAACTTGAAGAAAAGGAAAAAGGAGATGGGAAACTTAAAGGGTAGCACATTTGAAAAACAAACAAAAAACGCTTTAAACAGATTAGATGCAAGGGGAACTAAAAGACACTTAACACAAAGTAATAAAACTCATAGTAATGCGTTATACGATAAAAGAGCAATGTATCTAAGAGATTTTGCAAAATTCGCAGAAAAAAAAGGATTAGAAGGGAAACTTAACACACACTTTACTGAAAGTAATTTAAATGAATTTTTAAACGAAAGATTAAACAATTTAAGCCCTAAAACTGCACTGGATTATGTTACCGGATTTAATAGTATGTTAAGAGGTTTAGAACAAACAAGAGTAACAATACCAAGTAAAGCTCGTACAATCCTTAAAGAATATACAAGCGATTATAGAAATGAATTTAATCAAGTAAAAAATGATTATGAAACAGGAAGAGCAATTGAATATACAAACTCTTTTATAAGCAATTTGCAGGAAATAAGAGAGAGCTCATCAGTTATTGCAGAATTACAGCTTGAAACAGGATTGCGTGCAAGTGAGGCGTTAGAAGTCGCAAGAAATTTTAACGATTATTATAATCCTTCAAATAACTCTTTGGAGGGTATAATTGGAAAAGGCGGGCAAGAATATTATCCAAAAGAAATTTCAAACGAATTAGCCTATAAATTAAGTAACTTAGAGCGAGTTCCAAGTTATATCACATACTATAATGATATAAAAGAATTGGGACATAAGACACACGACCTTAGAATTACTTATGCAAGAGAAACATATAATTCATTAAAAGAGCAAGGATACAACCACAGGGAAGCATTAAAGTTAACTTCCCAAGAGCTTAATCATCATCGTGAAGCAATAACTCTATATTACCTTGCAAGAGCTTAAAATAAGTGAAGATTATCGGAGATATATTTTCTAACTTTTCCTAAGTTCTTTTCTTGGAGGATATGTTCTTGCACGAAGTCTATAAGAGTTCCTTTATCGTTTCCTGTTAAATTTATATAGAAGTAGTATCCTGTAGAATAATCATATCTTATCCATAATTTACCGAAATCAGTATCATATAGTCTACCATATTTAGATGATTTTTTCTTAATTAGAGAGCCTCCAATAGCTTCAATGTAATTCCACATATTTAGGGTTTTAATTTCCTGTAAAGATATGCTATAATTCTTCCCGGTAGGGAAGAAGGTTTTACCTTCTTTCATTTTTTATCTTCTTTAGGTTTTCTAAATTCATCTAATAGTGTATGTCCTTTTCCTTTAACTACACAAGCTGGGTTAAGTTGGTATAGATTGGGTCTTATTTTTTTTATTATTCCTTTTTCTTCTAATGTTTTTCTCCAATTTCTGATAGTTCTTTCAGATACTTTTAGTTCATTTGCTACATCTTGGGGGTGCATATAGAACTCTATGCTTCCTGTTTCTAATTCTTTCATTATCCAAAATAGTAGTCTAATTGCTTTTCCTGCAATATCAGTATCAGATATAAGAGCTTCTGTAAATGCATGAAAAACTTTTACAAAGTTTTTATCAAATTCTTCTGGGTCTCCTATAAGTAATATTTCTTTTAATTCTCCTGTATATGGATCTATTGCTTGTTGTTTACTGAATTTTGTTCCTCTTTTTTTAGTATCTATTTTTTCTATCATTTTTACTCCTTTTTTTTAAGTATCTAATTATAAGATAAAAAGTATCATAAATCAATACTTATAGTCTTATATTTTGAGATAAAAATTATCAAAAATGAGACTAATTGTATAATTTTTGAGACCCTATTTTCCTAATTTTAGGGCTTTTAATGTTGTTTTCTTCTATATCTTATAAATACCAAGAGTTTATCTGCAAGTCGTAAGACTTGCAACCACCAACCGAGCCACTCCCGCCCCGAAGGGCAAGGGAGTGAGCGAGGGGGTGGTCTATTATGTGCGAAGCACTATCTCTGTTTATGAGTGTAAACGAAATAAACAGAGATAGTGCGAAGCAATAACTCACGAACCCCTCTCTAAATAAGTGGGAGTGAGTGAGTTATATTGTAAAACTTTGTAAATATTTGTTAATTACGCTTAAAATTTTTTTTAAAACTGGTGACCACCCCCCAACCCCCCTCCTGACATCAGGAGGGGGGCTTACAGACAATAGGATAGGGAAGAAAGTTTGATTTGTTTGAGTTACAATTCTTTTGTAGTTGTTAATTTTTTTAAGAAGTATTTATCAAATTTATTATAATCCGAAACAGTTTGAAAGTCTTAAAGACTTCTTCCTTATCCTATTGTCTGAAAAATCCTAAAATAAGTGAAGATTATCGGAGATATATTTTCTAACTTTTCCTAAGTTCTTTTCTTGGAGGATATGTTCTTGCACGAAGTCTATAAGAGTTCCTTTATCGTTTCCTGTTAAATTTATATAGAAGTAGTATCCTGTAGAATAATCATATCTTATCCATAATTTACCGAAATCAGTATCATATAGTCTACCATATTTAGATGATTTTTTCTTAATTAGAGAGCCTCCAATAGCTTCAATGTAATTCCACATATTTAGGGTTTTAATTTCCTGTAAAGATATGCTATAATTCTTCCCGGTAGGGAAGAAGGTTTTACCTTCTTTCATTTTTTATCTTCTTTAGGTTTTCTAAATTCATCTAATAGTGTATGTCCTTTTCCTTTAACTACACAAGCTGGGTTAAGTTGGTATAGATTGGGTCTTATTTTTTTTATTATTCCTTTTTCTTCTAATGTTTTTCTCCAATTTCTGATAGTTCTTTCAGATACTTTTAGTTCATTTGCTACATCTTGGGGGTGCATATAGAACTCTATGCTTCCTGTTTCTAATTCTTTCATTATCCAAAATAGTAGTCTAATTGCTTTTCCTGCAATATCAGTATCAGATATAAGAGCTTCTGTAAATGCATGAAAAACTTTTACAAAGTTTTTATCAAATTCTTCTGGGTCTCCTATAAGTAATATTTCTTTTAATTCTCCTGTATATGGATCTATTGCTTGTTGTTTACTGAATTTTGTTCCTCTTTTTTTAGTATCTATTTTTTCTATCATTTTTACTCCTTTTCTCTGGAAGTATATTTTCCAAGAAATGGTATCATAATTTCCTATTATTTGCAATATTACTTCATACTTTCGGAAAAAAATTTCCGAAAAATTGCAAAATATTTCCATATGTTTTCCTAATTTTAGGGCTTTTAATGTTGTTTTCTTCTATATCTTATAAATACCAAGAGTTTATCTGCAAGTCGTAAGACTTGCAACCACCAACCGAGCCACTATTGCCCGCCTCGAAGAGCAAGGGCAATAGTAGGTGAGGAAGTGGTAATACAGCGGAGCGGAATAAAAAGCGAACAAATCCACGTAATAGCGGGGGTTAGTGAGTTTTTTATAGTGTAAATTTTCCGTAAATTTTATAAACTGGTGACCACCCCCCAACCCCCCTCCTGATGTCAGGAGGGGGGCTTACAGACAATAGGATAGGGAAGAAAGTTTGATTTGTTTGAGTTACAATTTTTTTGTAGTTGTTAATTTTTTTGAGAAGTATTTATCAAATTTATTATAATCCGAAACAATTTGAAAGTCTTAAAGACTTCTTCCTTATCCTATTGTCTAAAAAATCCTAAAATAAGTGAATATTATCGATTACATATTTTCGCACTTTACCGAGATTTTGCTCCCCCAGTATGTGGTTTACATAATGTTATATCCATTATAATAATACTATAATATCATTATAAATTTATTTAAAATTTTTATAAAAAATTATAATGAGGTTCTAAAAAATTATAATAACTTTCCCTTACTTTCGGTATTTTTTAAAGTTTTCTTCTTATTCTATATATAGCAACTCAAATTGCAAACACAAAAAGACAATAGGATAGGAAAGAAGACTTAATTATTTTTAAAATACTTTTTCGCAGTGTTGTAGCTTGTTCCTGCAACTTTTGCGACCTTATAAGCTGTTATCTCTTCCCCTTGAAGTCTTAGTAGATTTACTGCGTTAGTTACTTTCTCTTTAGCTCTATTCGCTTTTATCTCACTTGCTTTTTTAGCACTTGCGACTTTCTTTTCGCTTGGTGGTATCTTTTTACCATATTTTTCAAGCACTTCTAACGCCCACTTTAAGTCTCTTGGCATTTCTCCCGTGTCTTTATCTTTTAGAGCTTTTTTCTCTACACTTATTTTGTATCCAAATATTTCAAACTCCATAAGCTCTCCTTTCAAATCGCTGCAACATTTTAATATATTTCAAATCGTTTTGTCAATTTGAGATAAATTATTTCATACTGAAACGATTTGAAATATTATTTCATTACGATTTGAAACAAATAATAATAAAATATATCTCTCAAATAAAGAGAAACTCAATTATGTTAAGTAACTTTTGAGAACAATTTCGCAACCTTCTTTCCTATCCTATTGTCTTATTTCTTTTTTTGTTTGAAAATTTTAATGTATTTGGACTATCTTCTTGTATTTATTGTTATTTTTTTTAATTAAGCGACGCGGAGCTTGCAGAGATTTTGTTCTAGGCAAGAGACTTTTCTTAACTTCTCCGCGTCGCACAAAACCGCCTTGTGCGGTTTGTCGTTGCCTGGTAAAACAATGCGTTAGCATTGTAGCCCGTAAGGGCTTATGCAAACGTTAGCTTGCAACCACCAACCGAGCCACTCCCGCCCCGAAGGGTAAGGGAGTGAGCAGAGGGGGTGGTCTATTATGTGCGAAGCACTATCTCTGTTTATGAGTGTTAACGAAATAAATAGAGATAGTGCGAAGCAATAACTCACGAACCCCTCTCTAAATAAGTGGGAGTGAGTGAGTTATATT
>JALVAK010000132.1 GCA_027011225.1 Nautiliaceae bacterium | reverse complement strand
GTAGAGAGTATGCTTTTGCTTATGATGGAGATGCTGATAGAATCGCATTTTTAGATAAAAAATATAACTACAAAGGTGATATTTTAGCTTACTTTTTTGCAAAAAATATGAAAAATCCTTGTGTAATTAGCGAAGTAAAAGCATCTCAAGTTATGTATGATGAGATTAATAAATTTGGACGCGCTATAATGTATAAAACAGGGCATAGCAATTTAAAAACACTTCTTCAAAAAGAGAATTGCGATTTAGCAGCAGAGGTTAGTGGACATATTTTCTTTAATGATAGATATTTTGGAATTGATGATGCTATTTATGTTACTTTTAGGATAATTGAGCTTATAAAAGATGGATTTGATTTTGCTAAAGAGTTTGAAAAACTTCCTAAAGTTTATAATACAGATGAGCTAAAAGTACATACAACAGAAGAGAAAAAATTCAAAATTATTCAAGAGCTTAAAAAATATCTAAATGAAAATAAAGAAAATCTTAAAATAAAAGATATTATTGATGTAGATGGAGTTAGAGTTATTTTTGATGATGGATGGGGGTTAATTAGAGCAAGTAATACTACTCCAGTGCTTGTTACTAGATTTGAAGCAAAGAGTAAAGATGCTTTAGAGGAAATTAAAAAAACACTTCAAACTACTCTTAAAAAATTCCTCTAATTTTCTTTCTTTAAATTAATTTTTTTTATATTTCTTTTATCAAGGTTGTTTAATTTTTTTAGTTTAAAAAAATACGATTAAAGAAGTTGATTGACTTTGACTAAAATTTTTTGTATAATTGCATATTAGAAACTAAGCTAAGGAGGGGAAATGAGCAAAAGCTTGTATGAAGTGTTGGGCGTTAGCGAAAATGCTACGCAGGATGAAATAAAGAAAGCTTATAGAAAACTTGCTAGAAAATATCATCCAGATATTTGTAAAAAACCTGAATGTGAAGAAAAATTTAAAGAGATAAATACTGCATATGAAATATTAGGTGACCCTGAAAAAAGAAAGCAATATGATACAATGGGCGATAGTATGTTTAATGGTCAAAACTTCCAAGACTTTTATCGTCAACATAAAGATGTAGATTTAGAAGAAATTTTATCTCAAATTTTTGGTGGCGGATTTGGAAGAAGCGCTGGATTTGGCGGATTTGGAGGTTTTGGTTTTGAAGGATTTGGAGGTTTTGAGCCTAATTTAGATGTTCATGCAAGAGTGCAAGTACCTTTTGATATGGCTGTTAGAGGAGGAGTTTTACCATTAAATTATAATGGTGAGACTATTAAGGTTAAAGTTCCAGAAGGAATACAAACTGGTCAAAAATTAAGAATTAGAGGTAAGGGGAAAACTTTTCAAGGGCATAGAGGAGATTTGATTTTAGAAGTAGAGGTTATGCCTTCAAATGAATGGGAAAGAAAAGGAAATAATTTATATAAAAAAATTGATGTTCCACTAAAAACTATGATTTTTGGAGGTAAAGTTGGTGTTGATACGTTTAAAGGGCATATTAATGTAAAAGTGCCTAAAAATTCAAAATGTTGTCAAAAATTAAGAGTTAGAGGATATGGTGTAAAGGGAGGAGATTTATATTTAGAAATGAGACCGATATTACCAAAAGTTGAAGAGCTTGACCCAGAGCTTGCAAAAATGATGGAGGAAAAACTACCAAATTAATCCTGCTAAGCAGGGAAAGGAGGTGTATCATGTATAGCTATGATGAACCTGTATATTTAATAAGTGTGGTGAGTAAAATATTAAATATTCATCCTCAAACTCTTAGACAATATGAAAGAGAAGGGCTTATTAAACCAAGCAGAACCGAAGGTAAAATGAGACTTTATTCTCAAAGAGATATTGATAGATTAAAGCTTATCTTATCTCTTGTAAGAGACCTTGGTGTTAATCTGGCTGGAGTTGAGATAATTTTACAACTGAAAGAAGAAATCGAGCAACTTCAAAA
>JALVAK010000131.1 GCA_027011225.1 Nautiliaceae bacterium | reverse complement strand
AATAGCCTTAAATTCAACATTTTAAAATTTCAAAGAACTTTTTGCTTCTAAAAGTATATCAAAATATCGGTGAAAGTCAAAAAAGTTGGATAATGATGTGGTTTTTAACTTTTTTAACTCTAACATTTAGCTTAAAGTTTGCTTAAAATGCCTAAATTTAGGCTTTTTAAAAAAGCAAAAATTTGGATAATGATAGATGAAAAAATAAAAAAGTATCCATCTTCCAAATTTAAGCAAAGTTTAAGCTTCGTAGGTGCCGAAATATAGGCACTTTGAAATGTCAAAAAATAAAAAGTTGGATAATGGTAAAATGATGAAGTGAAAATCAGCGATTATCCAAATTTAAGAAAAGTTTAAGAAAATAAAAAAGTCCTAAATTTAGGGAATATAAGAAAAAGTTATCGCTAAAAAAATGTGGATAATTGTTTTAAGCAAATTTTAAGGTTTTTGGGCACAAATATATTCACAATCTTCTAATACATATGCTTCATGTGCTTCTCCAGCTTTTACTTCTGCAATATCGCCTGGACTTAGCTCTATACTTTTATCTTTTGTATTTATTATCATTTTTCCTTTTAGCATATATCTTATTTCATTGTATGGGTGTGTATGCCAATCATAATATGTGCCTTTGCTATCAGACCACACAAAAATATTTTTATATCCTTTTTTTTCAAACTCTTTTATAATCTCATTCGCGCTCATATTTAAGCATCTCTTTTCTTAAATCTACTTTAAGTTTTGCAATTTTATCTAAATGGCGTCTTAGTTTTCTTGCAGTTGATTTTGTATATTTTTTTCTTATTTTTTCACATTCAAATACTGCTTCTTTTAATTCATTTTCTACTTCTAATAACAACTTATCAAGTTCAGGTGTATACATTTTTTCTCCTTTTTTAAAAAATTATATCAAAAAGTTGATTAAAAGTAAATAAAGTTTGTTTAGTTATTATACCATATTCTTTCTAAGTAAAGCCCGTTAGGTTTGGCAAGGTGCTTATTTATTAATTTGCTTTTATTAAGCTGCAACTCTAAATCTTTGAGAGAGAGTTTATTTTCATTTATTTTAAGTAAAAAATCTACAATAATTCTTATTTGTCCTCTTAAAAATCCATTTCCAATAATTTTTATAATATGAAAATTTTTATATTTTAGAATATATGCATCGTATATTTCTCTAATATAGTGATTTACATCGCTTCCAGTTTTTGCAAAATACTCAAAATCATGTCTGCCCTTTAATAAATTTAGAGCATTTTGAAGTAATTGGGTATTGATAGGAATAGGGTAGTAAGTTATGTAGTTATCAATAAATGGATTGGTTGTAGGGGAGAGAATGTATCTATATGAGCGCTTTTTTGCATCAAAGCGAGGATTAAAGTTTTGTTTTACTTCAATTTTTTTAAACATAATCTCTGGCATGAGCATTTGATTGAGTATTTTTTGGAGTTTATTTATATCCCAGTATATTGGCACTTCAAAAGATATTACTTGATTTAGAGCATGTACTCCTTTATCTGTTCTGCCAGCGTGAAGTATTTGGGTTTGTATATTTAATCTGTTTAAAGCTTTTTTTATTTGAGAAATTATTGTTTTTTTATTTGGCTGATATTGCATGCCATAAAATTTGCTTCCATCATAGCTTATAGTGCATTTTAAAATTTTATTTTCCATTTATACAAAATACCTCCTATAATAAAAAAAATTAAAGGAATTAGAATAGATAATTTAAAATCTTTATTAAGAAATGAGAGCAGTATATATATGCTTAATAGTAAAATTGAATAAATTAAACTTCTATTTTTGTGAAGTCTTGGATGGAAAAAAGAGATTAATGGAATAAAAAATAATAATGCAATAGGGATTAAACTAAAAGGCAGATAGTGAGTAAAAAGTTTTTTGTTTATTTTGAAATAGTTTTTAAAATTAAGCAAAGAGAGTTTTAAAGTAGGAATATTTTGGTTAATTTGCATTTTTTTGTAATCTATTTTAAAGCTTTTATTAAAATCATATAGCTCTCCGCTATCCATGCTAAATGTTAATACTCTATTTTTTATTATAAGATTTGCGTTTTTTGCATAGACAAACTCTTTTTTGGTGTCATTATAAAGATATACATTTTTGAATTTTTTATTTTTTGTATTTTGTACAAATAATGACCATTCTCCTAATTGTTGTGATAATTTTGCATTTTGGAAATTAAACGTTGCTTCTTGAGTTTTTTTGGCTCTAAAATTTTTAAAGGCGGCTTTTGAATATGGAATTGATACAAATAAAATAAAAATATTTATAATGCTAAAAATTATTGCAAGTAGTGTAATTGGCTTTAACACTCTAAAAGGTTTAAAACCTAACGCAAAAAATGCTACTAATTGAAATGTCTCTGATAATTTTGCATATGTGTTTACTGCTGAGATAAAAAATGAGATACTAAGAGATAAAAATATTATTTGAGGAAGAGATAAAAGATACATTTTTATTAGCTCTAAAAAAGTTATTTTTATATTAGAAGTTACATTTGACATATAAATTATGAATATTAGCGAGACTATTATATCTAAGATAAGAAAAATTGTAAAAAAAGATGGGAGAAATTCTTTTAGTATGTATTTTGAAAGTTTATCCATAAATAGCTCTCCATAAATTTGTAAAAAAGTCATCAAAATACCATACTATAAAAGTAGCAATTGCTAAAAATGGAATAAATGGAAGCTCTAAATCTTTATTTTTTATTCTAATATATATTGAAGGAAAAATTGCTATTAATGAAGCTATAAAAAGTGCTACTAAAGAGAGTTTAACTCCAAGCAATGCTCCCATAGTTCCTGCTACTATGATATCTCCTTCTCCTAAAGCTTCTTTTTTTAAAAGATAAGAGAGGTAAAATCTTACTAAAGATACTATACCTATCATTAAAAGAGCGTTTTTGATATTTTCTATAATGTTAGGAGATGAGAAAAAAGCAAGTGTTAGGGCTAAAAGATTTAAACTATCTGGTACGGCTTTGTAATCTAAGTCAATAACTGCTAGAGCTAAAAGAGTAGCAAAAGTAGCAAAATTAATTACAAAAAATATATCAATACTTTTTAGTTTATAGTAAATTGCTACTGCTAATACTCCTGTTAAAAATTCGATTATAGGATATCTTTTTGATATTGGCTCTTTACAATTAGCGCATTTTCCACCTAAAATAATCCAGCTAAGTATTGGGATGTTGTGCCATGGTTTTATTCTGGTATTACAATTTGGACAGCTGCTAGGAGGTGAAATTATGCTTTTTCTAAGTGGCACTCTATAAATTACCACATTTAAAAAACTTCCAATTGCACTTCCTAAAATAAATAAAAATAGATAAATTAATAAACTCTCCATTTTTCATTCTCCATTAAATTATATTCCGCCAAATCTTCTTTCTCTTTTTTTAAATTCATTTAATATTTTCTCAAGCTCATTTGTAGTAAAATCAGGCCATAGAGTAGGAGTAAAAAACATTTCAGCATAAGCAATTTGCCAAAGTAAAAAGTTACTTACTCTAATCTCTCCACTTGTGCGTATAAGTAAATCTACATCGCGAGTGATATCAAGGTTTTTTTGAATATTCTCAGGTGTTATTTCTTCGTTTTTTTCAATCATTTTTTTAACAGCTCTAGTTATTTCATCTCTACTTCCATAATTAAGTGCTAGAACTTGAGTTAGTTTTTTGTTGTTTTTGGTAACTTTTTTTGTATATTCTATTCTTTTTTTAAGCTTATCAGAAAATTTGGATATATCGCCTATTGTTTCAAATTTTACATCATTTTTGATAAAGGTTTGTAATTCTCTCTCAAGCCAATTATCAAGAAGTTTCATTAAAAATTCTACTTCCATTTTTGGTCTTTTCCAATTTTCTGTAGAAAAAGCATATAAAGTTAAAATGTTAATCTCAGGATTATTTGCGCAATATGTAGTAATTTCTTTTACAACCTCAGCCCCTTTTTTGTGTCCTTCAATTCTTTTAAGCCCTCTTTTTTTTGCCCATCTCCCATTTCCATCCATGATTATTGCTAAATGCACGCTAAGCCTTTAAATCTATTAAATTTTTGCTAAATTCATATATTGGTTTAGTATCTTTTAAAAAAGTATTAACTTTTAAATTTATCATATGCGAATTTTGCTCAATTATTTTTAGTGTGTTTTTAAAAGGAGAATAAATATTTAAAATATTTTCAAAAATTTCCCCCTCAATCTCACCTAAGTTATTAAAAACAGCATAAAATTTTAACTTATTTTTATGAAATTTATATTGAAGCAGTGCTTTTTTTTCTTCATTTATTATAATATGGTGTATTTTTTGATTTAGAGCAATTAAAATATTCATAAAAAAAATAAACTCTTCTTTTGAAGAGGCATTTGCTAAATGATTTAATATGCTTTTTTTATTCAATTTAACAATTCCTTTTTGTAATTTAATCTTCTCAAACATTAAAGCAGTAGATGAGAGCTCTTTTAAATTTGAAATTTCTAAATTGCCTTTAAAATCTTTAATTATTGCAAAATATTTGCCAGGCTTTAGTGGTATAAAACTTTTTGTAATTACTTCTTTTTTACCAAGGAGTGCTAAATATTTAATATCATTAATTTTCTCTTTTACTTCAAGTTTTACAGGCAAAGTTGTGTTAAATTCAATTGATTGAAATTTATTAATTGTTTTTAATATTTTGCCTACTTCAGAGATTTTTAATTTCATCAACCAGCCTAAGAGCTATATTTTCTTTAGTGTTTTGAGGAATTAGTTTTTCTTTATTTTTTGTAATAAATATTATCTCATTTTCATCACTTCCAAAATCATTTTTAGTAAGCAAATTTAAACATATTGCATCAAGATTTTTTTTAATTAGAGTATTTTTTGCATATTTTAGGGCATTTTCTTCATCTCTCTCAGCCTTAAAACCAATTTTTTTAAATGGTTTATCTTTTAGAGATTTTAGTATATCAATATTTTCTTCAAGCTCTAAAACCATTTTTGTGCCAATTTTTTCTTTTTTTAATTTTCCTGGAGTATATTTTGGTTTATAATCTACAATTGCTGCTGCCATAATTAAATAATGAGGATTTTCTTTTAAAATAGCTTCTAGGTAATCTTTTGCTGAGGTTACTTTTATTTGTTTGATTTCTTTGCTTAGGTTATGCTCTTTACTTGAAATAAGAGTTACATCAGCGCCTTTTATATAAAATGCTTTAGCTAAAGCTTCTCCCATTTTTCCACTTGAAAAGTTAGAGATAAATCTTACATCATCTATTTTTTCTATGCTTCCTCCAGCAGTTACTACTACTTTTTTATCCTTCCAAAACTCTTCTTTATAAACTTCTCTTAATGCTCTTAGAAAAATTTCACTAGGCTCAGCCATTTTTCCAATTCCCTCATCTCCACAAGCAAGAAGACCAGAATTTGCCTCAATACAATTTAAATTTTTTATAGCTTCTTGAGTGGTAGGGTGAAGATACATATTTGTATTTGCTGCTGGTGCAAAAAGAGTAGGAGCGGTAGTTGCAAGATAAGTTTGCAAAAGTAAATTATCAGCAATTCCTCTATATGCTTTATTTAAAGTATTAGCAGTTGCAGGAGCAATTATAAAAATATCAGCCCATTTTGCATAGTCTATATGATTTAATTCACTGCTCCAATCTTCACTCTCTTGAGTTAAGACTTTATTTCTTGTTAAGCTCTCAAATGTTAGAGGAGTTATAAATTTTTCGCTACTTGGTGTCATAACTACTTTTACATTATCACCTCGTTTGATAAAAAGTCTAATTAATTCACAAGTTTTATAAATAGCAATGCTTCCGCTAATTCCTATTAATATATTCAAATTAAGCCTTTTTTGGTAATTTTAGCATATTTTGGTAAAATAAACTTATAATCTGAGCAAATACGCTAAAGTATCTTTAATTTAGGTAGTTTTATCTTATCTACTAAAGTGCAAATTTAACTTTCAAAAAGCATTATTTATTGGTTTTGTTTAAACAAGGTGTTTTTTTAATTCAATAAAAGGAGCGTAATGAATTATAAAGCGTATAATATTAAATCTTTCAAAGAGCTTAATAAAGAAAAAAAATATATAGATGAAAAGGAATTAAAAGAGATTGAAATTGCATCTTTAATTTTCCCATTTAAAGTAAATAATTATGTTTTAGATTTAATTGATTGGAAAAATTATAAAGATGAGCCTATTTTTAGACTTGTATTTCCTCAAAAAGAGATGTTAAAAGAGAAAGATTATCAAAAATTAATAAATTCACTAAATGATAAAGAGAAACTTCAAAAAGTAATTTATGAAATTAGAATGAGTCTAAATCCACATCCAGCAGGACAAAAAGAAAATGTTCCAGAAATTAATGGTAAAAGGCTTGAAGGTAGTCAGCACAAATATAAAGAGACAATTCTATTTTTTCCAAAACAAGGTCAAACTTGCCATGCTTATTGTAGTTTTTGTTTTAGATGGCCCCAATTTACAGGTATAAGTGAGCTTAAGTTTGCAAGTAAAGAGGTTGAGGTTTTAATTGAATATATAAAAGCAAATCCAACAATTACAGATATTTTATTCACAGGTGGCGACCCTCTTATTATGAGCTCAAAGCTTCTTAGAGCTTATATAGAGCCGATTTTAAAAGCAAAAATTCCACATCTTAAAAATATTAGATTTGGAAGTAAAGTTTTAGGTTTTTGGCCATATAGATTTGTAAGTGATAATGACACAGAAGATTTATTAAATTTATTTAGAGAAATTGTAGAGAGTGGATATCATCTAGCTTTTATGGCTCATTTTAATCACTATAAAGAATTAGAGCCAGAAATTGTAAAAAAAGCAGTAGAAAATATTAAAAAAACAGGAGCAGTTATAAGGACTCAAGCACCGGTACTTAGACATATTAATGCAAGCAGTGATGTTTGGGAGAAAATGTGGAAAGAGCAAGTTGCTCTTGGAATGATTCCATACTATATGTTTGTACCAAGAGATACAGGAGCAAAACACTATTTTGAAATTCCTTTATATGAAGCATGGAAAATTTATAAAGGTGCTATCTCAAAAGTAAGTGGT
>JALVAK010000130.1 GCA_027011225.1 Nautiliaceae bacterium | reverse complement strand
TGTCTAAATCTTTCCTAAGAAGCGGCTCTCCGCCAGTAATTCTTATTTTCTTAACTCCCTCATCAATTGCAAGGCGCAAAAATTCAAACATCTCTTCATAACTTAATATATTTTCTTTTGGCTCCCACTCAAATGGAGTATTTGGCATACAATATAAACACCTGAAATTACACCTGCTTGTAACAGAAACTCTTATATAATCAATCGTTCTGTCAAATTTATCTATAAGCATAATCCCTCTTTTTTTAAGGGATTATAACAGAAAAAAGAAAATTTTAATCATATAAATTACTAAAACTATTTTCGTATTTTTTTATTTTTGAGCGTAATATATAAACTTTATTTTTAAGATTTTTATTTTCATTTTCAAATTTTAAGTTACTTTGCTTTAGCTTTTTATTTTCTTTTTTCAAAACTAAAATATATTGTTTTAACTTTTTATTTTCGTCAAAAATATATTGAACTGTTTTCAATTTATTATTTAAAAAAATTTCTTTGTTTTTTAATGTAGTTATAATTTTTTGTGCATTATTATAACTTTCTTTAAGTTTTAAACAGTCGCTCCAAAAATCTTTTAAAAATAAAAACCCGATTATTATAATAATTACTAATAAAGGCATTTATTTCTCCTTTTCATTTGATATTCTTACAAAAAACTTATAAAAAAAACTAAGTGCAATAGCTGGCAATAAAGATATTGAAGTAACCACAAAAAATAAATATAAATACATTCTTATCTCATAATTAATAAATTGTAGGTTTAAAATACTATCAATAGAATATTTAAAAATAGCACTTGTTCTCAAATACCACTTAAAATATTTGCATGTATGAAAAATATGATCATGGGCATATGTAGCAATTACATTAAAATCAGGTGCAATATCTATTTTTGTGTAATAAGTAGTAAAAGCAATTACTAATACAAAAATAAATATATTTGCAAAATTTATACCTATTTCGGTAAAAACTCGTTGCAAATTATCTTGCAAATGATTTTTTACAGATTTAAATAACAAGTGATATAAAGAATATACAATCAAACCATCCACGAATACAAAAATTAAAGAGTATTTATCAGCCAAATATATAAAACTTAATAATGAAAAAGAACATACAAAAGAAAAAATAAAAGCAAATATTTTATAAAAAATTTTACTCAAACATATTTTTTTCAAAATACTGCCATCTTTAAAATAACTTTGACAAACCCATTTTTCCAATTCCGATTTCAAATACATTAACTGAAAATAAATAATAATACCTACAATCAATATAAAGCCGACAACTCCAATACAGCCCAGTTTATTATTAATCTCTTTAAATCCTAATATTAAAATCAAAAAAGATAAAAAATATTTCCATTTCATCTTACCCCTTTAGTCAAAAAAATCTGCAAAGAAAATAAAGCTTTTGAAAAGCTACCTCCACAGCTAATAATAAATACAACAAAACTTGCAAAAAATATGGAAGCAATTTTACTAATTTTCATTTTCTCTCCTTTTTTCAAAATTAAACAAAAAAAATCTTTCTAAACTCTTTCCGTTTTGTTAAAATTTTTCAAAAAAAGGTTTTCTTATCAAAAAACTTAAAATTTTAATTTTAATAATTATTTCCGCATTTAGCATTTATGCTCTTTTTTTCACTTTAAATTATGTACATACAATAAGTAGACTTTACAATACAGAAAAAAAGCTTGTTTTTTATAAACTTTATTTTCTTTCTCAAAATCTTTTAGACGAAATCATGAAAGAGAGAAAAAAAATAATTAATGAGCTAAAAGAAAAAGAAAAGTTTGTAGCTGAGAATTATGATAAAGACCTTAGTTTTTTAAAAAGAAAATTAGGTGAAAATTTCCACATCTTTATAACCGACCAAAACTTTACAATCACAAAAACGACATTTAAATACGATGAAAATTTTTCCCTTGCTTTTGCAAAAGACTTGCTCTT
>JALVAK010000129.1 GCA_027011225.1 Nautiliaceae bacterium | reverse complement strand
TTCTTCTTGCGTAATTTTTTTAATACCTTTAACTTTTACTTTTTCAAATGTTTTTGAGTATTTTCTCTTCTCAACTTTTTTAACATCTATATTCAAAATATCTGCAATTTCTTTATTACCATAACCCTTTAAAAGAAGTATATAAATAATTTTAGTTAGAACTACTTGTTCTAGCCTATGCACTTGACTATCTGCATATTTTTGCAATCTAACATACTCAAAAAACTTTTCTAAATCTTCAACTTTTTGTATCTTATTAACATTTGTTTTATGTTTTAAAAATTTTTCATAAGCATTTTTAACTTCATTAAATTCATCAACAGTTTCCCAAGGCTCACTATCCACCACTTTTAACTTAACATAAGATTTATTCTCAAAACTTATTTCTTCATCAAAGTAAACTTTCGGTTTTCTCTTAAAATCATAGTCAAAATTCATAGATACTTCTCTCTCAAACTCAAAAATATCTTCAACTTCACCAACTAAAACATCTCCTATGTTATACAAATTTTTTTGTAAATATTTCACATTATAATTAGCATTTAAAAAATTTTCTGTTAAAAACTTATACACTGCTTTTTTCTTTTCAAAATCATCTTCATACTTCTCCTCGACTTTTTTAGTTTGTATTCCAGCCCTTGCAATTAAAACTTCATCATTTTTGTTTATTGGTTCTAACCAATAACCTCTAGTTTTTACAACTACATTTCTCGCCTCTTCACTACTAAAATGTTTTAATTCAAGTAATTCATCATCTTTTAAATGTAATTTTCTAACCAAACTCAATTTTTTTGTAATAAAACCAACATTTTTTAACTCTTTATCAGTTAATTTTGTATCAATCATAAAACCATCAGTAGTTACATTCACAACTTTTATATCTTTCAAACTAAAATAATGCATATACTCACTAACAATACTTCTAACAATACCAGTAATAAATCCAGCTATAAAGTGATTTGTTATTTTTGATTTTCCAACCTTTTTATATTTTTTCTCCTTAAATTCTATAGTCTTTTTTAAATCCAAACTTTTCTTCCCTGTGAGCCCTTGAGCTGTTTTTCCATAAAAACTATTAGCGATAAGTTTCCAAATAGTGTTTTCAAGCGTTCCTTTAGGATACTTTTTTCTCTCTTCAATAACCATCTTAACAAAATCTGGAATTGTTAAACTATCTTTTTTTCTAAACTTAATACCGTCTTTAATATAAAAACTTTTTAACATTCCATTATTAAGAGCCGTTAAAAATTCTGGAATAGTTACAATAGTAGTTCCTTTTCTAACAAAAACAATCCCACGGTCTGTTTCGATAGGAAACATTGGATACTTAACATCTTCTTTAAATTCAAATTTTAAATATAAAAACCCTAAATCATTCCATTTTAACTTATGAACATCATTATTTGTTATTTCAATCCTATCATTCCAATCAACATCTTGTATAGATAACATAGCAAGAGGATAAGCATTTTTTACATCATAATCAAAAAACGCTTGATTAAACATTCCAAATAAAAAAGTTTCATTTCTACCACCGTAATATCCACGCTCCCACAATTTCAACTCTTGGTCAAAATCAACCTTAACAAATTTCATAAGTTTTTTAAATTTTTCATTCCAATAAACTTTTTTAATTTCTTGCATGCCAGTAAACTCTTTATTATCAATACCTTTTTCTTCTAAAAGTTTTGAAAAATAAACTTCCCCGACAGAACTTGCAGTATTTACCCTTAAAACATCATTTTTATCCATATGCAACACCTCAATTAAAATTTTTGTAAAATATTTAAAAAACTTAACTGCAATTATGCTATCATTCATAGCATATTCAACAAATCTTTCAAAATTTTTTTCAAAAAATTCTCTCATTTTTTTAATATTATCACCAATATCTATTTTATCAATACCAATAACTTTACCAACTCCTTTCAAACTACCACCACCAGCTAAAAGCATACTATCTTTAAT
>JALVAK010000128.1 GCA_027011225.1 Nautiliaceae bacterium | reverse complement strand
TGAAACTAAAATGACACAAAATAAAAAATAAATTATGATTTTTTTAAAAAAGGAGCATTATGAATAAGACAGATTTTGAAGAAATTTTTAAAAAAGGCTTCAACAAAAAAAAGATATATTACGAAGACGCAGAAAAAGGAGAGAGTGAATTAATATGTTTCAAATGTGGAAAACAAGCAGGATTAAAAGGAACAGGATTTTTTGGAATAACATATAAAGTAGTATGTGTAAATGAAAAACGACATGAGGAAGATTTATTAAAATACACCGCTCAATATGTAGAAATGGAACACGACTTATTATATTGCAAGTTAAATGGTAATTGCAACTCTCCTATAAAAACTGACTATTGAAACTCTACTAAATAAGTAAAACAAAGGCAAAAGTTATTTAAATAGCTCCATTTCTTTGAAATGGAGTAAATTACTAATAGGTAAATATTTAATTATTTTTCCCCCTCTGGTGAGGCTCAATCAATCAAAATTTTATTACGCTTCCTCACCTTATCAAGTGTTGCTAACGCATTTTCCAAAAATTTTTTTGAATAAATATTAAAAAATAAAAATAGGTTTTATCAAAAAAATTTTTGGAAAACACGCCAACTGCGGGGACAAAGTCCCACGCAGTTGCGGACACTTGACAAGGTTGCGGGAGCTAAAATTTTGATTTGATGTGATTGAGCCTCCCTCTTTCGAGGGGGAAAAAGTTTGAGTTGGGATTGATTAGCGATAGTTGGTCGAGCGCCTCGTTGGGCGCTATTGAAACTTTATTGAAAGGAGTAAAAAAATGATTAACTTCAGAGAATTTGGAACAAGATACGAACTAAACAACAAAAAAGAAGTAATATATTTTAATGTATCACCTTTTGATTTTTATCCAGTAGTAAAAGATAAAAATGGAAACCTATATAAAGTAAAAGAAGATAATTACCTATACGAATACTACACAAATAAACAAACAAATCTAAAAATAATAAAGGAAATAAAATGAAAACAAATGAAATAAAAATCTGGAAATTCATCGCATATACAAAAACAATAAAAAACGCAATAGAATTTGCTAACGAAATTATAACTAAAGATTTAAAAAATCCAAAATTAAAAATTAAAAAAATTAAAAAATTAAAACCTTTCGGATATGAAATAATTATATCCGAAAAAGAGTAGTTACTACTCCATCAATCTTCTTCCCTCTTATTTTTAAATATTGTTTTATATAATTTGCTAAATCCTTACTATCAATAGAATTTTTTATATTATGCAAAATAATTTGCCTTGATATATGCTCCTCATCATTCCTCACAATACCTTTAAAAAGTCTTTTATAATTAAAATCATCAATAGGTGGCTTCGTATCATTTGAATATTTTACCTCAAGTATTTCACTAACTTGCATAGTAGAAACAGCATTATAAAAATTAAGTATATCTTCCCAACTATCAGCTTCAAGATGATTAACTATAGTTCTTGAACCTTGTTTTAATTGAACCCTATACATTGGCATTATTTACCTCCTAAAAAATTATAAATTAACTTAAATAAATAATTAACCTTTTCACATTCAGTAACAAAACTATCTAAAACAGATTTATCATAAACAATACCTAACCTATCACATATAGCGACAACAATACGATAATCAATTTTCATAACAAATCCTTTATTTTAGATAAATAATCATAAGGAACAACACAATAATCAGGAATACAAATATAATTCAAAGAATAATCACGAATAATCCAATCTAAAACACCCTTATAATGCAACAAATACAAATAATGATAAACAACACCATTAAACTCAGAAGAAACATAATTATAAGTAGCAACACGCTCATTAATCAAAGGAAAAACAGGAACACTATCATAATTAGAAAAATTAAAAATAACAGAATTATCATCATAATTAATCATATTATTCAAATAACTCTGATAAGGCTCAGGAACAGGAATATTATCAGTATTAATATAACACCAAACATCACTATCATTAACACGATACGCAGAAATAAAAGTATAATCAAAATCAACACCAAAAAAACGACTATAAAGACGACCAACATCACAAGAATCAAAATCTATCTTTCTAACAAAACCAGAAAACCAAGGAGAATAACCTGAAGATATACTATTAAACATATCTTTCATAGTATAAACAAGATTTTTCCTAACATAATCAAAATAATCCAAACAATCCTTATTAAAATTACGATAATAAAAAATCATTTATTAATATACCCCAATCCATTTACTAATTCTAAAAATGCTTGAGATAAACCAATAATTTTTCCACTATCATCTTTTACAAACATAAATTCACTAACTTTATTTAAATTTTCTATATCAATACTATCAGGATTATAAGTACCAAGTATTTTTTTAAGAATAGATTTATCCGCTTCACTAAAAGAAGAAGTTAAAAGCTTAAAAATTAAAGTTTCATTATAACGACTTGCCATAGCATTACCAAGTTTAAAATTCAAATCTTCTTTTTGAAAAACAGATTTTCTAATAAGTTGAGAACCCTCAACCAAATTCATTGATTGATATTGATTATTTCTACCAGCAATAAAATTACCTACTTGATTAACTATAACATTTGCTTTATTTACAGCATCATCATTTAAATTACCAATAATTTTAGAAACTATTGATAATTTTCTACCTTTTAAACTTTTTAATTTACTAAATCCCTTTTTAGGAAGTAAAATTAAAGAAGTAACCAAAGCACTAGCTAAATTAAAAACCTTTTCTATAATTTGCTCTTCATATTGAATTATTAAAAATATACCACCAAAAACAGCCACATTCATAGCACTATCAACAGCTTCTTTCAAATATGGATTATCAATATCTTTAGTAAATTCAGATATCATCTTTCTTGCTTCTTCATAAGCTACCATATAAATTAAAGTTTCAAAAAATTCTTCAGCAGAATTTTGTCCTATTTGCTTAAGAGCCATCATTACCACCTTGATTAAATTTTTCAATATCTTTAGAAATACCCTCAAAATTAAATAATTTACCTAAAACATCACCAAAATCAATATCATAATCTTCTAATCCTAAATCTTCAGCAGTAATAGTAGCCTCTTGAGAATTTAAATGAGCTTTTATAGCTTCACTTAACGCCATAACTTCACGAGGAGATAAATTTGGTAATGCTTCATCAGTTAATTTATAAGAAGTAGGAGTTTTTAAATAATCATAATACTCTTTTTCAGCATTTTTAGCTTCAGCAACTTTAGATAAATGAGTATTTAAAACATCAACAAGACTTTTAATATCAAAATTATTACTAACATTAACTTCTAATTCTTTTTTAGATAAAACATCAGTCATATTAGAAAGAACAGAAACAATATCATTATCAGAAATATCTTTTAAATTTTTAGAAATAGAAATCAAAGATATAGGAATTAAATTTAAAAATGAATTTAATTTTCTTAACTCATCATAAATATGATAACCAGCAATAGAATTAACAACACTAACAGAAGAAACACTATTAACTAAAGAAGTTACAGCTTTAATTAAAGAAATATTATTATTTTTTAAAACATCTAACAAATTAGATGAATTTTCAACTAAACTTATATCAATTTGCTCTTCTTTTAAAGGCAAATTTTTAACTAAAACATCACTATTAACATTTTCAGTAAATTTATTATAATTTTGTAATTTTCTTAAAACATAATCATCAACATTAGACAAATCTTCAGGAACAATATTTTCTTTAGACTTATTATCACCAAAATCTAAAACACCATCAAAATTAAAAACAGCTTCTTTAGTAGATTTAGTATCATCAGACCATTTATAAACATCAATATCAGGCTTACTATTAATAACACTATCAGAAACAGAAAAAAGAGAAGGAATTTCATCCTTATGATTATCATATAATTTTTTAGCACCAAAAAGAGTAAGAAGAAAAGTAGTTAAAAAAGTAGCTTCAGGATAAGCCATTAACAAAGCAGGTAACATATCAAACCTCCACAAATGGAGATGGAGCTAACAATACTCTATCATCTTGAACTACCTTATAAACTATTATAGTAACACCATCAGAATTTAAAAGAGGATAACTTCCATCAACCTTCCAATCACCATCATAACCTTTAATTTTAACAATAGAACCATCTTTAAATTTAGAACCATTTGAACCATTTAAAGATTTAAGATTAAATATTTGAGATAATTTTTCATCAATCTTTTGAGAAATTTCAAAAACATCTAAAATATCAACTTTTGTAGAAATTTCTTTAATTTTATTTTCAATAGAACTTAAATCACAATCAAAATCAATATTTGAAATATCTTCTTTTATTTCATTACACTTATTAACAAAATTAGTATTAATTTCACTTATATTATTACTAATCTCATCTAAATAATCTTGTAAAGTATAAACACTATCTTCCAAATCATCAAAACCAACAAAAATTCCTCTCTTTTTAATAAAATCACCTGCATAAATTTTAAATCTTTCAACAATTTCATCATCACCAACTTTTTTAGCTACATAATACCTAAAATTAAAATCATTAAAATTTAAATATAATTTAATATGATAATGCTCATCACCAATTAAAACATCATCATTTTCAAAATCTAAAATTTTATTATTATAATAAATTGATACAGGAAAAACATTCTCACCAATTAAAATATTTTGAGACTTAATAATTATATCAATCATGCTACACCTCCATCATTATAAAAAACATTTATAAAAGATAAATCAGAAAATTGAAACATAACAGCAAGTTTTTTTACATTACCATTACCATCATCAACTTTACGATATAAACCATCTTGAGAAAAATAAAAATCATCATACAAATTAACTTCAGAAGACAACTCAGACTGACCTTGTTTTATTATACTACCATCATCACCATTTATATGAACCCATACTAAAACACCCAATTCATTACAAATTGATATATCAAAATAATCCATAACTACTCCTTTACTTAATTAACTTATAATTTTTTTCTAAAATCAAAGAAATATCATCAACTACTTTAGCAAGCTCTAATAATTTATCTTTATCAAACTCATCTTTTTCAACCATATCCCTTAAAGACTTAGAAACATAACCTAAACCAGCAACATTTTCTAAATTATCATCTTCTACACTATCTAAAGCACTTGCAACAGAACTTAAAGCAACTATACCACTACCCACAGCAGGATTAAAAGCACTCACTAAAAATCCAGCACCTTTAATAATTTTTTCTAAATCCATATTAACTCCTTTTTAAAGATTTAATAATAAAAATTTTTCTTCATTTACTCTATTTGGTAACTCTTTAGCTCTTTTAGAATTTAATAATTCATAAATCATTGCTTGTTTATTATTATGTTTAACAGCTTCAATAAACTTTTCAAAAGTTAAAAAACCTCTTTTACCAAGATTAAACATCATAGATACAAGAACAATTCTTAAATTCTCTGGAAATGAATAAAAATTAGGAAAAATCTCAATCAAATCAGCAATAGCCTCATTTATATCACGAGAGAGCATAATTTCAGCCTCATTTAAATTAATACCTTTACTTTCTAAATTACGACCATAACCAATAGTTAAAATACCTTTTGTATCTTTATATGCTTTTAACTTTAATCCCTCTACTTTTCTTAAAAAATCTTTGTAAATCTCAACCATAAAATCTCCTTTAAACATAATTAACAACCTTACTAAATACTCTTTTGTAATCTTTATTATTTACTTTTTTCATTGCTTTTTGAAATTCATCATACAAATTAACAACTTTTATATATTCACTTTCAGGAATAACTTCATCAGAAAACATAATCACTTCATAATTTTCAATCCAACTTGTAGCAAGTTTAAAAAGTCCATAAGTTATTAAATCAATCCCCTCTTTTTCTAAATCTCTCTCAACTTCTTCTATAACCTCTTTGAATTTAGTTAAATCTCCACCAGAATATTTAAATAATGCAGAAAAAAAGCCTTTAAATAACCTTTTTACATTTTCTTTACTATAAATTTTCACTTTTTTAAATGTCTCTATAGGAATATATTCTCTATTTTCCCAAGTTTTTAAAATATCCCAAAATTGAAATCTTTTTTTATCTTTTTTAGCTCTATAAAAAATTTGTCTTTTTGTAGATGATTTAATAAGAGGAGAATTAAATATTTTTAAAATTTCTTTATCATTCAAAGGAACATATTCAACTAAAGTTAATGCTTTAAACCATAAATTACCTATATGAGATAAAATATAATCAACTTCATCATTGCAAAAATAAGGAATAAACTTTTTAATTTCTTCTCTTCTATATTGTATTTCGTGTCTATATACTGGATAATCTTCATTATATCCATTAAATTTCCACTTTTCGATAATATAAGCTTCATTTGGAGATTTAGAAATTTTTTGAGTTTTATCATATATTCTAAATACTTTACTACCTCTTCCAAATTGAATTCCTTGAAATCTTTGAAATCTCATATAATTTGCTATATTAATATCTTCACTAAAATGGCTCATTCCCATTCTTGTTTGAAATCTAAAAAAATCCATTGCTACATACATAATACCACCAACATCTGTAGCAAGGTCAATTCTATTTACTCTTCTTTCATAAGTTCCTAAAAGATATTTAACCATTCTTTCAAATAAAGCTATTGCATTTTTTACACCTATTCTAAAAATAGTCTTAGCAGGAATTTCTACTCTAATTTGTGGTAAATCTCCATTTAATTTAGCTCTACTTATAAATACCCTAAAATCTTGATTTTCTATATAATATGCAAATCTATAAAGACCCTTGCTTGATACAAACCATTTTCCAAAATCAACCATATTTTCTCTATCTTTAATAATTGTCTTTTTTACAAACTTTGCTCCAAAAGTATCTTGAGATTGTGCCTCTTTTTTATATTCTTCAAGCCTATCAAGTAAAGACATAAATCTTGAAAAATAAAAATTTGCATCTTTACAAAAATAATCAATTGTTAAAAAATCAATTCCTTGATGTAAAATTTTCGGCTCATATATATTCAAAGCTTCTCCTTGTTACAAACTTATTTCAAAATCACCTAAAATTCGGAAACTTTGAAAAAAGCTTGTCACGCTTAAACCCCTTGATAATCAGGGGGCG
>JALVAK010000127.1 GCA_027011225.1 Nautiliaceae bacterium | reverse complement strand
AAAAGAAATTATTAAAATTATTAAGGAGATTAAAAAATGATTAAAGGAATTTTACTTGATATAGGGGGAGTTTTATACGAAGGAGATAAAGTAATAGATGGAGCAATTAAAGCTTTAGATAAACTTAGAAAAAAATATAAAATTAGATTCTTATCAAATACAAGCAGAATTCCTCCAGCTAAGCTTTATGAAAAACTAAAAGAGATGGGATTTGATATAAAAGAAAATGAAATTTTTACAGCGCTTAATGCTGCAAAACTGTTTTTAGAAAATGAAAATGCAAATGCCTATATAATTGCAACTGATGAAGCAAAAGAGTATTTTAAAGATTTAAAAGGAGAGATAAAGTATGTATTAGTTTGTGATGCATACAAAAATTTTACTTATGATAATTTAAATCAAGGATTTAGATATTTAGAAAATGGTGCTGGATTTATTGCTACAAATAAAAATAGATACTTTAAAGATAGTGATGGGCTTAGTCTAGATGCTGGAGGATTTGTAAAATGTCTTGAGTTTGCAAGTGGAAAAGATGCTAAAATACTTGGAAAACCAAATTGTGAATTTTTTAATTTTGCAATAAAAGATATGGGGCTTGATAAAAATGAAGTAATAATGGTAGGAGATGATATAATAAGCGATATTTTAGGAGCAAAATCATGCTTTTTAAAAACTTGCTTAGTTAAAACAGGAAAATTTAAAGAAAGCGACCTTTTAAAAGCAAAACCTGATTTTGTTATAAATTCAATTGCAGATTTACCAAAATTGCTTGAAAATTTGTCCTAAATTTATACAAGAAAATAAATTTTTTAAGAAATCTTTAAGCTTTTTGGGTATAATTTTATAACCATTTTAAAAAATCCTTTCTCCCCTAAATTTATACAAATATCTTTGTATCATACTTTCATTGCCTTTAATTCCACCTTGATGAATATATAAAATATTTTTAAGTCCATAATGCAAAATCGTATCCCACCCAACTGTATCATATAACAAATCAAACTCAATCCCTGCATTTTTTAAATCAATCCATAATTCAAAAAGCTCTTTATAAAGTTTTCCAAAATGATATTTTTTTCTTGGCTTTAAAATAGTTGGAATTTTTCCACCTCCAAGCCACTCAAATTGCTTTTTTAAATAATCTTCATCTCCTACACAATAAGTTGTTAAAACCTCAACATCTAAATGTTTTGAGAGAAAATAAGCAGTAGTTCCTGTCCCACTTGGAAGAAATACTTTTAGATTATTCTTTTTTGCATATTCATTAATTTCATTTGCTAAAAGCTTTATTCCCTCTTGTGCTTCTTTAACTCTACCACCTTCTTCTATAACTAAAGTATCTTTATCTTCTAAAGACAATACAAACTCTCTAAGCTCTTCTGCTTTTAAATTAGTTTCTATTATTTTAGCTTTATTTTTAAGTGCTCCTAAATAATTTCCATGAGGATTTTGTTTTAGAAATGAAGGGATATGATGAGTATAATAGATAAATTCCCAGCCTTTAAGTTTTGCTAAGCAACTTAATGAATACATCGCATTTGATTGATTTGAGCCAAATGATATAAGCTTTTTAATTTTAAAATCATTTTTTAAAAAATAATAAAATTTTCTAGCTTTATTGCCTTCAAATGGTCTTAATAAATCATCTCTTTTTATGTGATAGAAATTGTTTTGAAAGAAAAAAGGAGTAATTGGGCTTTTTATTTAATAGCCCTTAAATCTTTGTAAGCTTGAATTACTCTATTTTTCATAGAAACTTCACCCTCTCTTAGCCATTTTCTTGGGTCATAATATTTTTTATTAGGTTTATCTTCACCTTCTGGATTTCCAATTTGAGATTGTAAATAGTCTTTATATTTTTCAATATAATTTTTAACACCACTCCAGAATGCCCATTGAGTATCAGTATCAATATTAAATTTAACTACTCCATAATCAATTGCTTCATGAATTTTACTAAGCTCACTTCCACTTCCGCCATGGAATACAAATCTAATTGGTTTTTCTTCGCTAAGTCCAAATTTTTTTCTAACATATTCTTGAGAATTTTTAAGAATAATTGGCTCTAATTTTACATGTCCAGGTTTATATACACCATGAACATTTCCAAAACTAGCAGCAATCATAAATAAATCACTAACTTCACTTAATTCTTTATAAGCATAAGCTACATCTTCTGGCTGAGTGTAAAGTTTTGAGTTTTCAATCCCTGTGTTATCAACTCCATCTTCTTCTCCACCCGTTACACCAAGCTCAATTTCAAGCATAATATCAAGTTCACTCAATTTTTTTAGATATTCTTTAGAAATAGCAATATTTTCTTCTAAAGGCTCTTCACTTAAATCTAGCATATGTGAGCTAAATAGAGGTCTTCCATACTTTTCATAATGTTTTTTGTTTGCTTCAATAAGCCCATCAATCCAAGGAAGAAGTTTTTTTGCTGCGTGGTCTGTATGAAGTATTACTGGAATTCCATAAGCTTCAGCTAATGTATGAATATGTTTAGCACCAGCAATAGCTCCTAAAATTGCAGCTTTTTGCCCTTCATTATCAAGACCTTTTCCAGCCCAAAAGTGTGCTCCGCCATTACTAAATTGAATAATAATTGGCATTTTAACATCTCTTGCAGCTTCCATTACAGCATTAGCCGAATTTGTCCCAACAACATTAATAGCAGGAAGAGCAAATCCATGCTCTTTTGCATAATCTAGTACTTTTGCCGCTTCGCTTCCAGTTAATACGCCTGGTTTTACCAAATCCATAACCCCCATTCTCACTCTCCTTTAGGAATAGTATATTTTACTTTATAAGAGTTTTTAATTTTTTCAAGCTCTTTTTTAAGTTTAAGTTGTTTTAAATACCCAATAATTTGAGGTTTTACTTGCTCATATGGAAGGTAATTATTTTCTTTTTTATCCTCTACTAAAATAACATGCCACCCAAATCTAGTTTTTACAGGTTTAAGAGTAATTTCACCAGGTTTAAGTTTCTCAGCAGCTTTAGCAAATTCTGGAACCATCTGTTTTGGATTAAACCATCCAAGCTCACCGCCATTTACTTTACTAGGACCTATTGAATATTTTTTAGCAAGCTCAGCAAACTTTTCTTCTAGTGCTTTTCCTTTAAGATTTTTTAATTCATTAATAATTTTAATAGCTTCTTTTTTATCTTTTACTAAAATATGTCTTGCTTTGATTTTTGGAGTTGTTTTAAAGTATATATCTTTATTTTTTTCATAAAACTCTCTAGCTTCCTTATCACTTATTTTAATCTCATTTAATCTATTTTTTAGCCACATATCAACTGCAAGCTTCATTTTTGCCGCTTTAAATTGAGGAGTATTTTCAATTGATTTTGCTTTTTTTTCATAAAGCTCAAGTGTTTGGATATAATCATCAACAAATTTTTTAACATGCTGAGCTGGTAAGTCTTGCACTCTAATTCTATTATCTCCTGTAATCCCTTGAAGATAGTAATTAATATCTTTTACTCTAATTTTTTTGCCATCTACTTCTGCTAAGATAGTATCATCTTTAAGATTTTTTATAGGTTTTCCAATCATTCCACTTCCCATTCCCATTCCACCTTGCATACCTGGGAATGCAAAAAGTGATGCTGCTACTACCATACTTCCTATTATAATTTTTTTCATAACTTCTCCTTATGCCATATTATGTATTACATTTTGTACATCATCAATATCTTCTAAAACTTCTATAAGTCTTTCAACTTTTTCTGCTACCTCATCATCTACATCGCTTGTATTAGTCGCAACTAATTGAACATTACTCTCAATTATTTCAATACCATCGATATTATTCACAGCTTCAAGCACTGCATTAAAATCTTCTGGAGCAGTCTCTATTACCAAAACTTCATCTAATTCTTTAATATCTTCTGCTCCAGCTTCAATCGCAACCTCTTCAACTTCCTCATCTTTATCACTTCTAGCAACTACAATTACACCTTTTTTTTCAAACATCCAAGCAACACTTCCGCTAGTACCAAGATTTCCACCAGCCTTTTTAAAAGCATGTCTAATCTCAGCTACAGTTCTATTTTTATTATCAGTTAAACACTCTACCATTATAGCAACACCACCAGGACCATAGCCCTCATATACAACCTCTTCTAATGTAACGCCTTCAAGATTTCCTGTAGCCTTATCAATTGCTCTTTGAATATTTTGCATAGGCATTGAATCAGCTTTTGCCCTATCAATCGCAAGTCTTAAAGCTGGATTGTTATCAGGATTTCCACCACCTTGTCTAGCTGCTGTCATAATTGCTCTTACATGTTTTGTAAAAATTTTAGATTTTTTAGCATCTTCTTTTGCTTTTATATGTTTTACCTTAGACCATTTATTATGACCTGCCATTTCTCTCCTTTTAAAGATATTTGTTATTATATCAAGAAAAAAGGCTTTTAATGAAGCAGTTAAAATTTCACTTAGATATAGTCAAAAATAATATTGAAATTTTAGAAAATATATTTGATGAAATAAAAGATTCCTTTCCATTAACAAAAGAGAAATATAAAACATTAAAGGAAAAAGATTTTAAAATATTTGATGTAATAGCTTATAGATTTATTAAAACTCAAGCCATTTTAGGAGAAAAGATATTTAGAGAAATTCTAGAGTATTCAGAATTTGACTTAAATAACAAAAACTTTTTAGAAATTTTAAGCGAGCTTGAGAGAATGGGAATTTTAAAAGTAAATGAATGGAGATTTTTAAGAGAGCTTAGAAATACTCTCTCACATGATTATCCTTATAATGAAGAAGAGATTTTAGAAGCATTAAACAGCTTACATTTTGAATTAGATAATTTAAAAAAAATTTTTAATAAAATAAAGGTAGAATATGAAAAAATCTCTAAGATTAAGCAAAGAAGAGATTAAAATTATAAAAGATATCATTTTTAAAGAGTTTGGAGAGTGTGAAATTTATATATTTGGCTCCCAAACAAATTTACAAAAACAAGGAGGAGATATAGATATTTATGTAATTTCTAATAAAAAAATTGATTTAAAAACAAAACTTTTAACAAAAAGTTTTCTTCAAGATAAACTACTTAAAAAAGTAGATATTATAATTTCAACAAACAAAAATAGAGCTATTGAAAAAGAAGCCATTAAAGGTATAAAAATATAAGGAGATGAAATGGTTTTAAGAAGCCCTGAAGAGCTTGAAGAGATAAAAAGAAGATTTTTAGAGCATTACAAAGGTAGTAAAACTGAATTAAACTATAATAATGACTATGAATTATTAGTAGCAATTATTCTCTCAGCTCAATGTACTGATAAAAGAGTAAATATGATTACACCTGAGCTTTTTAAAAAATTCCCATCTACAAAAGAATTAAGTAAAGCTTCTTTAGAAGAAGTAAAAGAATTAATTAAATCTTGTAATTTTTTCAACAATAAAGCAAAAAACTTAATAGAAATGGCAAAAATAGTAGAAGAAAAACACAATGGCAAAATACCAAGTGAGCATAAAGAATTAATCAAACTCCCAGGAGTTGGCAACAAAACCGCAAATGTCTTTTTAATAGAAAAAGATGGAGCCAATAAAATGGCTGTAGATACTCATGTCTTTAGAGTCGCTCATAGACTTGGTATTACTGATGCTAAAACAGTAAAAGAGACAGAAAAAGATTTAGTTGAAGCTTTTAAAACAGACTTAAATGAGCTTCATCAAGCTTTTGTACTTTTTGGCAGATACATATGCACTGCAAAAAATCCAAAATGCGATAAATGTTTTGTAAAAGAGTTTTGTGTTAGCAAAGAGAATTTTAAACCTAAATAATTACTTCTCTAAAACGACAATAAGCTTTTCTGCCTCTTTGCTTCCATAAAGAGAAATTGGAATAATATTTTTTACTCTCATATTACTTATTTTTTCAATTTTTTCTAATGGATAAAAATATTGAATTATTGATTTTTGATGCTTGATATAACAATTCTCATCTTTTTTTTCAAAAAGAGTAATTTCTGTAATAAGCTTATTATCTTCAAATTCAGAATAAAGAACAGAAAATTTATCTTCACTCTCAGCTTTTAAAGTCCCAATTGCCAAATCTTCCATTGCATATAAAGTATTTATATCAAAAACAAAATACTTATCCACCACTTTTTCTACACAAGAAAAAAATTTTTTTAATTCATCAGGAGATAAATAATTAACTACATCAAAAACAGCCACCGCCGCTTCAAATTTTTCATCTAATTCACATACATCAATTGCTCTACAATCGCACCCTTTTTTTATTGCCTTTTTTACCTGAGCTTTACTTAAGTCAATTCCTTTTATATCAAATCCATTCTCTTTTGCCATTAAACAAAAATCTCCTCCACCACATCCAATATCAAGTACACTTTTTACATTAAGTTCTTTTAAAATAGTTATAAACTCTCCCCATAAAATATGAGCTGCTTCTTTATCTAAAAACAGCTCTTCTATTTTTGCATATAATTCAAGACCCATTTACACTTCCTATTTGCTCTAAAATTTTTAAAATTTTTTTTCTTTTAAGTGAAAAAGAGTTTTTATTAGCTATAACTCTAGCAGATGAATGCATTATGACTTCTTTTTCTTCTAAACCATTTTCTTTTAGTGTATTTCCAGTCTCTACTATATCAACTATCACATCACTAAGACCAACTAATGGAGCTAATTCAATTGAGCCATTAAGCTTTATGATTTCAACTGGAATTCCTTTTTTATTAAAATAATTTTTTGCAATATTTGCTAACTTACTTGCTACTTTTAATTCTACTTTATTTTTATAACTATCATCTCCTTTTATTCCTGCTACACTTACTCTACACTTCCCTAGCCCTAAATCCATAAGCTCTAACACATCAGAATTAAGCTCAGTTATCACATCAAGCCCCACTACCCCAATATCTGCGGCTTGCTTTTCTACATATGTAGCAACATCCCAATTTCTAACATTTAAAAATGTAAATCCAGCCTTTTTTAAAATCAGTTTTCTATTTTCAAATTCAAAATCTTCATTAAAAATCTTTTTAAAAATCTTCAAAACATCCTCAGCAATCCTACCTTTTGGCAAAGCTATAGTCATAATTTTTCCTTTATTACTTTCTTCATTCCTCTAAAAACCAAATCTTTGATATAAACTCCTCC
>JALVAK010000126.1 GCA_027011225.1 Nautiliaceae bacterium | reverse complement strand
TGAGTTTAATAGGCATTGCTCCAAATTATATTATATTGCTTATTCTACTCTTCCTAGCTGGAATTTCAGCTCAAATTTTCCATATCGCAACTCCTGCAATAGTAAAAGAGGTAACGCCTAAAATGGGATTTGGTATGAGCATGTTTATGGTAGGAGGTGAACTTGCAAGGACAGTTGGTCCATTAATTGCTACCGCTGCTATTAGTATTTGGGGACTTGAAGGTCTTTGGAAAACTTCCTTTTTTGCTATTTTTGCTTCAATTTTTCTTTGGTGGCAATTAAGAAAAATAAAAGGAAATTTTACCCCAAAAGCAAAACAAAAAGCTGATTTTAAAATTTTTATAGAATATAAAAATTTTTTTCTAACAATTGGAGGATTTATGTTTTTTCAAAGTTTTACAAAAACTTTTTTTTCTTTCTATTTACCACTTTACCTAACTCATTTGGGTGAAAGCTTAACAAAAGCCAATATTTCTTTAGCTTTTATACAGTTCTTTGCAATAGTGGGAACTTTCTTAGCTGGAAATATAGCAGATAAAATAGGAAACAAAAAAACTCTAATTATTTCTACAATATTAGCAATTATATCTATGCCATTATTTATTTTTTTTCACATCATTTATTTACCATTGATATTAATAGGTCTATCAGTATTTAGTACTGGACCAATTCTACTATCAATCATTCATCACAAAGAAAACTCAACTGCTTTAAATAGTGTATATATGATGCTTGCATTCGTAATACCTGCAATAGTAATTTTTTTAATTGGAATATTTAGCGATATAATTGGACTTGAAAATATAGGGTATATTGCATTTATTTTTTTATTTATTTCACTTATTTTTGCTTATAAATTAAGATAGCTCATTTAGAGAGTAAAAGAGCTATCCATTTTGTTTTTTGATTACTCATTAGAGCTAATTTTAATGTCATAGTAAGAGGAGCTGCTAAAAACATTCCAACTATTCCAAATACCCATCCCCAAAGAAGTAAAGAGAAAAACACCACAGCAGGAGAGAGGTCAAGCCCATCACCCAAAAATTTAGGCTCTAATACATTTGAAATAAGATTATTAATAATTAAGTACCCTATTGTTACATAAATTGCAGTATTAATATCATAAGTTACAAAACTCATAAAAATTCCTGGAATTGCCGCCACAATTGAGCCTATAACAGGAATATAATTAAATAAAAACGCCATAATCCCAAAAAGATAAGCATATGGAATATTAAAATATAAAAGCATTATAGTCACTAATAACCCTGTAAGAGCAGACATTAATGTTTTAATAAGATAATATTTTTGTGTATTTTTAAAAAATATTTTAAGCATCTCTTTATTATTTGTAATAAGCTCAATTTTCTTTCCAAAATTTTTAGACTCAAATATCATAAAAGATACTCCAATAAATACCACTAAAAACCCGGAAACTAAACTGCTTGCTTTTGCTAAAAAGAGTTTAATAATTTGTACAAAATCAATACTATTTATTATTGAAAAATCTATCTTTAAATTAAACTTTTTTAAATATCTATTTAGCTCTTCAAAAGCTAAATTAAATTTATGATGGTAAAATGAAGCATTATTTATAAACTCTTTTAAAGAAGAATCAACAATCATTAACATACTGCCAAATATAATAAAAACCAATATAGCTGAAAAAATATAACCGACAAATATAGGAAAGCCTCTTTTTTCAAAAAAAGCCACTACCGGATATATCAGTATAGTCAAAAAAATAGAAAGTATCAGATAAACAAGAAAAGAAGAGAGAAATTTAAGACCTATAAGAATAAAAATCGCACAGGCAATATAAATTATATTCATCAGTTAATCTTTAACACACTCAAAAATGCTTCTTGAGGAATATTTACTTTCCCTATTGCTTTCATTCTCTTTTTACCCTCTTTTTGTTTCTCAAGCAGTTTTCTTTTTCTACTAATATCTCCACCATAACATTTAGCCGTTACATCTT
>JALVAK010000125.1 GCA_027011225.1 Nautiliaceae bacterium | reverse complement strand
CCTTGATGGAATGGACGAGATAAGTATAGCAGCCCCAACTAAGGGAGTATTTTTTGATGGAAGTGAGCTTAAAGAAATTGAAATAAATCCAAAAGATTATGGTATGAGTGGAAGTAAAGAAGATTTAATTGGAGGAGATGCAATAGAAAATGCAAAAATAACAAGAGGTATTTTAAGTGGAGAAATTAAAGGTCCTAAAAGGGATGTAGTGCTTCTTAATGCCGCGGCTAGTTTAGTGGTAGATGAAAAAGCTAAGAGTATTGAAGAAGGAATAGAGATAGCAAAAGAAGCAATAGATAGTGGCAAAGCTATAAAACATCTTGAAAAAATTATAGAAACATCAAGGAAACTAGGTGGCGCTTAGAAAGATAAAAGTAGATGATAAAGAATTTGAAATTCATTATGATATTATAAACCCAAGTAAAACTAAAAATATAATTTTTTTACACGGATGGGGTAGTAATAAAGAGATAATGAAAGTATTTAGTGAAAATTTCAAAGATTACAGGCACATTTATATTGATATGCCAGGATTTGGAAAATCTCCAAATCCTTATGTTTTAACGACATTTGATTATGCAAAAGTTATAGATACATTTTTAAAAGAGCTTAATATCAAAAAAGATATCATAATAGGACATAGCTTTGGAGGAAAAGTTGCCACTTTACTTAAACCTGAGCTTTTAGTGCTTTTAGCTAGTGCTGGTATTGTTATGCCAAAGCCTTTTAGTATCAAATTTAAAATAAGAGTTTATAAACTCCTTAAAAATTTAGGACTTTCTAAATTTAGAAAATTTTTTATTAGTGTTGATGCTAAAGGAATGAGTGAAAATATGTATGAAACATTTAAACGAGTAGTAGATGAAGATTTTAGCGATGTTTTTAGAAATTATAACGGCAAAGTGCTGATTTTTGGAGGTGAAGAAGATACCGCCGTCCCACCTGAAGCTGTAAAAAAACAAAGCGAACTGCTTAAGAGTAAAGTCATTATGTTAAGTGGAAACCATTACTTTTTCTTTAATTCTCCAAGTATTGAAAAAGCAAGAGAGAATAGGGGGATTGTTGAGAGGAAAATAAACAAATAAAATTTTTTAAACTTCAAAAAAAACTTTTATACAAAATTAAACTCGTTATAATTGTGGTAGATTTAAGTGAACTAAAGGAGATTATTTGAGATTTTCAGGACATGAAAAATTTGATTGTAAGGTAGATTGGTTAAGTAAGGCTTTAAGTTATGAAAAAGAGCTTGTGGTAAGTGATGAGACAATTATGCATTTAGGGCTTGGGGCTAATATGATAAAATCTCTTAATTATTGGATAAAGCTTTTTGAGGTAGATAGATTAAGAGAATTTTTAATTAAGGATAGATTTTTTGAGAGTCTTAATACTTTGTGGCTTATGCACTATAATTTAATAAAAAACGGCTCTATTTATAATCTCTTTTTTAATAGAATGAATTTAGTAAGATTTACTAAAGATGATATTTTTGAGTTTTTAGTTAAGTTTGTAAAAGAGAATAATATAAAAGTTAGTGAAAATACTCTTAGAAACGATATTGATGTTTTTATTAGGCTTTATGGAGATTTTTTTAAAGAGCTTAATATCATTTCAAAGCATCATAATTTTTATAAGCTAAATATTAAAAATAAAAGTGGAATTAGCGATAAGCTGTTTTTATATTTTTTAGCAGATTTTATTGAGTTAAATGGGGCAAAAGATTCTATTTCTCTATTTACTATTACAAATTCAAAATTTTCTCTTCAAAAAAGTTTAGTAATGAGTGAGAGTGCTTTAATGGATAAGCTTTATAGGTTAGAAGATATTAGCAAAGAAACTTTTGTATTTAGTGAGAGTGCGGTAATTAGAGAAGTTTATATTAAAAAGAAATTTGATAAAAATAAATTTTTAGAGGATGTGTTTGATGAAATATAGTGATATTGTAAAATTAAATTTTGAATACAATAAATCAATAAATATCTTATTT
>JALVAK010000124.1 GCA_027011225.1 Nautiliaceae bacterium | reverse complement strand
CTAGATTTTAATTTTATTTCCTTATATTTAATGTATCCTAATATAGCACCATATTTATTAATATAAAACTCAAAAGTATTTGTTTTTGATTTATTCCTAAAAGAATTAAATTTTATAATTCCCTCATTATACCCATATTTAGATATAAGATTTTCTTTTGTTATTTTTGTACTTTCAATATAATCATTAAGTTTTTGTTCAGCTTCATTTAAAGTATATCCTAATAAAATATAATAATCTATATAAAATTGAGGCTTTTTATAAGTATACCATTTAGATAAAAGTTGTTTTAAATTTTCTTTATTTAGTCTTATAAATCTAGTAGCGAACCTTTTAATAAGAAGTTTTTTTATAAAATTACTATTCTTATGATTTTTAAGAAAATCGTAAACATCAATATAATTACTAAACCCAACTAATTCATTTACATTTGTAAAAGTTTCTTTAATAATTTCTGTTTTTTCATAATCCGTTAATTGATATTTAAAGGAGTTATATACCCCTTTAAATTTACTTTTTATTGACATTTACTATATCCATACCAGCTTTTAAATCTTTAACTTTTACCCATTTTTTAACACCATTATCATTAACTAATAGCATATGATTATAAGAAAATTTATATTTTTTACCGTCTTCAAATTCAATTTCCCTAACTTTTACTTTACCATTAAACCAAATTCTATAAACATTTTTTAAACCAAATCTAGTTTTAACTTTTATAGGTTGTTTTAAAGTAATCCATTTTTTAATATTTGATTTCTCTAAAGCTTTTATATTTACATTGTTATCTTTTAAAATATCTGATAAAGTTTTAATTCCTTTTTCAGTTATAATATCCCCCTCTTTAGTTTGACAAGCAGTAGGAGCAACTGCCCCGTGTGTGCTAAAACATACCCCATATTTTTTAATATCTTCTCTTAAAGCTTCCCAACGCTCTTTTTGCCGATTATCGGCAAATTTATTAAAATCCTCTTTAAAAAAATCTATTGGCAACCAACCATTTGCCCATTTTGTTTTATTATAAGCTGGGAATTTACCATATTTTTTAGCTAATTCTACACTTGCTTTGTAAATATGATAATAAATATCCTCTGTTACATCAAAAACTAATTTTAAAGCTTCTTTATCTGTATATTTTAAACCATTTTTTGCTAATAAATAAGCTTGACCAACTAATCCTACCCCAATAGGTCTATAAAGTTTATTTGCAATTTCTCCCTCTTTAACGGGATAAAAAGCATTAACAATATCGTTATAATGACCCTCTAAAAGTAACATTATCATCTCTTTTTTTTCAGCTTCGCTTAAGGTTGTAAATTGATACATATTTACTGAAGATAAATTACAGAGTTGTAATAATCCTGCTTCTCTTTCCTCAATTATTTTAATATCTTTTTGGTCTAAATCTGTCTTTATCTCTTGTTTTTTACTATAAGGTGGTTTAGTTGGTAAGGTTATTTCGGTACATAAATTACTATTTACAATAGGCTCTTCATAAGGGGTGTTTAAATTAACATTATCATTAAAGAAAATATATAAATTCCCTGTTTCCGCTCTTTGTTTAGCAACTTCATATAATAAATCTAATGCTTTAATTTTCTTTTTTCTAATACCTTTTTTTTGTTCTAATTCTAAATATTTTTTTTCAAATTCTTTTCCAAAAATATAATTCAATTCCCCTGCGTCTATTGGGTCAAAAAGTGTTATTTCTTCATCTTTTAAAGCTCTATCTAATAAAATTTTATTTATTTTAATAGCAATCTGGGCGGACGGTAGGCGTAAACGCTCATCATCTGTTCCGCCCTCATCTTTTAATAAAATTAAATCCATTATTTCATAATCCCACCAATTAAAATAAAATGCTATTGCACCACTTCTTGAATTGTGTGTTAAAATAAAATTATCTTTTGTTTCACTAGCATAATAATTATTAGAATTTTTTACTTCAAAATCTATTAAATCCACTATTTCATCTTTTTTTAACTCTTCTACTTTTAAAGGAGTACTTGGGGTTAATGTAACCCCAATTTGATTATTAGCTTGTTCACTTTTAATATATTTAATAGAACCTTTTTGCCTTACGGCAATTGGGTGTGTTTTAGTAGTTCTAATAAAAGCGTCTTTAGTAGAAACTTTAACTTGATTATAATTTTTAGGATAAAAAATATCTAAAATTTTATTAAAAGTATGTTTATTACTTTTATGATTATGACTTAGTATATAATCCCCTTTCTTTGCTTCAGTTGCTTTTATAATTTTATGTTTAAGCATATCAATCCTTTTTTTATAATTTTTTATAATTTTATTTTAATAAGGATTATTTTAAAAGAAATTTTAAGAAAATTTTTAAAATATATTTTTGAAAAAGTTTTATTGAGAAATATTTTAAAAAGATAGAGATTTAAAAAGAGAATTTAAAAGCAGTCAAAGCGGCAAAGAGCCGCAAAAGAGTATTAAAAATTATTTTAAAAATCCCTCCTTTCTTAACATATCTTTTGTATATATAATTAAATTTTCTGGTACTTCTGTATTAATAGGCACTTTAAGTACAGTATAACATTTATTATGTCCAACTCTTGAAATAGACTTTATTTTATCAACCTTATCAAAAATAACACCCTCTACATAATCGTCTATTGAATATTGATAAGAATTATAAGAGTTTTCATAATACCTATTAATAACCTCATCACCCTTATAAAGAGTGAAAATCCTATTAAACCCGTCTTTTTGTACTTCTAATTTAAACATATTAGCCCTTTTTACTTTATTTGCTTTAAAATTGTTAATCTTTTGCAATTTGGGCAAATGATATTTTGCCCTTGTTTAATTATAAAAGTATTTTTGCACTTTGTGCATATAAATTTTTTCATTTTTAACCTCCTTATAACTCTTGGATTTTTAAATTTCTTAAATGGTCAATATCTCCTAATATTGCAATTATTTCAGTTTCAATTTTTAACTTTGTATCATCTTTTGTTTTAAGGATAAATGAATACTTTTTAGCCCCATCTACCTTAAAATTTTTTTCAATACATTTTATAACAATATTTTCAATATCGTTAAGTATTTTTTCTTTTGATAAATCTTTTAAATAAATCTCTTTCATTATTTTATCTCCTTTTTTTCAATTTATATTTCATCAATATTTGTGCTTCCGCACTCTTTACAATTGCAGGTCTCTTCCTCTTTCCACTCACAACCACATTCATAACAAATGTAATTTTTAGTTATAGCGATTTTATCGCTAATAGCACTATTATAAGTGCAACACGCAGGACAATAACCCGCACTTTCATCTTCATAATACGCTTCGCCGCAATTGCGGCATACTAAAACTCTATCCATTTTATTCCTCCTTAAAAGTTATTTTATCTATATTAATTAAAGATAAGGGTCTTAATTTGATATTTTCAAATTCAGCTCTTACCACCTCTTTTTTATCTTTCATATAGTCTATTATAGACATAGCCATTTTACTATCTCTTTTACCAATATGGCAATATAGTGCTTCTAAATAACCTCCTATAAACATATTATTATTTACTAATAGGACTTTGTAACCCTCTTGTTCCTCTTGGCGTATCAAAGCCCTTAATTTCATATCAAAATTAGTCATTTAAAACACCTCCTTTTTATTTTTTAAAATTTTATAATATTCCTCTTCTAAAACCTTGTTATCTAACTCCGCCAGAGCTTCTGGCGGTATCTTCTTTGTTATATATACACAATCACACTTTGCCCATTCGTGGCAGGTGATGTAATCTTTTTTCTGGGTGTCTATCTCCCACCCCTCTTTTTTTAAAAGGTGTATAATAGCACCTAGCCTTGTTATGTAATTGTTTAAAGCAAAATTACGGCTAATTGAGCCGTTTTTTAATAAATGAACTTTAACAAATTCTATCTGGGTCATTAAATCTCCTTTAATGGGGCTTTTACAATTTTCCCATTGTTTAATTTAACTTCCACTTCTGGAACAAAAGCTAAAAATTCCGATTTATCAGGGCGTACCCATTTACCACCCTCATTGATACTATCTACGGCGATAAATCTTTCGCCGTCAAAATAAGAGCATTCCCAAATTTGCATTGGGAAGCCCCCGCAATCTTTTTCTACTTTAATACCGATATATTTTTCCATAATATACCCTTTCCAAATAATATTTTATTCCAAAAAAAAGGAATTACTAAATTATATAAAAATATAACTTAATAAATCCTTTTTAAAGAGGAGGTTTTTTATTCCTCGTCTTCATAGTAATAATCTTCCTCCTCTTCATCTTCATAATAATAATCTTCCTCATTATAAAAATACTCAACCCACTCGTCAAAATCTTCCCAATCAATTTCGACATTTGGGTCAAATTTTTTTCTATTAAGAGCGTATTTTAAAACACCCCATATACCTTTAATAGATTTTTTTACATATAAATTTTTGGTAACTAATCTACCGTTCCACTCGATATTTAAATTAAGTGGAAATTTAAAAAATCCTGCTCTACTTAGCATAGAGCCTAAATCATCAGGCACTAAAAATGCTACATTATTAGCATTTTTAAGCCATTTAATAAATTCTTTTTGTTTATAAATTACAATATGACTAGGAACTATAAAATTCCCTATCATATCTCCACCTAAATAACCCCATTCATATGTGTATAACTTGCTATACGCATAGAAATGGCGTACAAAGTTGAATTTAGAGAGACCTTTTAAGCCTCTTTTGTTCATTTGTTTTATATATTTTTCCCATATTTTTTCTAATTTATATGGGTCTTTAATAATTATTTTTTTATTCATTTTAAATCCTTTTTTTATTTTATTAGTATGATTTTATTCAAAGTTTACT
>JALVAK010000123.1 GCA_027011225.1 Nautiliaceae bacterium | reverse complement strand
GAGGACTTTTAACAAGATATATTGCCTTAAACAAACCTCAAAATACAGATGAACTCTTAAAAATTGAATTTCCTAATATAAAAATAAAAGAAGTAATTGAGAAAAAAGGAAATAAAGAAATAGTTTGCGAAGTGTTTTAATTACGACATTTAGGATATGATTTAGCCTTTTTATAGATATATTCTATAACACCTCTTTTATTTATTTTTTTCATCATTTTAAATACATAATCAGCACTACTTGGTGTATTACACATAGAAGCCCTAAGCGCATAAAACAGTTTACTTTCAGGTGATTTTAGCACATGTATTGCATAATCAAGAAGCGCTTTACCAATGTTTTGTTTTATGGCTTTTTTAAGATATTCTTCATTTCCTGTGAGTTTATACATCAAATAATAAGAATCCGGATATTTACTCAAATCCATACCATTTAACAGAGCAAGAGCTTTATTGTTTTGCCCTATTTTTGCGTAATATTTAGCCAGCAAATATTTAGCTTTAGGGACATTATGATTGATAGCAAGATTATAAAACTCAATTATTTTGTTTTTATTATTTCCATATAAATCAAGTTTTTCATAAAGCATTGCAAGTTTTAGATATGCATTGTAATTTTTAGCTTCAAGCGCTTTATTATAATAATATTCAGCTTTTTGAGGATTAAACTCCAATGTATTCCCATTAGCATACAAATTTCCTAAAAACAGATAATTTTGTGAATTTTCATCCAAAGAAAAGAGTATAGTTTTTAATGCCTGCTGAGTATCTCCGTTTATAAGACCCTTTAATACCAGTTTTGCATACTCCAAATCCGCTTTTGAATATCCGACTTCTTTTGCTTTTTTCAACCACATAAGAGCCTTTTTAAAATCATAATTTTTATATATCTGTGCAAGCCTAAATGCCGCATATGAGTCGTTTTGCTCAGCATAAAACTTATATATTGTAGCAGCTTTTAAAATTTGAGGAGGATTTACAATATTAAGATATCCGTTTGCAATTTTAAAATCTAAACTTTTGCTAAATGGCTCTAATTTGCATATTTTTTTATAAATTTCACATGCTTTTGTTTTAGGCTTTAATATACCTTTGGCATATACACTTCCAAGATAATGAAGTGCTAAAAGATTGTTTTCATTTGCATAAATTTTCAAAATATTTGCCGATTTGTTTATATCCTTGTTTTGTAATAGTGAAATATAAGCATTTTCAATTAAAGCCGGAACAAATTTTTCTTTTACAAGCGCTCTTAAATATTTTAATTTTTCATTTGGCTCATAAGTTTTGGCATAAAGATACAAATGCCACAGGGCGTCTGTTTTGTTTATATCCATATATTCGTTATATATTCTCTTTGCAATATTTTGTTTATGAAGCTCCGGATATTTATAATAAAGCCATGCAAGTGTCATTTTCGGAGCAAAAATATGTAAAGCTTTTGCGGTTGATTTTAAAAATCTTTGAGTCGTATTTATATCCATACTGCTATAATGCTCTTTTAAAGGTTTATAAATATAATTTTTCTCATTTATATCCATCATTATAAGTTTCAGTTTTCCTTTTATATTTCCTCTTTTATATGCATAATCAAACCAAGGCACTATATTTTTCCATATAAATTTATCTTTAAACTTCATAAGCTCAATTTTTTTTACATAAAATTCTTTTGGAGTTTTAAACGAACACTCAATACAAGGTGTATTTATTTTGTTTAAATATCTCTTCATTAAATCATTTAAATAAATTCCTACATAATAAGCCGCTTCCCCGTTATCTTTTTTAGAAATTTTTCTTAATAAATCAAGCCCTTCTTTTTCTTTATGTAAATCATATATCAAAATAAGAGCTTTTTTAATTCCTGCTTTTAAATATCCTTTTTTATAAGCGATATCATAATATTTAAGAGCTTTTTTCAAATTATAAAAAGGAGATTTTTCAGAATAAAATTCTCCTAAAGCAAAAGCCGCGGCTATATTGCCATTGTTTGC
>JALVAK010000122.1 GCA_027011225.1 Nautiliaceae bacterium | reverse complement strand
GGTGTAGGATAAACACCCTCACCCTCATTTTCATTATAAAGTGAAACATTTCCACTAACTACTGGTGTATTAAGATTTTTACACGCTTCTTTTATTCCTTCACATGCTTCTTTAAACTGCCACATAATCTCTGGATTTTCTGGGTTTCCAAAGTTTAGACAATCTGTAATTGCTTTTGGAGTTATCTTTTTAACTGCCACATTTCTTCCAGCTTCCATTACAGCTGCAGCTGCTCCAAGCTTAGGATTTATATAGCAAAATCTTGCATTACAATCAGCACTCATTCCTATATATTTTCCATTCTCTTTAACTCTAATTACACTTCCATCAGCTCTTTTTGTATCTACTGTATTAGTTCCTACCATTGAATCATATTGCTCATAAATCCACGCTTTATCAACAACTTCGCTCTCACTCATTAATTTTTCAAATGCTTCTTGAGTGTCAACTTTTGGAATTTCAACATTTTTTATAGTTTTTAGATACTCAGGCTCTTTAACTGGTCTACATAATTCTGGTGCCTCATCTGTAATAGGACCAACTGGCACATCAGCAACCTTTTCACCATGCCAGAAAAGCTCTACTCTTCCTGTATTAGTAACCTCTCCTATTACCTCAGCATCAAGCTCATATTTTTTAAAGATTTCTATTACTTTATCTTCATATCCTTTTTTTGCACATATTAGCATTCTCTCTTGAGATTCACTAAGCATCAATTCATAAGGATTCATCCCCTCTTCTCTCATAGGAACTTTATCAAGCTCAAGTCTTAATCCACTACCACTCTTACTTGCCATCTCAAAAGAAGATGAAGTAAGCCCAGCCGCTCCCATATCTTGAATACCAATAATATAATCAGTTTTAAATAACTCTAAACATGCTTCCATTAAAAGTTTTTCAGTAAATGGGTCTCCAACTTGTACTGTTGGTCTTTGGTCTTCATCTCCCTCTTTAAAACTATCACTACTCATAACAGCACCACCAAGCCCATCTCTTCCAGTTTTGCTTCCTACATAAATTACAGGATTTCCCTCTCCCTCAGCCTTAGCATAAAATATTTCATCTTGTGGGCAAATTCCTAAAGCAAAAGCATTAACTAAAATATTTCCTTTATAACTATCTTCAAACGCCGTCTCTCCTCCAATAGTAGGTACCCCTACACAATTTCCATATCCAGCAATACCAGCTACAACTCCGCTTAATAAGTGTCTATGAAGTTTAGCAACTTCATCATTTCCTTTAATATGTGCAAATCTAATAGCATTAAGATTTGCTACAGGTCTAGCACCCATTGTAAATACATCTCTAAGTATCCCACCAACACCAGTTGCCGCTCCTTGATATGGCTCAATGAAGCTTGGGTGATTGTGTGATTCCATTTTAAACACAGCTGCCATTCCTCCGCCTATATCAATAACTCCTGCATTTTCACCAGGACCTTGAATTACCCAAGGAGCTTTTGTTGGAAATCCTTTTAAATAACATTTACTTGATTTATAGCTACAATGCTCACTCCACATAGCAGAAAAAATTCCAAGCTCAACTAAATTTGGCTCTCTGCCAAGTATTTTTACAATATGCTCATAATCTTCTTTAGTTAGTTTATGTTTAGCTAAAATTTCATCAAGCTGAGACTTATCAATTTCCATATATCCCATACTAAACCTTTTTTATTTGAATTTTACCATTAAAATTCAATATACTCAACATCTGATTTTGGCGAAAGCTTCAATAGAAGTTTTAAAGAAAAAAGCTCATAACATTTAGGACATCTTGTAGAATAAATTGGAAACGTTTTTTTACAATTATTACATACATATTCAAATTCAAGCTCAGCTAAATTATTTGGAATATGCTTTAAAACTTCTATTTCAAAAGGAGCTTTAATATCACATTTTACCAATCTTTTAGCTGCTAAAATATTACAAAACTTTTCATTTTGTGGTATATCTTCTCTAAACCAATATAAATCTAAATGCTCATAAACATCTAAAATTTCATATGCTTTTTTAGGGTTTGTTTTAAATAAGTATTCAATATATTCTCTTTTAACAAAAGGGTATTTTTTATAAATTTCGTTAAACGATGTAATTCCTTCACAAAAATCTTTTATTTTACACCCTTCTTTATAAAAAAGTTTAATCATCGCATTTGCTCTTTCTTTTGGCAAATCCACCCCAAGCTCAGAAAATATCTCTAATATATCAATATTTTCTTTTATCTCTCCTAATTTTTCATTTACTAACATTAAAATTTTTAAAGCCTCTTTGTTTCTAGGCTGAGTTTTTAAAATTTTATATAAAATCTCTTTTGATTTTTTTAAAAAACCTGCTTTAAAATAAATTTTTGCAATTTTCAAAAGGACTATATTGTTTGGGTAATCTTTTTGAATAGTAAGATAAATTTTTAATGCTCTTTCATAATCCCCTTCTTTTTCATACGCATCTGCTAAAAGCATTAATGAATTAATAGGATTTTTTATATCATTCGTATCAATATAATCAAAATTTTTTATAAGTTTTTCTATCTCTTTTTCTCTTAGTCTATCTCTTAAATTACCAAAAAAAATAGTAACTAAAATAACAACTAAAAGTAATACAAAAAATACAATCACACTAAAAAGCGGGTCCCTATAATCCATCTGCCTTCTTTTTTTAGTAATTATAGTATAATTCACTTATGATAAAGCAAGAATCAATTGAAAATTTAAAATCAATAATAGATATTGTTGATGTAATTGGAAATTATGTTCAGTTAAAAAAACAAGGAAGTAATTTCGTAGCACTTTGCCCTTTCCATAGCGAGAAAACTCCATCTTTTGTAGTAAGCCCAACTAAACAAATATACCATTGCTTTGGATGCGGTGCTAGCGGAGATGCTATAAAATTTATAATGGAAATTGAAAAATTATCTTATCCAGAAGCTATTGAAAAACTAGCTACAATGTATAATTTTCAATTAGAATATACCAAAAATAATTCTTTTATACATCTTGATATCTTAGAAAAAGTAAATAGTTTTTATATCTCAAATCTTTTTAAAAATAAAAAAGCGTATGAATATCTAAAACAAAGAGGTCTTTTTGATTCTACTATTGAAAAATTTCAACTAGGATATGCCCCATCTTCAAGTGAGCAGTTTAAATTTTTTAAAAATGCAAATCTAAATAAAAAAGACTTAATTGAGCTAGGTGTCCTTAATGAAAGCGGAGAATACCCAAGATTAATTGAGAGAATAACATTTCCAATATTCTCTCAAAGCGGAAAAATAATAGCATTTGGAGGAAGAACTATTTCAAATCATCCTGCAAAATATATAAATTTTACAAACACTAAAATATTTAATAAATCCAAAACATTTTATGGTTTTAATTTTGCAAGAGAGCATATTTTAAGAAGCAAAAAAATAATTATTACTGAAGGTTATATGGATGTTATTATGCTTCATCAAGCAGGTATTCAAAATGCAGTAGCTACACTTGGTACGGCACTTACAAAAGAGCACCTCCCAATTCTTAATAAACTAAATCCAAAAGTTATTATCTCTTATGATAGCGACAACGCAGGAATAAATGCAGCACTAAAAGCCTCTAAACTCTTATATAAAGAATACTTTGATGGAGGAGTAGTGCTTTTTGATGAAGGAGAAGACCCAGCAGATGCGGTTAAAAAAGGCAAAAATATAGAAGAGATTTTTAAAAATGAGATTAGATTTGATGAATTTATAATTGAATATACAATGAAAAAATATGATTTAAAAAATCCTTCTTCTAAAAAAGCGTTAATTGATGAGCTAAAAAGTTACATAAATACACTACCTGATATTTTAAAAGATGATTTTGCTATAAAAGCATCTCAATATCTGCAAATAAACCCAAATATTTTAAAAACAAAAACAACTCATATTCAAAACTTAAATTTAAATAAAAAAATAGATATAGCAGAAGCAAGTATTATTAAAACACTATATGAAAATCCAAATTTAATGGATGAGATTATAGAATATTTAACTCCAGATATGTTTAATACTCATTATGAAGAGCTTGATGCTGTTTATAAAGAAGATTTTGATAATCCAAAACTGCTAGAAATTGTACTTAGAGATGATATTAAAGTACTTGATACTCAAACATTAAAAAAACAAATTAGAAAACTTCTCATTCCTTATTATCAAAAGAAAATGCTAGAAATTAAATACAATAAAAATATTCCAAATGAAGAAAAAATGCATTATTTAAAAGAGATAAATTTAAAATTATTAAGACTTAAAAAAGGAGAATTAGTTGAAAGCGATATCCCTATTTAGCGGTGGTCTTGATAGTATATTGGCAATAAAGCTTATACAAGAGCAAGGTATTGAAGTTGAAGGAATGTATGTTGATTTAGGGTTTGAAGCAAATAAAGAAAAAATAAATTATCTAAAAGAGATGGCAAATAAATTAGGAATTAAATTACATATTGTCGATAAAAAAGAAGAATATATAAAAAAAATTTTATTTAATCCAGTTTATGGATATGGTAAAAATATGAATCCTTGCATTGATTGTCATGCTTTTATGATAAGAAGCGCAAAAGAGCTTATGGAAAAAATTGGAGCTAGTTTTATTATAAGTGGGGAAGTTGTTGGTCAAAGACCTATGAGCCAAAGACTGCCTGCTTTAAATAGTGTTAATAAACTCTCAAATGCTGATGGTTTGATATTAAGACCTCTAAGCGCCAAACTTCTACCTCCTACAATTCCAGAAATAAAAGGATGGGTGGATAGAAGTAAACTATTAGATATTAGTGGGAGAGATAGAAAAAGACAGCTTGAGCTTGCAAAAAAGTATAATCTTGAAAATTACGAATCTCCAAGTGGTGGATGTTTGCTAACTGATATAAATTTCGCAAAAAGATTAAAAGATTATGCAAATACTTTAGAGCTCACCCCTAAAGAAATTGATATATTAAAAGTTGGAAGACATATAAATTATAATGGATATAAAATTATAATTTCAAGAAATAAAGATGAAAATCCAATTCTTAAAGAATATAATGGAGATAAATTTTTAAAAATGTTTACCAAAGGTTTCCCAGGTCCAGTAGGATTAATTCAAGCTAATTCTCCTCAAGAAGTGAAAAAAAAAGCGGCTGATTTTATGATAAGCTATACAAAATACGATAAAGGTGATATAATTATAGGGAATGAAATATACGAAGGCAAAAAAATAGAAAAAAATCAAATCAAACCTTATATAATTTAAGGAGAAAACATGAAAAAATTATTATTTTTAATCCCTATCTTTGCACTAGCATCAACTTGTTATTACAACGAAGGCTTATACGCTTATTTAGCAAAAGATTACAAAAAAGCTGAAAAATATTTTAAACTTGCATGTGAAGTTAACAAAAATCCATGGGGATGCTTTTCATATGCAGAATTAGTAAAAGATAAAAACATTAAAGAAAAATATCTTAAAAAAGCTTGCAAACTTGGATTAAAAGTAGCTTGCAAAGCTACTTTTTAATATATCCTTTATCAACTAAATAATTATAAATTTTACTTACAATCTCTCCAGCCGCACTTCCCCCATGACCCCCATGCTCTATTAATACAGTTACTACAAATTGAGGATTTTTATAAGGTCCAAATGTTGTAAGCCAAGCATGCGAGCGGTGAAAATATGCAAGCTCATCCTCTTTTTTTCTTTTTTTAACCTCTTGAGGAATAGAATATACCTGCGCTGTCCCTGTCTTTCCAGCAATCGTTATTTTAGTATGAATATATTTAGTAGCAGTACCTCCTACAGCATTGCAAACTTGCCACATTCCTCTTCTAACAAGCCAAAGAGCATTTTTTTCTTTTTCATTTAATACATCTTTTAAAATAGGTTTTGTAACATTATTATCTATTTTTTTTACTACAAAAGGCTTTGGAAGTTTAGAAGTTGCTATCAAAGCAGTATTAACAGCTACTTGAATAGGAGTAGCTAGAAAATATCCTTGCCCAATTGAAGCATTAAGTGTCTCTCCTATAAACCAAGGTTGATGATATCTTTTTATTTTCCACTCTTTATCAGGCACAATTCCTTTTTTTTCATTTGGCAAATCTATGCCTGTTTTTTTGCCAAATCCCATTCTTTTAAGATTTTTTGCTATATAATTTATTCCAAGTTTTAATCCAACTTGATAAAAATAAGTATCAACACTCTCTTTTATAGCTTTAAATACATCTGTTTTTCCATGCCCCCAGCTCCTCCAATCTCTAAATTTCCTATTACCTACTACAATATACCCAGGACAATCTATTTTTTTCCAAGGATTCCATTTGCCACTTGCAATTGCAATTACAGCCTCTGCAGGTTTGATAGTAGAGCCTGGCGGATAAAGCCCACTTACTGGTTTATTTAGCAGTGGATTATAAATATTATGAGATAAACTCTTCCATTGCTTAACCGATATACCCTTTACAAATAAATTATTATCATAACTTGGAGTAGATACTAATGACAATACCTCTCCATTAACTTTCATAACAACTACTGCGCCTTTTTTATCTTCTTTCATTAATAAATCATATATAAATTTTTGCAAGTCTTTATCTATACTCAAAGTAATATTATGACTTTTAGCAGGCTTAAAACTTAAAACCTTTAAAACTTTATTTTTTGCATTTACTAAAACTTTTCTCTCACCTAAACTTCCCTGTAAAATATCATCATAATACTTCTCTACTCCTCTTTTACCAGATATTTGAGTAAATTGTATTACTTTATTTCTTTTAATATCATTTTCATTTGCTCTAGATACATATCCTAACACGTTCGATAAAAAAAACTTATACGGATATTTTCTTAGATAAGTTGTCTTAAAAAATATATTTGGATTAAGAGATAATATAGGACCTATTTTATATACTTCTTCTTCTTTTAAATACTTTAATACTTCAATATTTTTATTATTATAAGGAGAGTCGTATTTTTTATATATTTTATACATTTTTGTGATATTCGCATCAGTTACATTTGCAATATCTACAAGAGTAGAATTTAACTCTTTTTCATTTAAGTGAGGTTTTATAGCTAAATTAAATCTTAATTCATTAATGGCTAATGCATTATTATATCTATCATAAATTATACCTCTAACAGAAGGAATATATTGAGTTTTTATAATATTTTTTTTAGATAATACTTTATATTTTTCATGAGATAAAACGCTAATATCATATACCCTATAT
>JALVAK010000121.1 GCA_027011225.1 Nautiliaceae bacterium | reverse complement strand
CAGCATCACATGTTCTAACTATTGCTGAGAGGTTATGATGAGAATAGACGTAATCCATAAAAACTCTTAGGGTATCTTGACGAGTTTGAAGGATTTTTTTCATTTTATTTAAACGCTCTTTGCTTACAAGATACATTTAGCTCCTTTTAAATAAAGATAAAAATAAAGCAATAGATGCAATTATAACAATTGTAGGAGTAGGGGAGATGTTATAATAAAAACTTATAATTATTCCCCCTACCATAAATACAAGCCCTAAAATCCCACTTAATATCATCATAGTAAAAAATCTTTTTGTAAATCTTTCTGCTATTAAAGAAGGGATAGTAAATAGTGCTAAAATTAAAATAATTCCAATAGCTCTTACACTCATAACAATTGTCAAAGATGTTAAGATTAAAAAATAAGTATACAAAAGATTTGCATTAATGCCTCTGAGTGTTAAAAATTCTCTATCATAGCTCATTGCAAGAAATCTATGATATAGGAAAATAATTGAGATTAGAATAATTAAATCTATTATTCCCATAAAAAGCAAATCTTTATCTTCTACAAGTAAAATATTTCCAAAAAGATAACTTAGAGCATCAGCTTGGTATCCCGGAGCTAAATTTAAAAAAATAATACCTATACTCATTCCAATTGCCCAGATTACTCCTATTAAACTATCTTGTCTATGAGAAAATTTAAGAGTGATAAAAGCTAAAATAATTGCTAAAAATACAGCAAAAATTGAAGTAGTAAGCAATACATTAGCTCCAAGGTATAATGCTATTCCAATTCCACCAAAACTTCCATGAGCTATGCTTCCTGTAATAGCAGTAGTTTTATTAATAACTATAAGTGAGCCAATTATTGCAATGGCAATACTAAGGAGTATTGAAGCATAAATAGAATTGCTTATTAAATCAAACACTCTTCATCCTTTAAAAAATTAATTAATTCAATCTCACAAAAATGTTTATCAATTGGAATTTTAAGTTTTGGTCCTTCATGAATTATTGCTTTTTTATGAATATAAGCAATTTTATCTACTTTTCTAAGAAGAATTTTTATATCATGGCTTACTACAATCCTTGTAATATTAAAACTCTCAATTAAATCTAATATTTCTTTTTGTCCTTTTGGGTCTATTGCGCTGGTTGGCTCATCCATTATTAAAAGTTTTGGCTCACTAACAAGAGCTCTTGCTATTAAAACTTTTTGTCTTTGCCCGCCTGAGAGATTTTTTATTTTTTTATCTTTAAGATTATATATATCTAATGTTTTTAATACTTCTTTTGCTTTTTCTTTGTCTTCTTTGTTATAAAAAAATTTGCCTTTTTTAAGTCTTCCTTGCAATACAATATCAAAAACCGTAATTGGTAAATCTAAAGCAAAATTTGTATGCTGAGGTACATATCCTATCAACAATCTATTTTTTTCTGGAGGTTTACCATATATTTTTACTTTTCCAATAGTAGGTTTTAAAAATCCTAAAAGAATTTTTAATAATGTAGTTTTGCCACCTCCATTTGGTCCTATTATTGCCATAAATTCTTTATCTTCTAAACTAAAGTTTACATCTTCTAACACCCATTCGTTTTCATATTTAAAGTATACATGTTTTACTTCTACTGCTTTCATTGCAATGCTTTTATTAATTGATTTATTGTATGCTCTGGGTATTCATTTAAAGGAGAAATTATTTTGATATTTGCATGAATTTTATTAGCAATTATTTTTGCATATTTTGTAGGAAATTCTGGTGAAATTATTATAGTTTTAATATTTTCTTTTTTTGCGATATTTATGATTTGTGCTAAATAAGAAAAGCTTGGCTCTTTTCCTTCTTTTTGGATAGCTATTTCTTTTAAATGAAAATCTTTTGCAAAATAATGAAATGAAGGATGGAAGGTAATAAATGCTTTTTGTTTTATTTTGTTAAAACCTTTTTCTTCAAGCTCTGCTAATTTATAAATATATCTTTTATAATTTTTTATATAAGTTGATTTATTTTTAGGGTCCACTTCGATTAAAGTATCTAAGACTACTTTTGCTTCAAGTTGTAGAAATGCTGGGCTTAACCATATATGAGGGTTTTTGTCAGTTTTTAAATATTTGCCAAAATATACTATTTTTATATTTGGGTTTATTTTTTTAATTTTATTTATATATTTTTTATCGAATGGAACCCCAATTGTGAAATAAATTTTAGAATTTTTAATCTCTTTTAATTGTTTAAAGTTTGGAGAATATATAGCAGGAGAATTTCCAGGAGGTACCATGACATTTATTTTTGCATTGGGTGCAATATTTTCAATAACTCCTTTTTGAGGTAAAATGGTTACACTTATATTTAAAGCAAATAAAGGTATAGTAAAAATTATTAAAAATATTTTAATTGTCCATTGACTTACATTCATCACAAGTTCCTTTTATTTTAATATCAATTGAATGTATTTCAAAATTTGTATAGCGAGAGATATTTATAGTATCTTCTGCACTAAGAGGTTTTAGGCAATATATTTTATTGCATTTGATACATTCAAAATGAGGATGTATTGGATTATGAATATTACAATTTAATTCATAAAAGCTTTTTTTAGCACTTACTTTTCTTATTATATTTTTTTTGATTAAAGATTTTAAGTTTCTATATATAGTAGCTTTATCTACTTTTAATATTTCTTGCAACTCATTTGCACTTAAAATTCCTTTTTTATTTAACAATAAAGCTATGTCATATTCAGTGTTTTTCAAATTCTTGAATTTTTCGCACATATTAAAATTATACATAAAATGCAACTAAGTTGCAAATAAGTTTATTAAAATTACGCAATTATAGTTTTTATTGCATTTTAATATAAATTTATGTATAATTTTATTCCACATTCCGGCGTAGCTCAGTCGGTAGAGCAGACGGCTGTTAACCGTCGGGTCGTAGGTTCGAGTCCTACCGCCGGAGCCACTTTATATGCGATAAATAGTATCTGACACTATAATAAAACACATTATTTTCTACTTAACTTATTAGTTATGTATGTTTATGTTAGAGATTATAGTAAACTTAAAAGGTATTTAATTTAAAAATAAGCCCAAAAGGGCAACGAGGAGGTTTAAAACTTTTAAGGAGGGGAAATTGCAAACGTATTATACAAAATCAAGCTTAAAACTAGCTTAAACATAATTTTTTAAATCTTTAAATTCGCTTACTAAAATATACCTATTATTCATAAATTCAAATTCTAATTTATACGCATGAAGCATAAGTCTTTTAGCGCCGGTAATTTTAATTCTTTCTTTTTCAGTTACTTTTTTATTTAAATATTTATCAGCAAATTCGTTATCTACTCCATATAAGGGGTCTCCTACAATTGGATGACCTATGCTAAAGAGATGAACTCTTATTTGATGTTGACGACCTGTTAGAAGAGTGCATTCTACTAAGGTATTTTCTCCTATTTTTTTTATAGGTTTTACAATAGTTATTGCTTCTTTTCCTTCAGGATGAATTAAAACTTTTACTTTTATATTTTCATCTTTATTAGCTAAAATAGGCTTTTTGATAGTTATTTCTTTATTAAGATGTCCTTTAACTAGAGCTAAATATTTTTTATTTACTTCTTTATTTTGAAACATCTGTTTTAAAATAGATTCAGCAAATTTATTTTTTGATGCAATTATAAGACCACTTGTTTCTTTATCAAGTCTATGAACTAAATTTGCATTGTTTCCATATAAACTTCTTACATCATCAAGAAGACTTTTGGTATTAGCTAGTTTTTTTGGATGAATCGCTACTCCACTTGGCTTATCAAAAACAGCAAAATGAGTCGTTTCAAAAATTGGCTTAAGCCCATATCCATTTGGCTCAAATATAATGCATTTAAGTATTCCACTACCTCTAGCTGATTTTTCAGTTACTCTTTTTCCATTTAGACTTACTCTTCCTCTATCAATTGCTCTTTTTGCTTCTCTTAAATTAAATCCCAGCTCTTTTACTAAAAAATCCAGTATTTTAGTATCGTTAATCTCAAATTCTTTTTCTACAAATCCCATTATTTAATCATATCCTTGAAATTTCTATTATTTCCCATTGCAGTTAAATCATCTAAACTAGTTAAGCCTTTATTTATTTCATTTGTATCTTTATTGACTTGCTCTTGAAGTTTTTTAAGCTCTTCTTTGTATTTTTGCATCTCTTCTTTCATCTCTTCAAGCTCAAGCTCCCGTCTTATATCCGCAGTAGCATCTCTCCACATTCTTTTTGCTTTTCCAATAAGTCTTCCTGTAGTTTTTAAAGCTTCAGGGAGTTTATCCGGACCTAAAACAATAATAGCAATAATAATTATAAATAAAAATTCAGTTGAGCCAATATCAAGCATAAAAAGCCTTTTTGTTATAATTGTATCAAAAAAAGGTAAGTAATGGTTGATAGATATGCTAGAGAAGAGATGAAAAAACTTTGGACGCAAGAAGCAAAATATAATGCATGGCTTGAAGTTGAAAAAGCTGCAGTTAAAGCTTGGAATAAATTAGGTCTTATTCCAGATGAAGATGCTAAAAAAATTATAGAAAATGCAAAATTTGATATTAAAAGAATTGATGAGATAGAAAAAGAGACAAAACACGATGTAATTGCATTTTTAACAAGTGTGGCTGAGAGCCTTGGGGAAGAATCTAGATGGGTTCATTATGGGATGACAAGCTCTGATACAATTGATACTGCCGTTGCTCTTCAAATGAGAGATTCTCTAAAAATCATTATTGAAGATGTTAAAATGGTAATGGAAAGCATTAAAAAAAGAGCAATGGAGCATAAATATACTTTAATGGTTGGAAGAAGTCATGGGATTCATGGAGAGCCTATTACATTTGGATTAGTGCTTTCAATTTGGTATGATGAAATGAAAAGACATTTAAAAAACCTTGAAGAAACACTTGAAGTAATTAGTGTTGGTAAAATCAGCGGTGCTATGGGTAACTTTGCTCATGCTCCAATTGAGCTTGAAGAGTTAACTTGTAAGTATTTAGGACTTAAACCAGCTCCTATTTCAAATCAAGTAATTCAAAGAGATAGATACGCTAGACTTGCTAGCGCACTAGGACTCTTAGCTAGCACAGTTGAAAAAATTGCAGTAAATATCAGACATTTCCAAAGAACAGAAGTTTATGAAGCAGAAGAGTATTTTAGCAAAGGTCAAAAGGGAAGCTCTGCAATGCCTCATAAAAGAAATCCGGTACTCAGCGAAAATATAACAGGACTTGCAAGAGTAATAAGAGCGTATGTAAATCCTGCAATGGAGAATGTAGCACTTTGGCATGAAAGAGATATAAGCCACAGCTCAGTTGAGAGATTTTGGCTACCAGATGCGTTTATTACAACTGATTTTATGCTTCATAGATTAAATAATATAATCTCAAATCTTGTTGTATACCCAGAGAATATGATGAAAAACCTAAATCTAACTGGCGGGCTTGTATTTTCTCAAAGAGTTTTACTAGAACTTCCAAAAAGAGGAATAAGCAGAGAAGATGCTTATAAAATTGTTCAGAGAAATGCTATGAAAGTTTGGGAAGAGCTTCAAAAAGGGAAAGCTCCAATCAATGAAAAAGGTGAGAGTCTATTTTTAGAAAACTTGCTTAAAGATGAAGATTTAAAAAAAGTTATGAAAGAAGATGAGATTAAAGAACTATTTGATTATAACTACTATACAAGAAATGTAGATAAGATTTATAAAAGAGTTTATGGGGATGAGAATAAAACTAATTAATTTTAAAACTTCATCAAATTATGAAGAAAATTTAGAAGAAGTTATATCTATTTTAAATACAACTTCTTCTTTTACTCTTTTTCCAGAAGTCTGTCTCACAGGATTTGATTATAAAAATTGGAAAGAGATAAATGAATTTGGTAAATTTGCAGTTAAAGAGCTTTCAAAAATAAAAAAAGCTTTTGCTTTAACTATTATAGAAGAGAATAAAAATTATTTTTATTTTTTTGATAGTGGAGTAATTAAAAAAAGAGCAAAATACAATCTTTTTGGATATGAAAATAGATATTTTGAAGTTGGCAGTGAGCCTGATGTTTTTGAATGGAATGGGCTTAAAGTAGCAAATTTAATCTGTTTTGAGCTGAGATTCATTAAGTATTGGGAAAAGTTTAGGGGAGTTGATTTAATAATAGTACCTGCTAGATGGGGAAAAGAGAGGATAGAGCATTTTAAAACTCTTTTAAAAGCACTTAGTCTTTCTACTCAATCTCAAGTTATTGCAGTAAATAGTGCAAATGAAAGTGCATATTCATGTAGTTTTGATGCTTGGGGAGAGGGAGTAGAGAGTGAGATTTATGAAATAGAAACAATTATTGATTTTGAGAAAAATAAAAAAATTAGAAAAAAATTAAATATAGGAATTAAATGAGTAAAATTTTAGCAGATAAACTAGCAGATTTAGTACCTTTTAGAGCATATGAATACAAAGCATTCTGTGAAATTGATAGAAAACATTTTGTTCCAGAAGGGTTTAAGTATAAAGCATATGAAATTACCGCTATCCCTCTTGATGAAGATTCAACTATTTCTTCTCCTTTAACTGTTGCTAAAATGACACATTATTTGGATTTAGAAAATGTAGATAGTGTCTTAGAAGTAGGGTGTGGAAGCGGATATCAAGCAGCAATTCTTTCTAAAATTGTTAGAAGAGTTTTTACAATTGATAGAATATGTGAATTAGTAGAAAAAGCAAAAGAAAGATTTAAAAAACTTAATATATATAATGTAAATGCAAAATGTGATGATGGAAGACTTGGATGGAAAACTTATGCTCCTTATGATAGGATTCTTTTTTCTGCTTGTATACAAGAAGTGCCTAAAGAATTGCTAAACCAATTGAATGATAATGGGTTTATTTTAGCTCCTATTAAAAAAAATAATTATCAAGTTATTTCAAAAATTTACAAAAATGGAAGAGTAGAAGAGATAGAATCTTGCGAATTTGTTCCTATTAAAAAGGGAATAGAAAAATAAATTATAAAATTTTCAAATTTTATTATATTTCAATTTCCCTAATTTTAGGGGGGTTTTAATTACTTTAAGTAAAAAAAGCAAAAAATTTTAGAAAATTTTCCAATATTTCCTTGACAAGAGGAAAAAAATATTATATACTTTCAATCCCAAAACGGAAGAGCGGGATTTGGGGAGATGATTGAGAGTTTAGATATAAGTAGCATACCCGAGGGTGACTAAGAGATATATTCAAGA
>JALVAK010000120.1 GCA_027011225.1 Nautiliaceae bacterium | reverse complement strand
TAACCGATAAAAACACCATTTTTGTTTTTTGGATAAATGATTAAATTAGGGATAGGAAGCTCAAGCTCGATAAATTCGTCACCTTTTGCACCAGCAATGTAGAAAAAAATAAAGAAAAATTCTTTAAATTTTAAAGATTTATGGTATAATTTTATTACAGATGGACTTAACATTGTCGCTCTTTTCTTGGGACGATGTTTCTACACAAATACACAAGAAATCCTTTTAATTGGGATGTTAGGTTACCGAGAGCCAGTCGGTAACCTAATTACATTCATAATGTTATCATTTGATACCTTTATTTGTCAAGTAAAAGGGGTATCAAATCGATTTACATATAAGGGGTTTATACTGTATGGTGATGTTTAGCACCCGTTAGGGTGCATTCCGATAGTGAGCGTAGCGTTAGCTACGCTTTTTTAAAAGATTGAAAATATTTTGATAGAAGTCAGCTTTTTGATGATATTTGGTAATAAATTGATTAAGGTAAAAAGATTTTTAAATTGTTTAGAATTAATTTTTAACCAATAGCCTTCCTTTTTTCTAAAAAACGCGCGCAAATTTTTTTTAAATGAAAAATTAAGCGATTTCAAGCCCATAGAGAGCAAAACTCAACTTGTCCGCTATGATTATATTCAAAAACAAAAAAAATCGCTCTACGGCTTTCTAATCGCTTAATTTTGATATATTTTGCTTTTGTAGATATTTTTTTGCAGTGTTATAACTTATTTGAGCCGTTTTTGCTACTTTATAAGGCGTTATTTCTTCTCCTTGCAAGCGTAAGAGATTAACGGCATTGATTACTTTCTCTTTTGTTCTATTAGCTTTTATTTTAGAAGCTCTTTTTGCACTTTCAATTTTTTTAGGACTTGCAGGTATTTTTTTGCCATATTTTTCTAAAATCTCTAATGCCCAGCGTAGGTCGTTTGGCATTTCTCCTGTGTCTTTATCTTTAAGAGCTTTTTTTTCTATTGAGATTTTATATCCAAAAACTTCAAATTCCATAACCGCTCCTTGTTTCAAACTGATAAAACATTTTATCATAATTCAAAACGATATGTCAAAATGAAACAAAATATTTCAAACCGAAACGATTTGAAATATCAAAATGAAACATTTTAAAATAATTTCGGATTTTTGTGAAGTGTTTGTTTGTGAGAATGTTTATTATGTTAAGTTGATTTTAGAGTAAAAAAGTGGTTTAATTAAATAAAAAAATAAGAAATAAAGGAGAGATAAACAAATGAGAAAATTTATTATATTAGGCTTATTTTGTTTATTGAATGCAAATATTATTCCTAATGGAAATTACTTTTGTAAACCTATTGATGTTTATCTTCCTGATGGGACATATAGAAGTGTTTCAAATAATGATACATATATAGTGTCCATTATTGATAAAGAATTAATATTAACAGGAAAAGCAGGAGTGCTTCCTCTTTTTTATACTCATATGAGATCTTATAAAAGCAAGGGACATGTTTATAAAATGAAAACTTATGTTACTAAAGATAGAACTATTGCAGTTGTTATTGCAAATGAAAAATTTGGAAGTAAAAATAATAAACCTTGTTATATATTTGCTTTTGGTATTAAGGGGAAAGAAGGAATATTAGAGAATAAATGTTGTTTTATAAATAATAAAATTTCTATAGAAAAATAAAAAAGAAAAACGGATGAAAAAGTTTTTTATTTTTGTTATTTTACTTTTTTTAAGTTATGCAAATGATAAAGGTAAAAGATAATAATCCATGTTATGGATCAAGCTCTTGCTAAATAATATTCTGTCATTTCTGGTCTGTGATGATTTATTTCTTGGCTAACTTCTTTTAGAGCTACTTTATAGCTTATTCCTTGCTCCAATTTATGTTGTAATAAATCTTTTGCGTAAGTAACTCTAAAATCGTGTGAGCGGTTTATTCCCACTTCTTTTAAATCTTTGTTGTATGTATTGTAATGAGGTATATTTTCCATTTTTTGTATCTCTTGGGCTAATTGATAGCTTATTTCTTTT
>JALVAK010000119.1 GCA_027011225.1 Nautiliaceae bacterium | reverse complement strand
TCTGATACTAAAATTGGACATATGTATAAAAATTGCTTTTTCCAGTTTTTTGTTAAAAAACTTCTTTTTCTACATCCTAATCTTTTTTGAAATAGCCATCCTTGTTTTGCATTTTCGCATGGGAATGTTTCTTTGTAATATAGATGGTTATATGATGGATTTGATTTTTTTACTATGTATATTACTATGCATGTTTTTGCAAATATAATTGTTGTTATACTTATTAGTATTACGATTTTTTTAATCATTTTTTAATTCCTTATATTTATTGTTCTTATTATTAATATTACTAAAATTATAAGACCAATAAATATTGCTAGTTTTGTAAAAATTATTGCAAATAGTGGTATTCCTATTATTAATCCAATTATTACTTTTATATTATCTTCTGTATTTCTTTTTCTTTTTGTAACATTTTCTATTAATCCACTTAAAATTGCTGTTCCAAATAATACTAATAATAGAGGAATTGCTGGTGTTATTATTTGTTCTGGGTTAATCATTTTCTAACTCTTCATAAATTTCAGCCATGATTTTGTGATAAAACTTTTTTTGTTTTGGTTCTGGTAATTTTTCAAGAGCTTCGCATATTTCTTTACAAATATCGTTTCCATTAATCATAATTTTGTTATGGTTACCAATTATATTGTTATTACCATTAATTTTAATGCCCCCATTGAATTTTGCTTGGTAACCTAATTCTAATAATTCTAAGTGTTTTTGTTTTTTTGGGTCTTTTTTCCATCTTGATAATGTTTCAGGTGCTGTCCCTATATATTCAGCTAATTTTTTTTGATTTATTTTCATTTTTAAATGACTTTTAATCAATATTTTCTTGACAATTGATTTAAAATCAATTATAATTTTGATATATAATCAATTTCATTGGGGGCAACAAATGAAAATAAATGAAATTAGACATAATCAAACTCCTTTAACATTTAATGAACTTTTTAAAGAATATTGTCTTCTTTATAAAAATACTCTCTCAGAAAAAACCTATCAAACGAAGGTATATTATTATAATAAACATTTTAAAGAAAAATATGGCAATAATATTATAACAGATTTTAAATTTAAAGATGCTCAATTATTTGTAAATGAACTTTTGGAAAAAGGTTTAAAACCTAAAACAGTAAAAAATATAGTTAATGATTTTAAAGTTTTATTTAATTATGCAATTAAAAATGAATATGTTAATAAAAATCCTTTTCAATATGTAGAAATTCCAAAATTTGATAATAGAATATATTTTGATTTTACAGAAGAAGAGATAAAAAGATTTATAAGAACTGCACTTAATTATCCAGACCAAAAATTTAGAGGAATATTTACTTTTCTTTTACATGGAAGAAGACTTAATGAGGTTTTATCTCTTACTTGGGAGAATATAGACTTTGAAAATGAGATATATTTTATTCCTCCTCAAATAAATAAAGCAAGAAGATTTATGACTTATCAAATGACTTCTCTATTAAAAGATGTTCTCCAAAGACAAAAAATTTTAAATCAAATTCAATGTCCAAATTCTCTATATGTTTTTCCATCAAGTGTAACTTGTAGAAAAATTCAAGATATTAGAAAACAATTTAAAAAATTATTAAAACTTGCAGGAATAGATAAAAAAATGAGAATTCACGATATTAGACATTTAGTTGCAAGTTATTCAATTAATTATCTTGGTTTAAGTGTTGAGGAAGTAAGTTATACATTAGGTCATACCAGTATTGAAATTACACAGAGATATATTAATCCTCGTGCTGAAATAAGTAAAAAAGTTGTTGAAAAAATTTTAAATTCTGTAAAGGGGGCTTAAATGTGTGAAAAAATTAAAATTTTAGATGAGTTATGTTTTGATTTAGATTTAGGGTATGGAGTTAAAGGAAATGTTTTATATTTAAGTAAAGCAAATCCTGATTATTTAATAAAAAGAATTAAAAGAAGAGCAAGAGAACTTGGAGTTAGATTTAGAACTAAAAAAGATTATATTGATTTTTTCATTGAAGAATAAATTTTTTGGGTGGTTGGGGTGGGAATT
>JALVAK010000118.1 GCA_027011225.1 Nautiliaceae bacterium | reverse complement strand
AGCTCCATTTTATTATTATCGCAAACAAATTCCAGTGTGTCTTAATGGAAAAACTACTAACGCATGGGTTTATTTTGTAAAAAAACCTCCAAAATTTAATAAAAAAGAGCTTATAGATGAGTTTTAAAATATTGCTTGTAGAAGATGATATTGATTTAAATGAAACAATTAAGGAGTTTTTAGAAAATTTTTATGAAGTTGAGGTTGCTTTTGATGGAGAGGAAGCATTAAATAAAGCTTATGAAAAGCAATTTGATTTAATTATTTTAGATGTAAAACTTCCAAAACTTGATGGATTTGAGGTAGCTAAAAGAATTAGAGAGTTTTCTAAAGTAGCAATTATTTTTTTAACTTCTCTAGATAGTGAAAAGGATATTGAGAGAGGATTTTTAAGTGGAGGGGATGATTATATAAGAAAGCCTTTTTTGCTAAAAGAATTAAAGCTTAGAATTGATGCTATTTTAAAAAGAATTTATGGAGGAGAATTAGTAAAAATAGGAGATTTTGAATTTGATTTAGAAAATTTAGAGCTTAAAAAAGAAAATAAAGTAATTCATCTAAAACCAAAAGTAGCTAAGCTTTTGAAATTTTTTATTCAAAATAGAGGTAAAGTTTTAAGTAAGGGAGAAATTTTAGAGTATTTATACGAATTTTATGAAGAAGCTAATGAAGCTTCTCTTAGAACTTTTATAAATATTCTAAGGCATATTTTAGGAAAAGAGTGTATTAAGACAATTAAGGGAATAGGATATAAGTTTGTTTGCTGAGAAAAAAAGTTTAATTTATTTTTTATTAACTTATTTTGCATCAATGATAGTTTTCTTAGTAGTTTTTGATTATCTTTTCTTAAAAAATGCTTCTTATCAAATTGAAAAAAGACAAAAAGAGATTATAAAAACTAAGCTGTTATCGCATGATTTGAGATGGAGATTTTGGGAGAGAGATTTTAGGGATTTAAATGTTACTATATATTCAGGTGAGATGTTATTAAAAAAAGCTTCTCAAAAAGGAGTTTGTATAAATTATATTTTAAAAAGAGGATTTAGAGACTTTAAAATTGTTGCTTGTAAGATTTTTCCTGATGAGCTTGAAAATGTAAAGAGAAAGCTATTTTTTTATAATTTTTTAGCACTGATTTTTATTTTGTTTATAGCTTATTTTTTAGCTAAGCTTTTTTTAAGACCTATGAAAAAAGAGATTGAAAATTTAGAAAATTTCCTAAGAGATGTAACTCATGAAATTCAAACTCCAATAGCAATTATTAATTCAAATATTGAAGTGCTTGAGATGAAAAATATTAACTTTAAAGAGTTTAAAAGAATAAAAAATGCTGCTTTTAGATTATCCAAAATTTTAAATGATTTGAAATATTTAAGATTTAGAGAAAAAAAACTTCAAAGACTTAATGTAAAAGATGTTTTAAAAGAGAGGTTAAATTTTTTTATAACTCAAATAGAAAATAAAAACTTAAAGATTCAACTTGAAACAGAGGATGTTGTTTTAACAATTGATAAAGAAGATTTAATTAAAATTATTGATAATTTGCTCTCAAATGCAATAAAATATTCTCCTAGAAATTCTACTATTGAAATTATTTTAAATAAAGAGTTTTTGGAAGTAGTAAATGAAGGTAAAATAAATGAGCCAAAAAAAATTACTCAAAAATTTTATAGAGAAAGCAAAAGTGAAGGTGGATTTGGGCTTGGGCTTTATATTGTTAAAAACATCTGTGATTACTACAACTTTAAACTTCAAATATCTTCAAAAAATAAAAAAATCTCAATAAAAATAATTTTTGTTTAGAAATAGTTTATATTGCGTTTTTATAATTTCAAAAAATAAGGAGGGTTGATGAAAAAAATAGTAATGTCAGTATTAGTTGTAATGACACTTTTTGGATTTAACTCAATTAATAATGCTATTGAAGGTAAAGTAATAAAGGCGTATACTCAAAAAGGTTATGGAAGAATGGCAAATGAGTGGCTTTTTATGGATGTAAAAGGTAAAGATGGCAAAATTTATAAAATTGCAATTGCTCCAA
>JALVAK010000117.1 GCA_027011225.1 Nautiliaceae bacterium | reverse complement strand
ACTTTATAGAAAATAATCTTATTCAAATTATTATGAATGATGATATTTTCAATCCAGAAGAACAATCTAAAATTTTAAGATTATTGGACAAACAAAAAAATGTTTTTATAGATTTAATTCATAAATCTTATTTAAACAATAAATTGATTATTGCAGTTACAGGTAGATATAGTGCAGGTAAAAGTTCATTCTTAAATAGTATCTTAAATGTAAATTTACCAATAAATGTAGAAGCGACTACGGCGATTCCTACCTATTTAACGTATTATAATGAGCTTCACCAAGAAATGGATAATAGATTTAAATCAGATAGTAATTATATGTTAGTTAGCAGTATGTTTGGTAATAAAATTATGCAGACAAAATTTTTAGATAAAATCACAAAAGAAAATGTAAAAAATTTTCCAATTCCTATTAATCAACTAATTAAGTTTTTTGTTCTTTCAATAAAAAATCCTCTTTTGAAAAATAAAGTAATAATAGATACTCCCGGTATTGACCCTGCTGATAAAAAAGGATTTGATTATGATGAAAAAATTACATTAGATGCTTTATCTTTAGCTAATGTAGTCTTTTGGGTAATGGATGTAGATGATGGAGATTTATCTAATGTTAGTCTTCAATTTTTAGAAAAAAATATTAAAGAAGAACAAGATTTAGTAATCATTATAAATAAAATAGATAAAAAACCTCCAAAAGAAACACAAAAAGTAATAAATAAAGTAAAACAAACTATTCAAAAAAGCAATATTAAAACAATTAAAACAAAAACAATAGGTGTATTTGAATTTAGCAAAAAAGATAAAAATTTAGTAAATGATATAGTCAACTATATTAATAATTTGCCTATAGAAAAAACCACTCCATTTGTTATAGAAATTATAGACTTTTATTTAGAACAAGCAAGAAAAAATGTATTAGATGAAATATTTAAAACAAAAGATAATATTGAGTACATAAAGAAATATATTGAAGATTTAAATAAATTAGATAAACTGACCAAAGAAGATTTCCTGTCAGAATTAGGAAATTTTTTTAAAAAATATCCTAATGAAAAAGAATTTTTTGAGAAAGTTAGAAAATATAATGATAAACTAAATACCAATTTTAAGTTGATTTTAAATATGTTTGAATATGACTCTCCTTGGATTGGAGAAAACAAATATTATTTCCCTTCATGGAAATGGTTTGTTTTTGAAAAAAGATTGGATGAACTAGTGATAAATTCATCTAAATTGAGTTCTCTTATTTGGCATATAATAGGATATAAACAATGCGTACTTGATAAAAAAGAATTAAAATTAAAACAATTAGAACAATTGGAAGAGTTTATCAATAAAACTATAAATGAATTTGAAGAAATAAAAATTAAACTTAAAAAATTAATATAAGGAGATAAAAATGCTTAAAGAATTAAAAGAAATCGTAAAAGACTTACCTTTTGAGAATATAAAAAATGAATTAGATATTCTTGAAGAAAAATTGCAAAACAAAAATCTTAACATTGTATTAGTTGGAGAATTCAATGCAGGTAAAAGTTCTTTGATTAATAGATATTATGGAATTTCTTTACCAGTAAATAGCACACCTGAAACTGCTACTATTTGGAAAATTATTGTAGGAGATGAAAATAAAATTATTGTAAAATTTAAAGATGGAAGTGAGAAAACAGTGGAAAAGGAAGAAGAAGTAAAAAATTTTAATCAAGAAGATATCTCAATAGTTGAATATTATTTAAAATCTGATAATAATAAAGGATTGATTTTAGTAGATACTCCAGGACTTTCTTCATTAGATGATTTTCACAGGAAAGCTTTAGAAGGATATATAAAAGAAGCTGATGTGGTTTTAGTTTTAGCTGATATTACACAAGGTTTAGTTAATAGTACAATTTCATTTCTAAATGAAAATATTGAAAACTCTCAAAAATTATATTTGATTTTAACAAAAGGAGAATTGTTATCAGAACATGATAGAAAAAAACAAATTGAATATATAAAAAACAAATTTGAATTTTTAAAAGATGTTTTAGTAGTAAGTAAAGATGACATTTCAAATTTAAATAAAGTATTAAATGAAATTTCAAAAGAAAAAGAAAAAATTATTAAAGAGAGAGTTGAAAAAAAATTATCTCAAATTTGTAGAACTACTTTAGAATTATTAAAAGAACAAATTAAACTAAAACAAAACGCTTCACCAGATGATTTAAGAGAAGAAATTAAAAAAATTAGAAATTCTATTTTAGAAATAGAAAATACTATCAGAAAAGAAAAAGTTAATTTTAATTATAAATTAAAAAATATTATTAATGATTTTCAAAAAGATTTTGAGAATATTTTATATTCAAAAGTAAATTGGATTGTAGATGCACTATATGATGAAAATTTAAATGAATCAATTGATGATAGATTTCAAAAAGCCATTCAAGAAAGCTTAAATGAAGCATTGTCAAAATTAGAAGATAACTTTAATAAAGAATTAAATAATATTTCTTTAAATATTCCTAATACTAATCTTTCAGAGAATTGGATAGTAAATATTAGTGATAAAACAGTAATAGCAAGAGAATTTTTAGTAGATTTGATTGAACGTATAGCAAAAAAATCGCCTCAAATATATATTATAATAGTAAAAAATCTCAAAGATATTATAAGAGGACTTATAGATTTAGTAGCAGAAAGTGCTACAAGAAGTTTTGTAACTAAACAGGTAGAAAATATAATCCCTCAAATATCAGAAGAAATTAGAAATATTTTATATAAACAGTTACAAACTATTTTAGATGAATTGTTTGAAGAAAGTATAAAAGATTTAACTAAGCAAAAAGAAGATTATATAGCAATGCTCGAAGATATTTATAAAAAGATAGATGAATCAAAAGAACAACATGAAAAAGAGATTGAAGAATTAAAAACAAAACAAAAAGCATTACAAAAACTTTGCGGAGGGAAAAATGAGTAATTTTGTGAAGGAATTTACACAACAAAAAGAAAAATTAAAAAATTTAGCTGAAAATTTATTTGAAGAAGGTTTTTTAAAAGAAGAAAATATTAAAAAAATAGAAAAAATTTTAAATAATGAAAAAATTAAAATAGCTATTATTGGGCAAATGAAATATGGTAAAAGTACTTTTATAAATAGTTTGATTTTTAATAAAGAATTTTTACCTACAAGCTCTACTCCAATGACGGCAGCACTTAGTAAAATTGAATATGGAGATAAAGATGAATATAAAGTAGAATTTTTTACTCATGAAGAGTTTAAAGAAATGGAAAAAATTAAAGATAAAACATTTCAAGAGACTATAGCAAAAGCAAAAGTTTTAGGCAGAGAGCTTTATAGATTACTTGGCACAACAAAAAATGTATCTCCAGAAGAGTTTGAAGAATATGTAGGAGCAGATGGGAAATATACACCTATTGTAAAAATGCTGACAATTAAAACACCAAATGATATTTTAAAAGAAGTAATAGTAGTAGATACACCAGGATTTAATGACCCCGTTAAATCAAGAGAGGAAATAGCTTTTAAATTTATTGAAGAAGCTGACTTTATTGTACTTTTTTTATATGCAGGAAGACCTTTTGATAATACCGATAGAGAAATTATCATTAATAAACTTCAAAATGCACCGCTTGGAAAATTAATAGTCGTAATAAATAAATCTGATACATTATTAGAAGAACATGGAACTTTTGATAGAGTTAGGAAATATGTAGAAGAAAAATATAAAATTGCTGTAAATGAAGGAATAGCTTCACCTAATTTTAGAGAAATGTTATTAAATGGAGATATTATTCCTATATCCTCTTTGATGGCTCTTCTTGGAAAAATGGATATAAAAGAAATTGAGAAAAATGAAAATCTAAAATGGTACTATGATAAATTCAAAAAGGAATTTGGAAAAATCTCTCAAAAAGATTTATTGGAACTAAGCAATATCAAAGAACTTGAAAAAAGTATAAAAGAAAGCATTGAAAAAGAAAAAAATAAAATATTAATTGACAAAGTAAAACAACACCTTATAATTCCTCTAAGAAAAAAACTTAGCAACCTTCAAACTCAAAAACTAAATCTTGAACAAGATATTGAAAATTTAGAAAATTTTGATGATATAGAAGATAAAAAAAAGATGATAGATAAATTTATGAACGATGATTTTGAAGAAATAACTGATACATTTCCAATATTAGATTCTATTAAAAAAGAAGCAGATGGTTATAAAAACCAAACTTTAAATAAAATAGAGAATTTTGCAAAAGAGGTAATAAAAAAAATTGAAACATTAGTAGATACCCACGGTAAAAAAAAAGGTGTTGAAATATTAGAAAATAATTTTAGACAATTTAAGATTGAAATAATACAAGATGTAAGAAATAATATTTTAGACTGTTCAGAAAATATGAAAGAGCAATTAAAAAGAAAGATAGATGATATTTTCATAGACATTAAACAACATCAATTATCTACAAAGTTTAATATTAAAGTAAATGATATGAATAGATTAAAAGAGAATATACAATTTTTGAAATTGGATTCTATAATAAAAGCAGTGCAAAATATAAAACTTGACTTGCCTCAAGTAGATACAGGGTGGGTGGTTTTTGAGTTCTTTGGAGATTCAAAAGAAGATATTAAAAATACTTTCCATAAATTTAGTGACAAATATTTTAATTATTTAAGAGATAAAATAGAAGAATTTTATGAAGAATTTGATTCATTATTACGTGAAAAATTAGGAACAGAAAATGAAATGAAACGTATTTTGAAAAAGAAAATTATTGAACCCTTAGAAAAATCTTTATATAAAATTGAAGAAGAAATTAAAAAAAATAGAGATTTAAAAAAAGAGCTTGAACATGAATTACTGGATATTAACAAAAAAATAGAAAAAATAGAAAACAAAATAGCAGAAGTAGAAACACAACTAGAAGGATAAAACATGCAACAAAATGGAAGTAATATAGGAGAAATATTAGTTATTTTAGCAAGTTTGGGAATAGCTGCTATAATAGGAATTATTTTTATGAAACAATCTAGAAAATCTAATGATATGTATAAAAATTCACAAGGCGAAGGACTTAAAAATGAAATAAAAAAAAGTGATTTAATCGAACATATGAAAAATGTATATTCTAAATATTTCCGTTGGGATGATGCAATATCTATTAAATCAGCTTATGTTGCTGGAAAAAAAGAATTTGCTAAAAAGTTGCTTGATAATATCAATAACGAAGAAGAATTTTTAAAAATTTATAGTTCTGATTATATAAATCAAAATTTATTAAATGTTAACCTTGATAAAAAATATGACAAAATTGAAAAACTATATGGAATACCACTTGATTTGGCTGTTAATTTTGATGAATTTAATATAAAAGACGGAACTTTAACAGAAAGAATAAAAAAATTGATAATTGCTTGGTATAAAGAAGGAATAAAAGAAGTAAAAAATGATATTAAATATCAAGTTAAAGCAAAAGATTGGAATAGAGTTAAGAGTACATTAGAAAGAATTATTAATTATTGATTTTGTGTTACCATTATAAAAAAGTTAAATATTCTTCATTTAAAGAATAAAAATTAAATTTTTTAGGACTATTTTATGGTATTTTTTATGATGACACAAAAGAAGCGATTTCGTGTAGAGTTTTTGAAGAAAAATTCCATTTAAAATATTATAAGTTAATTTTCCAATATCCCCTTGTTCCACCGATTCTTTCAATTACACCTAATTTTTTAAGATTTTCTAAATGTTTAAGTACTGCTGAGGGATTTATATCCAAAACGGCAGCAATACTTCTATACCCTATTTTAGGATTTTGTTTTATTAAGTCAATAATCTCTCTTTGTCTATCAGTTAGATAGATTTTTTTATTATTGCTTTGAATGTCAATTGCACCACCTATTGCGCCACTTTTTGCACCACCTATTGCACCACTTTTATAAAACACCATTCTTGTGAAATTAGGCATAAAAACAAAGCTTTCTTTTGAATAAGCCCTCAGTATTCTTGGAATGCCGCTTCCAAGCTGTTCTACCATTTTCAAATCTTTATATACCCTCATAATTTCTCTGTTTCTCGGATTGGATACACCGCTAAAAAACTCTTCCCTGCTAAGCCCAAGAGGCAGACCTCCTGCGGATGTGATTTCAAGTCTGTCATCAAATATTTCAAATTTAGGCGGTATTTCATTTGTGTAATCGTTATGAATTATCGCATTAATTACCGCTTCTTTGATTGCAACTTTATCCCATAATGTTTTTTCGATTCTCTCTTTTGGGGTTATTTTTGCAAAAGTGGTGTTTTCCACATCAAGCTTGTCTAAAACCGCTTTTGTAGCTTTTATTAAAGAGCAGTATCCGTATTCATTGTTTTCAATAAGCTCTACCCTGTCAGTTCCTTTATATTTTGCCACCTTTATTGACAGGGCGTTTTCATCTGCAAGTAAATATGCAATATAGTTGTATTTCCCCTCATCTGTTAACAGTTCAAGATTTTTTGCAAAATTTTTATTTAATTTATATCCTTTGGATGAGTAATAAATATGAAGCTGCTCAAAAGTTAAATCCTGTCTTGGTGATACAATATTTCTAAGAGTAGTTCTAACTCTTTTTGAAAACAGCTCTTCAATCATTTTGGCATTCATAGGCTCAGAGCTGCTTCCAATTCTAATAAAACAGCCTTTTTCACTCATTCCTTTTTTTCTGATGTAATAAGGTTTTTCACTTCCGCTTGCTACAATAATGTTAATAACTTTTTCACCGTTAAATTCTTCTAGTGCAATATCAAAAAGTCCAAGTATTGAAGGAGAAATATTGTGTTTTAATCTGTCTTTTATTTTTAATTGAAGTTCATCAATATTATTAAGCTTATATGCTTTTGTTTCATCTCTTCCTATATAAACAACACCGCCTTCGGCATTTAAAAAAGCAACAACTTCCTTTTCCAAATCATCGGTAAGTTTTGATTTAAACTCAATACGGCTGTTTTCTGTCATTAAAAATGCCTTTTTGTAAAATTATATCTTAACTTTACAAAACATTTGAATTTATTGATTTTAAGTAAGTGTGGAAAGTAGTATTAAAACTGTTACCTAAATGACACCTGTAAAAATGTTTAAAAACCCTAAGAAGCTGTTAACACTCTTGCTTGAAAGTATTGACAAACAGTTGTTTTGTGTAGAGTTTAGATGTAGTGGTGGAGATAACGGGACTCGAACCCGTGACCCCTACGCTGCCAGCGTAGTGCTTTCCCAGCTGAGCTATATCCCCGTAAGAATTTCTTTTTCATATTCATACAATTTATATCTTGCATTTTTAAATTTTTCAGAGGTTTTTATATCAATTAATTTATAAACTTCTTCTAAAACTCTTGCGCTCTCCTCAGAGCGTTTTAGATTTGAA
>JALVAK010000116.1 GCA_027011225.1 Nautiliaceae bacterium | reverse complement strand
ATGTTTTTCCTTATCGTGATTGCCTTTAATAAGAGTTATTTCCCCGTTTAACTTTTTTGCTAATTTATAACTATCTTTAAAAGCTACATCTCCAAGATGCAAAACTTCATCGTCTTTTTTTATATATTTATTCAATCTGTCAATTAAAAACCTGTCAAAATCCTCGTATCCTTCCATTTTTGCTTTTTGCATACGAACAGGCTCGTATTGTAAGATATTCATATGACCGAAATGTGTGTCGGCTATTATTTTCATATTTTACCTTTTGGGTTTAAAACCTGTTTTAAGTGTTTGGGTCTGTTGTTCTAATTTTTTTAAATTATAATCCTGTTGCAATAAAGTATTTTTTAGTTCTTCAAATAATTCTTTTCTTTCTTTTGATCTTGTATGATATTCTATATCGTTTAAACTATAACCTTTTTTGATAAAAAGATTAATTGCATTTAAAAACATTTTAATAATATCTTCTTTATTTGAGCTTAAATTTGTTACATAAATTTTGTTTTCTTCTAAATCATCAACAATTTCATACTTTTCGTTTTTAACAATCGCTTTTTTGATTTTATGTATATTTGAAGGAAGAAAAGTAGAATAATTATGTTCTTCGTTATCATAAGTTATAAGTTTGACATTACAATTAAAGTTATCTTGAGCTTCGCTTAAAGCGTATGTAAAATATGTTTTTATATCTATTTCTCTTTTTGTTTTAGAAGTTATTTCTGATGTTTCTTTTGTATATTTATTTTGTAAAGAATTTTTAACTAATTCTAATTGTTTTTTTAATCTTTTATTCTCTTCTTTAAGTTCTTGCACTCTGTTTTCAGTTTGTAAAAGTTTATTTTTTAATTTTTTGTTTTCTTCTTCTAAATATTTAATTACTTCTGTATTTGGAACAGGCTTTTTTGTATCTTTATAAGTATATTTTTTACTATATGCTAACTCTTTTAGTTTATTTAATTGCTTATTGAACTCTTCTTGCATTTCCTGCAGGCTTAATTCTTTATTTTTTATTTTAATTCTTAAATCTTTTACAAGTTGTTCTAATTTTGCGTAATCTTCTCTTTTTGCTCCAAGCTCTTTAAATTCTTTTCTAACTTGTTTATTTAGTTCTTTTAAATCTTTAATTTTCGCAAGTAATTTTTGCTCTTTTTCTCTTTCTTTTTCAATCCTGTATTGCCTGTGTGATTTGTGTTTTGGTGCTTCTTTTCCTTCTTTAAAATAATTTTTTGCTCTTTGCAATGTAGGTATATATTTTTTACCAATCTCAAAAATTTTATCCTGAAAATAACTTAAATCCGCTTTTTTGATTTTTCGTCTAACACTTTCTCCTTCTTTATCTACATTTCTAAAAAAGAAATGAATATGTAAATTTTGAGAAAATTCTCCCTCTTTCGTGAAATGCCCTTCATGATTATGAAAGCTCCAATATAAAATTTTCGTGTTATATTTTTCTTCAAACCATTTTTCAAATTCTCTAAAAATTTGTATAAAAATTTTCGGATCTTTTTCTAAAACATCTTTTCCTATAACTAATAAACCTTCCTCAATCAAAATTTGATTTTTTAAAGGATTTCTATTCTTTTTTAAATTAATAATAAGCTTTGCATTTTCTTCCCAGGCGCGCCACAGGTCTATCGCGTGAGCTACATCTTTTATTGTAAATTTTTGTATTATATTATTGCTGTCTTTTATCCAATATGTTGCTTTTGCAAGTCCTGCATTATGTATCAAATTTGCGACCGAAGGTGCTGAATATTTTTGAGTAGGCCTTAATTGTATTGTTAAAGCGTTTGCCATTTTTTTCCTTTAATAGAAATTTTACGAAGTGCCCTTGTGGCATGAGTAAAACACAAGAGGCACGAAAATTTTTGTTAAAAAATTAAGTGCCGATTGTGTAACACAATCGGCGGTTAATAAACAACACGCCTCTTGTGTGTGCTTGGGGACAAGCCTCGTCGCACAAAAAAATTATTAAAAGTTAGAATTTTGATTTTCATTTTGTTTAGCTTTTGCGTTGTTTATTTTATTAATATAATCTTGTAATTTTTCCTGTAACTTTTTCTTTTTGTTTTCTATTTTT
>JALVAK010000115.1 GCA_027011225.1 Nautiliaceae bacterium | reverse complement strand
ATATATTGTTGAAAATGAATTTTACATCTCTCATTTAGAGCAATTATCAGTTGAAGATAGTATTTTTAATAAAAATAAATTTATAAAAGCAAATATAAAAAACTCTGATTTTTTAAATGTGAATTTTTATGAAAATAATTACTTTAAAGCTAAGTTTAAAGAAGACAAATTTATAGAATCTTTTTTTAACAAAGATGTCATGAAGAAGATTTTAGCAGAGAACTTTTTATTAAAAAACTCTTACTTTAATGCTTATATTGAACATTCTATTTTTATAGATTCAGTATCAGAAAACAATTATACAAATGTAAAAAGTAAAGAAAGCTCTTTTATAAATACACTTCCACATGATTTTTTTGAAAGAAAAGTTTTAAATATAAAAAACAATTTGTTTATAGATTACCTTTTAAAAAGAGTAAATGCTATTGAGATTAAAATTATTAATTTGAAAATTGAAGAAGGTATAGAAAACTTTAAAGAAGGTTTAGAAAAATTTAAGTTTTTGCTATTTAATTTAAACAATGAAATTGAATATATAGAGTATATTGTAGATGATTTAAAAAATTTAGATAGCAAAGAAGTTAATCATTTGATGAATAAAATCGCAAAGTTGAAAAGTTTATTATACAGAAAAAGAGATTTAATAGAAAGTTATGGTTTAAAAGGTAATGAGGATGAGTAAAAAAATTGCATATATCGTTTCAAATCCTGGTGTAAATGATGCCAGAGTTATAAAAATGGCAAAAGCAGCAGCAAATAAAGGATATAAAGTTCATTTATTTGGAGTTTTTAAACCGGGATTTGAATATTATGAAGAAATTGGTAATATTACTATTTCAAGATTTGAATGGAAGCCTCTTAATTTATTGTTGGAAAAATCTCTTTTTTTATCTTTAATAAATAAAATAAATAAAAAACTATTTGTTTATTTTGGGAAAAAATTTTTGCCATATGTAAAGTATAATTTATTTGCAAATATAATGATAGATGAGATTATAAAATCAAAGCCTGATATAATACATGCTCATGATTTAATATGTTTGCCCTTAGCTGCAAAAGCTGCAAAAGAACTTAATATACCTTATATTTATGATGCACATGAATTGGAAATTCATAGAAATCCTCCATTGCCAATTTTGCAAAAACTTTATGTTAAATCATTAGAAAAAAAATATTCACAAAATGCTTCTTATATAATAACAGTAGGTAAATATGTGGCAAAAGAGTTATCAAAACATTTAAAAAATAAAAAAATTGAAGTAATATATAATTCTCCCGAGATTTCACCAACTAGGCACAATATAAGAAAAGATTTAAATGTTGATAATAAAAAAATTATATTATATGTTGGAAAAGTGGCAGTAGGAAGAGGAATAGAAGATGTAATAAAAATTTTACCAACACTTCCTGATGATGTTATTTTTGCAACAGTAGGACCAGTTGATAAGAAACAAAAAGAAATTTTAGAAAAAATGGCTAAAAAATTAAATGTTTCTGATAGATTTACTATTTTACCACAAGTTAATTATAATCAAGTTGTTGAGTATATTAAAGGTGCAGATTTAGGGCTTATTTCTGTGCAACCCGTAACCTTATCGTATCAGTATAGTATGCCTAATAAACTTTTTGAATTATCATTTGCTAATGTTCCAATTTTGTCAAATGATTTAGATGAGATTAAAGAATTTATTAATGAGCATAAAAATGGAGAAGTTATAGATATAAATGATTCTATTAAGTTAAAGTATTTTATTTCTAAAATGTTAAAATTAAAAGATAAGTATATTATGGATGATTCAACATATAAAAAACTTTATGAAAAGTATTCATGGGATACTCAATTAAATAAATTATTTAATATATATGAGCAATTATAACATAAGAAAAATTGTATTAACACAAGAGCCAATAGAATTTGATAAAAGAGTACAGAAAAATATTTCTAAAAATGATATAGTCTTTATCTGCTATTTAAAAAAACATTATTTTGTAAATTGGTTTGATGTTTTTAAAATAATTTTTGTATTAAAAAAATTAAAAAAGATAAAAGATAAAATACATTATAATGGTTATTTTAAGGG
>JALVAK010000114.1 GCA_027011225.1 Nautiliaceae bacterium | reverse complement strand
CCATTAAATAGATTTTGAGTAAGAACCAAAGCAGCTTTATAATATCTATATGTTACATCTACTACATCACTTTTAAATCTTCCAGCCTTTGCAAATCCACCTTGCAAATTAAAATCAACTTTTGGCAAAAATTCTGATTTCGCAGCTTTTATTTGTTTTTTTTGAATTAAAAACTTATCTAAAGCAACTTTAACATCAGGATTTGTATTTAGTAAAGCAGAAATATCACTTTTTATATCAGAAGCATTCAACCCAATACCGATTAAAATTATCGATAAAACCCTTTTCATCCCTTCTCCTTTTTTTAGTTTAAAAATTATATTAAATTCATTAAATAGTGTCAATTGACTTTAGAATTTTGATATTTTTTCTTCAGTATAAGTATATAAACTAAGCTAACAGCAGGAACAATACTTACTCCAAATAAAAAGCTTATTACATCAAAAATTCCCAATTTATTTAGATAAATAAACGAAGCTATTAAGGAAATATATCCCAATATTCTTAAAAAATTAAACCCACCCTTAAATGAAAAAAGTATTGCCTCATACCATTTAAATTTTTTTTGTTTTACTTTATCTAAATCAATTTTATCTTCTTCATCATACAAATCAAATTTATCATCATATTTTTTTAGTATATCTTCCCCTACATTTCCATTTTCAATTTGTCTTCTTACAGAATTGCTATAACCTATAAATGAGCCTAAAATAATCAATGAAGTAGAAAAAAAAGCTAGCTGAGTGTTATAAAGCCAGATTTGATTATCTTCTAAATAACAAAATACCACTATTCCTATATCAACCGCTATTAAAATCCTAACTAAATCTAAAAATATCTTCATCATTACTCCTATACATAAGCTTTATAAAACTTAACTCCCCCAACCCATACTTCTTCAATTAAATTCTCTTTAATTAAATCATTAAAAATTTTTTGAGTGTGAGAGTCTAAAATATTTTTTACATCGCTTTGGCTAAATGGTCTTTTTTTTAAAGTATTTAACAGCTCCTCTTTTGTTAAATTTTCAATTTTATAATCTATTTTTTCACGCGTTGGAATAAATACATTTTGATTTTTTATATTTTCTGCTAATTCAAAAAGTTTTTTTATACTAACTCCCTTGACATTATATGCAGGGGGTCTATCTATTGTAGAAATATCTACTCTATCAGGTTTAATTTTAGATAAAACATCATTTAAAGCAATAAACTCTTCTTTTTTATCATTAATCCCTTTAACTACTAAAACCTCAATAATAAGCTCGCCTTTATAATTTTGTCTAAATTCAATAATTCCATTAATTATATTTTGAAGAGAAATATCTTTATAAGGTCTATCAATTTTTTTAAAAGTTTTAGGATTTACGCTATCAAGAGAGAGTTTTACAATATCAAGTTTTTTTAAAGCATTTTGGATTTGTTTTTGATTAATAGTAGAAGAATTACTAAGAATCAAAAGTTTTTTATTAAGTTTTTTTAATTTATCTATAAGTTCATCTAAATATGGATATAAAGTTGGCTCTCCATTGCTTGTAATAGTTAACACATCAAAATCAAATTGATTTACTGCTTTTTGTGCTTCTTTAAAAATTTCATCTACACTTGGAGGATTATCATATTTTATAATAGGCTTAGCTCTCTCAAGCTCACAATAGATGCAATCAAAATTGCATCTTTTTTTATCTGGGCTCAAATCAATCCCTAAACTCATACCAAAGCGGCGAGAAGCCACAGGACCAAAAATATATTTCATAATTTTAATGCTCACCTTTATGCATAAAATAAAGTGCAAGTGCTAAAGCTAATATACTTCCAGCCAAATACATCATCTCAAGAGGAGTACTAAAATCCATGTTAATTACTCTTTTAAAAAAACTTACAATCAATACCATTACAACGACTTTACCAAGCTTATCTTTAAGCTCATCTAAACTATGAATAGCCAATATTTTACTGCCTGCTTCACTATCTTCTGCATCATCAATCTTACTAATAAAAAGCTCATAAATCCCAAACGAAAAGATTAATAAAACTACAGCGATTAAGTATAAATCAACCGCACCTATTATACCTCCTATAATGTTGGCATGAAAATTTTCTGGATGATGATGATGTATTACAAACTTATAAACTTCTACTATAATATTCCACACATCAATACTAGCTACTATAAAAAGCGCAATAGCCCCAAGCATACCAAAAATAACTGCTAAAATTACAATAAGTCTACTTTTCCATAAAGCAGATTCAAATATTGCTTCTAAAAATCCTCTATTTTCCATATTTCTCCTTTAAAAATTCTCTACCTTCCATTTCATCCCATTTAATTGCAATTCTTACTGCATTTGTTGCTGCTCCAACTCTTAACTGGTCTGCTACGTTAAAGAAATGTAATACATTATCTTCAAATAAATCTTTTCTAATTCTTCCAACATATACATAATCCGTATCAGTTGCAATGATTGGCATTGGATATTCATTTTTTTTAGGATTATCAACCACTTTTACATCAGGAAATGATGCTAAAACCTCTTTTGCTCTTTTTACATCTACTGGTTTTTCACAATAAATACTAATTGCTTCGCTATGACTTCTAAGAACTGGCACTCTAACACAAGTAGGTGCTACTTCAATATTACTATGCATAATTTTATTTGTTTCATTTACCATTTTAAGCTCTTCTCTAGTCCAGCCATTTTCCATAAATTTATCAATATGAGGAATTACATTAAGAGCAATTTGCCATGGAAAAACTTCTCTTTCCTCTACTTTTTTATCAAGTTTAAAATTAAATAAAGCTCTCATTTGCTCAAATAACTCTTCCATTCCTTTTTTACCAGCACCACTAACTGCTTGATAAGTTGCTACATCTACTCTTTTTATATTAAATTCTTTATGAAGAGGTGCAAGAGAAATTACCATTTGAATTGTTGAGCAATTTGGATTTGCAATAATTCCTTTTTTTCTCCAAAGTTTAATATCTTCTGGATTTACTTCTGGCACTACTAAAGGCACATCATCATCCATTCTAAAATGACTAGTATTATCAATAACCAAAGCTTTTGCTTTTACTGCACAAGGTGCATATTTTGCACTTACACTTCCTCCTGCAGAAAAAAATGCAATATCAATACTCTCTTTTTCAAAAACATCACAAGTTAGCTCTTTTACTTTTAATTTCTCACCCTTAAATTCTACCTCAACTCCAACACTTCTTTTACTAGCAAGAGGTACTAATTTTTTTACAGGAAAGTTATACTCTTCTAAAACTCTTAAAAGCTCTTCCCCTACTGCTCCTGTTGCTCCTACAATCGCTACATTATACATTCTTCCATCTCCTTAAATAAAAATAAGTCTTCTTTTTTAATCTCTTCATTTTCGCTTAAAATAACTGCTCTTTTTACTACATTAATAAGCTCTCTGACATTTCCTGGCCAGTCATATTCTAATAACATCTCCTCAGCTTCTTTTGAGAAATATTTATTATCAATACCAAGCTCACTTAAAACATTTTCTAAAACTTTTTTTGTAATTGGAAGTATATCATCTTTTCTCTCTCTAAGAGGTGGAATATATATAGGAATTGTTGAAAGTCTATAATATAAATCTTCTCTGAATTTATTGTTTTTAATCATCTCTTTGATATTTTTATTCGTAGCACTTATAATTCTTACATCTATTTTTACAGGTTTTGTACTTCCTAATGGATAAAACTCTCCTTCTTGCAATACTCTAAGAAGTTTAGATTGAAGATGATATGGCATCTCGGCTATCTCATCTAAAAATAATGTTCCTTTATTTGCTAATTCAAATAGCCCTTTTTTATCAGCAACTGCATCAGTAAAAGCGCCTTTTACATATCCAAAAAGCTCACTCTCAATCAAATTATCAGGTATTGCGCTCATATTTATAGCAACAAATTCACCCTCTCTTTCACTTTCTTTATGAATAAATTTAGCAAATTCTTCTTTTCCCACACCACTTTCACCAAGAAGCATTACAGGCACATTAGTTTTTGCTACTTTTTTAGCAATATTTAGTATTTTTTTGCTTTTTTCATCTTTTATTACAAAATCATGCTTAATATTTTTACTTTTTAATATCTCTTTATATCTTCTTTTTGCTTCAATAGCTTTTATTAACTCTTCAAGCTCAAATGGCTTTATCAAAAAATCTTTAACCCCAAGTCTTATACACTCAATAGCACCCTCTAAAGAAGCATACCCCGTAATCATAATTACTTCATACTTGCTATTTAATCTTTTTACAAACTCAATACCATCCATTTTAGGCATTTTTATATCAGTTATGATTAAATCTATACTCTCATCAATCTTTTTTAAAGCACTAATTGCGTCTTTAAATTCTACTACTTCATACCCTTCCTCTTTTAATGCTAGAGATAACGATTTTCTCATATTGATATCATCTTCTACAATTGCAATTTTCATTCGGTTCCCTTTAAGTAGAAGTATACTTCTTTGTCTTTTATAATGATATCAAAACGTACAGGTAAAAAAGTTATTTTTATTTTATTTTGCAGGTAATTAGAATACAAAATATCACTAGAATAAACATAAATATGTTTTTTTAAAAGTTTATCGATAATAAAATCTTTATAAGATAAACACGTAGTTTGAATATTTTTTTTTAGAGGCAATTTAAAAAGAAATGTTTTTGGAGTATTTAAATTACTAAGAGCATTTGAGCAATTAAATTTATCATAAACTATTTTTCCATTTTTGCTGATAATAGAAAAAGAGAGGAAATAATCTCTTGCACTAATAAATTGTATTATTATAAGAAGTATTATTATTCGCAAGAAATTTATTCCATTCGTTAATATTAAGTTTCACACTCATAACAATACTATAAACACCATCTTTAAACGATTCTTCTTCAATATTTGCACCTCTTACTAATCCTTGAACATGCGCTCTTAAAAAAGATGATTGAAGCGCCATATTTTTTACTGTGTCTCTTCCATTAATTTTAATACCATAAATTTTCTCAATTAATGCTCTATATCCATCTAAAATTGCTGCACGTCTAGCCATAACTTTAGCTTCAGCAGTGCTACACGCACCATTACAAGGCACTATCCCTACTCCTTTTGCCTCTACAGTTAAAATACAGCTTCTTTTTGTTTTATTATCAATAATACACTTTTTATCACCATAATTTACTGTTTTTATAACAGGTTGATTTATTATTTTTGCTGGATTTTTCACTTGAGTAGTTATGGGTTGAGAAATAGGCGCACAATTATTATTAAAACATTTATTATTTGATGTGCTTCTACAACAACATCCACTAAAAAGCAAAACTCCACCTAATCCTAAAAGTAAGCTTTTTTTCATCTAAATTCCTTTTTCTTTTTATATCGGCGCTATTTCTCATTTATTAACAACTCTTCCTCTTTTTGCGATGGAGTTTTAGCAACACTTACAACTTTATCATCATTATCAAGTTTTACAATTCTCACACCTTGTGTATTTTTACCAGTTTTAGAAATTGAATCTATACTTACTCTTATCATTTTACCTTTACTTGTAAGAAGCATTAAATCATGCTCTTTTTCAGTTGCTACTACACCTACTAAATCACCTGTTTTATTTGTAAGTTTCATAGCAATTACGCCTTTTCCTCCTCTATTTGTAAGCCTATAAGCACTAGCTTCAGTTCTTTTCCCAAATCCTTTTTCACTAACTGTAAGTATTTCTTGATTTTCATCTTTTAAAGCCAAAGCTCCTACTACCTCATCTCCATCAATCTTAAATGTTATACCCTTAACTCCTCTTGCACTTCTTCCCATCTCTCTTACGCTATCTACAGGAAATCTTATAGCCATGCCTTTTTTTGTCACTATAAAAAGCTCTCTATCTTCTGGCTTTACAATTTTAGCCGTTACAAGCTCATCTCCTTCATCTATCGTTATTGCTCTAACTCCAGTACTTCTTATATTTTTAAATTCACTTAAATTTGTTCTTTTTACAATTCCATTTTTAGTAAAAAATGCTAAAGATTTATTTTCATCAAAATCACTAGTTTTTATAATAGTTTGAATTTTTTCATCTTTGTCAAGATTAATTAAATTTACTATTGCTTTACCTTTACTAGTTCTACTTCCTTCTGGAATTTTATATACTTTTAGCCAGTGTAGCTGACCTTTGTCTGTAATAATCATTAAAGTATCATGGGCTTTTGCTATATAAAAATCTTCAATAAAATCGTCCTCATACGTTGTTAGGGCTTTTTTGCCTTTTCCACCTCTATTTTGTCTCTCATATGTTTTTAGTGGCACTCTTTTTACATACCCTCTATGAGTAATAGTTACAACCATCTCTTCATTTGGGATTAAATCTTCAATATCAATCTCATCCACATTATCTACAATTTCCGTAAGTCTTTTAGTTGGATATTTTCTTTTAATCTCTTCAAACTCCTCTTTAATTACATTATTTAATACCTCTTCTTCTTTTAAAATTGAAGTTAAATAAGCAATTTTTTCCATCAATTCATTATATTCTTTTTCTATTTTTTCAATTTCAAGGGAAGTTAATCTACTAAGTTTCATATCAAGAATTGCCTGGGCTTGAATTTCACTTAGCTCAAATCTATCAATTAATCTCTCTTTTGCATCTTTTGTATCTTTTGATTTTTTAATAAGCTCAACAACTTCATCAATATTTGCAAGCGCAATTCTAAGCCCTTCTAGTATATGAGCTCTTTTTTTTGCTTCATTTAATTCATAAATTGTTCTTCTAATAACTATTGTTTTTCTAAATTTAATAAATGTATTTAAAATATCCATTAAATTAAATAGTTTTGGCTCTTTATCTAGTATAGCTAACATATTAATACCAAAGCTAACTTGCATTTGAGTATGTTTATATAAATTATTTAAAATAATCTCACTCATAGCATCTTTTTTAAGCTCAATTACTACTCTAATTCCTTCTCTATCAGACTCATCTCTAATTTCACTTATACCTTCAATTATTTTCTCTTTTACTAATTCACTTATTTTCTCAATTAATTTTGCCTTATTTACTTGATATGGAAGCTCATCAATAACAATAATTTCTCTATTGCCTCTATGCTCAATATGGTGTTTTGCACGAATCTTAATACTACCTTTTCCAGTTTTATACGCTTCTAATATACCAGCTCTTCCATATATTATTCCACCGGTTGGAAAATCTGGACCTTTTACAAATTTTAAAATATCTTCTAAAGTAGCTTCTTTATTATCAATCATATAAATTAATGCATCAAGAAGCTCTGTTAGATTATGAGGAGGAATATTTGTAGCCATACCAACCGCAATACCACTACTACCATTTACAAGTAAATTTGGGAATCTAGCAGGAAGTACTACTGGCTCTTTTTCTGTGCCATCATAATTTGGTACAAAATCAACCGTATCTTTGTCAATATCTCTTAGAAGCTCTTCTGCTATTTTTGTAAGTCTAGCTTCCGTATAACGCATAGCAGCTGCATTATCACCATCAATACTTCCAAAATTTCCTTGCCCATCGATTAAAGGCATTCTCATTGAAAAATCTTGAGCCATTCTAACAAGCGCTTCATAAACAGCAGAATCTCCATGAGGATGATACTTACCTATAACATCTCCAACAATTCTTGCTGATTTTTTATACGGGCTTGATGAGGTAATACCCATTTTATACATAGCATAAAGTATTCTTCTATGAACCGGTTTTAATCCATCTCTTACATCAGGAAGCGCACGTCCAACAATAACACTCATAGAATACTCAAGATAACTTTTAGCAAGAGTATCTTCAATTCTTACAGGAATAACTTGCATTCATATCCTTTTTTTAATAATTATATCAAAATTATCTTAAATCCGCTAAAACAACGCTAAAGAGCACATTTACATTATGTTTTTTTAAAACTTCTTTGGCTTCTTTTAGAGTAGTTTTAGTAGTAACAATATCATCTACTAAAACTACATCTATCCCTTTTGGACCAAAATATTTAAACTCTCTTGGATTATTAAGTCTAAATTCAAGAGATTTACCGGCATATTTGATATTATTTGTTGAATGAAGAGTAGAAAAAAGCTTTTTATCTTTTTTCATAGCGTTTGCAAGAATAGCTGTATGAGAGTAGCCTTTATCTATTTTATCATCAATTGGAATTACATTAAGTTTATGTGGATATTTTTTTGAAAAAAGAGAAAAAGAAGTAGCTAACTCTTTAAAAATAAAACTTCCAAATTTTTCATATTTATATTTAATTAAAAACTCTATATTTTCATACTTATAAAAACTTATTACATCATCTTTTTTTATAAATTCTGGCTTTAGTAATCTTTTACAACTTTTACAAATATGATTTACACTAAATCCATCACATACCACACATTTAAAAATCTTCCTTATCCTTTGGTTTATATTTAAATAAAAGATATAAAGCTATTGCACTTCCTATGCTAAAAATACCTACTCCACTCCAAAAAAGTTTCATATTTCCACTAGCACTACCTCCCATTATCATACCAATACCAAAAAACATCAAAACTGCCGCACTAACTCCTGCTTTTTCTGCAGGTGTGAGTTTTCTATCTTTATAATCTTGCATCAAAATCCTTTGAAATGTTTTTCATAATTATATTTTAAAATATCTTCATTGTTATCACATTTTGTAATAGAAATTTCTTTGCCAGAATTATAAAAAATAGTGTCTTGGTCAAACTTTTTTGCTAAAGAAATAGCATCATCTTTTTCTATATCATAAATAATAAAACTCTCTTCAGAATGGTCAAACAACTCTCCTATACTTGTCATATAATCATATCCTTGTATCTTAATAGCACTCTCTAGCTCTGTATTTCTAATAAAATTTAAAAAATCATTAAGTATCAAATCTTTTGGATTGTGAGCAGTAATTATTGCAAATTTTCTATCTAAAAATTCTTTATTAGCCGGAATAAATTGAAAACTAATCCAATTTCTTCCATCTATTGTATTTATTAAAAATTTTGTATATTTTAAATAATCTTTATATTTTTTCTTAAAATCAAGGACAAGTTTATTATCTACTAAAAGTCCATCTTCTGCTTCATCATATATGCATTTGCCTATATAATCTCCTATTCCAATTACATCAAACTTCATTATTCTCCTTTTTAATGTTATAATAACTAAAAAAAGGTTATAAATGAAGAAAATACTTCTTTTTTTAATTGCTTTAGCTTTATTTAGTGGATGTAGTCTAAAAAACGCTTTTAAAAAAGATATTTTATATGAAAAAACTTTAAAATATACTCAAAGAGGAGAAATTGTAAACTCACTTGAAACAAAAGCTTTAATTGATGCAATATACTTAAATCCTTTATATCCTAAAAAGTTTAATAATCAAACATTTTTGATAGGAGTTTATAACGACTTTAATAATACTTTAATAAATAATGAGTTTAATTTAAGTCTAAATAATACAAAACCTATAAAAATTTCAAAAAATATACCATCTTTTATTCCTTATAAATTTTATCCATTTTATAATAGCTGGATGAAGTATTATTTAGTAGAATTTAATACTACTGCAAAACCTTATGTTTTAACCTATAAAAGCAAACACTGGGGAGAAGTAAATCTTACTTTTTAAGAAGTTTATGAAGAGTTAAATTATTATCTCCAAAAATATGAGAATATATTACAAAATTAGCTAAAACTCTCTTCCCATATTCTCTACTCTCATCATAAGGTATCAATTCCATACTTAAAAAAGGCTCAAATTCTCCTTTATATTTAAAGTAAGGTTTGATTTTTCTATTTACAAATCCAATCCCTCCATTATAAGCATATGCCACCATTAAAGGATTATGAAGATTATTAAAAAGCCATTTTAAATGCTTAACTCCAAGTCTTATATTTTCATTATAATCAAACTGCTTAAATACATCACTTTTATAACTTCTAATTAAAAAAGGCATTATCTGCATTGTACCTAATGCATAACTTCTAGAAACACTAGCAGGAATAAATCTGCTCTCTTGTCTTGCTATTGCATATACAAATGCTTTAAAAGAAATATTTTTATCTTTATAGATATCTGGAGTTATAAAAAAATTGTATTTATAATGAAATGCTTTATCAAGAGCTATAGCTTTTAGAGCAATTGATTTATTACTATCAAGTTTTTTAGCCAATTCATATGGATTTTTGTATTTTAAATCATTAAAAAATTTTAAAACATCCCAAGGGTTTGTCTGATTGTATAAAGGTTTTTTAATTGAATTATAAATTATATTTGTTTTTATGTTCGTAAACTTTTTGCCAGCTTCTTCATAGGCATATAATGTATAAAAATTCACTCTTTTTCTTAAAAGAAGATTATTTAAATACCCCTCTTTCTTAGTAATTAACCATAACCAAAAATTAACCTTATCACTTTTTTGCATACTCATTAAAATATCAAAAGCTCTTTTTTTATCATTAAGTGTCATTGCATTTAAAAAAAGCCACCATTTTACTCTATCACTAAATTTTTTATAATCTAATTTATTTAAAGAGTGTTTTATCTTATTTAAATGATTTACTACTGCACTTTTTACAAATAAATAAAAATACTTATCTTCAAATAAACTAAAATCTTCAATTGGTTGGTCTATTTTTTTGCTAGGATAGTTTAAAATAAAATAATACCCTAAATCTCTATTACTAAATACTTTAGAAAAGTCATTAGTTAAAAATATTTTTACTGCTTTTTTTTGAATAGATTTAGGAAGTTTCATATATAAATAAATCAAATCTTTAGTGCTTAAAGTAGAAATAGTTCTTAAAGATAGCCCATTATTTAAAATACAAGCAATATCAACTTCTCTTAAATACTCTTTTTTTACATTTACGCATTTATATAAACTTTTAAACTCAGGAAATTTTGCAAGTAATCTTGTATGTTTAAAAAGTTTAACTTTATATAAAGAAGTATAAGCTTTAAAAGCTAGAGTTGAGCTATTTGTCTCTCTCATAAACTCAGTTAAATAAAAATCCCTGACATAACTTTTTGGATGTGTTAAAATCTCAGATAAATTAAGAGAAAAAAGAAAAAGAGGTAAAAATATTAAACTTTTTTTCAATATAAACTCGCAATTAAATTATTTATAAGGATTTGTAAAAACTCAAGTGCTAAAATCAAAATAATTGGAGCAATATCAATTCCTCCAAAAGTTGTAGGAATATACCTTCTAATATATCTATAAACAGGCTCCGTTACATTCCACAAAAATCTCACAATTGGATTATAAGGATTTGGCTGCACCCATGTAATAAGTGCTGCAATTATGACAATCCAAATATATATACTAATTAATAAATTAATAAATTGCAAAATCGAAATAAGTAATGCATTCATCTAAACTCCATTTTTTATTTAATTTTATCAAAATTATCTTCTTTTAACCACTTCTTTTAAATAAGGTTTCATAACTTTATACAAATCTTTAATTTCAGCTCCGTGTTTTTGATTAATAAGAAGCTCTCTTAATGGCATAAATAATTTTTTGCCTTTAAGCCCTGTATTTTTTTGAAGGCGCTTTTTAAAATCATCATAATTTTCTTCTAATTCATTTTCTAAAATCTCTTTTTTTAATATTTCTCTTTCATTTTTAAACTCTTCATCAACTGATTTTTCAAAAACTTTATCAAATTTTTCTTTAACTTCTTTTAAAGTAGAGCTTTCATCTTTAAAAATTTCTAAAAGCCCTTCATATACCTCATTTACTCCAAATCTTTTTGCAAGATTAGTTAATTTTTTCATATGCTCTTTATTTAAAAACTTAAGTTTTTCTATATCAAATTTAGCAGGAGCTTTTGAAATTTTACTTAAATCAAAAAAATCAATTGCTTCATCTATTGTAAATACTTCTTTTTCAAATGTATTTCCAAGCAAAATCAAATAATTTGCAATCGCTTCTGGCAAAAAACCTTCTTCTAAAAGCCATTTTACACTGCTTGCATTATCACGTTTACTCATTTTTTTGCCATCTTCATTTAAAATAATTGGCAAATGAGCGTATTTTATTTCTTTATCATATCCAAGCGCATCTCTTATTGCTATTTGTTTTGGAGTATTGCTTAAATGGTCTTCTCCTCTAATAACCAAAGAGATATCATAAAGCATATCATCAACACTACACGCAAAATTATATGTAGGAGTAAGGTCTTTTCTTAAAATAACAAAACTATCAATATCAAATGGAGAAAATTCAATCTCTCCTTTTATTAAATCATTAAATTTTATAGAGTTTTTAGGTTTTTTAAATCTTATTACAAAAGGTATTTTTTGCTTGATTTTCTCTTCTACTTCTTTAGAAGTCAAATTTTCGCATTTTCCAGAATATCTATATGCTCTTTTTTCTTTTTTAGCCTTTTGCCTTTCATTTTCTATATCTTCTTCAGAGCAAAAACACACAAATGCTTTTTTTTCATCTAAAAGTTTTTTTGCCATTTGCTGATGAATATGAAAATTACTTGATTGATATACAACCTTATCATATTTTATTCCAAATAAATCAAGTATTTCTAAAATCTCTTTATCTTTACCTTCTATATTTCTCTCTTTGTCCGTATCTTCTATTCTAATTAATAGTTTTTCATTATTTTGTCTTGCAACTATATAATTAAAAATAGCCACTCTTAAATTTCCAATATGCATATCTCCCGTTGGGCTTGGCGCAAATCTTAACATCAAATTTCCTTACTTGCTTCTAAAATTTCATCTACTTTTTTTATTTTAACAATGTATTTTACCAAGTCTTCAAATAATTTGAAAAGCTCTTGAGCTACATCTTCTAAAGATTTTAACTTTTCATAATAAAAATCTTTATTTTCTTTTGTTACACCCTCTTTTTTTAATACATCTAAAATTTCTCTTCCAATATCATGTATTTGCTTATGTAATTCAAGCAATTTATTATATTTATTAAAACCTTTTAAAATAGCAGATATTTTAGGATTTAAAAGCCATTTGCCAAGCGCACAATTTTTATCATCTAAGCTATAAATTTTCTCATCCACTCTCTCTTTTGTAACGGAAGAGTATAAATTTGACTTATAAATAATATGATGTATTTTAAATGTAATTAAAATAAGCTTTAGCATATTAATCTCTGTAATATCACTTACATCATTTAAATCTTTTTGAAGAGTATATAAAAGTTTCTCAAACTCTTCTAATGTATGATAAGAAGTATTTCCAATTTCAACTATTTGGTTTGTATTTTCAGTTATACTCATAAATTGTTGCTGAAGAGTTTGAATAGTAATTGCAATCTCATTTGTTGCTTTTTGAGTTTTCTCAGCTAAACTTCTTACATTATCTGCAACTACTGCAAATCCTCTCCCATGCTCACCTGCTCTAGCGGCTTCTATTGCAGCATTTAGTGCTAAAAGATTTGTTTGGTCTGCAATATCTTTAATAAGCTCCACTATATTAGAGATTGAAGTAATATGCTCATTCATCTGCTCTACTTCAGAAGAAGTTTCATTTACTTTTTGAGATAAAATTTCAAAATTTTCTTTTGCCTCTTGCATTTTTTTAAAAGTTTCATTTGCCTGATTTGAAGAAGCTTTTACTTTAGTTGCAATCTCTTTAAAAGAGTGGTCAATATCAAATATATTATCTCCTACTAGTTTCAAATTTGCGCTCACTCCCCCATCTATTTCTATAAACTTATTTGCAAGCTCAGATATCAATTCTACTTTTTTTGAAATTTTAAGAGATTCTGATACTTTTTGAAATTCTTCTGCTACATTCCTAAATTCCCCATGAAGACCACTTGGCATAATATATCTGTAGTCTTGCCCTTCAATTATACCTTTTATAGTATTTTTTGCTTCTCTTAGCAAATCTTCAATTTGGTCAAGCATTTCATTAATATTCCATGCAATTTTTTCTTCTTTACTCTCTTCTCCATCAACAATAATTCTATGATATAGCTCTCCATTATAAGCTTTTTTTACAACATCTTCAATTTTATCTAATACCTCTTTATTCTCTTTTTTTTTGCCAAATAGCATCTTTTATCCTTTTTGCAAATCAAATACTAATTTATGATATTTGTCTACTAAATTATCATCATTTGCTTCTAAAAGCTCTTTTAAAAGCTCATAACTAGCACTCATACCACCACTCATCTCTGCTTGTTTTAGCTGTTTATAAATCTCACTTATAGTTTCTATACCTTTTCTACTTGGCTTTTTTCTAAATGATGTATAACCTATAATATTCCCATTTAAATCCAAATCTGGCGTAATATAAGCTAAAACCCAATAAAATCCACCATCTTTTCTAAGGTTTTTTACAAATCCAAAAAACTCTTTTTTACTCTGAATCAAATCCCAAAGAATTTTAAAAGCAATTTTTGGCATATCAGGATGACGAATAATATTATGATTAGCCCCTATTAGCTCAAATCTGCTCCATCCCGCCATCTCTACAAAAATTCTATTACAATAAGTAATAAAACCTTTTGTATCAGTTTTAGAAACAATAAAATCATTATCACTTAGAATTTTTTCTTCATTTTTGATATTTTTTGGAGCATCAAGCTTTGAGAGTCTTTTGCCAGATTTTAATTTTTCTTCGGTTTTTTTATTAAGCATAATATTCCTTTAAAATGGCTTAGCTAAAGTAAGATATAAAATAAATACAAAAATCAAATAACTAATCCAATAGCTAATTTCTGCAAATTTAATAGAAATCGGCTTTTTTAGAAAAAATTTTATAAGATAAAATAAATTTTCTACAGCTAAAATTAAAGCTAAAGTAATTTTTAGATGAAGCCATCCATTTGTCAAATCATGAGGGTTTAATTTTATTAATTTAACTCCTAAATAAAAACTAACAATCAAAAAAAATAGACTTAAAAATCCAAAAATATAACTCTCACTAAAAACTTTATGCTGCAAAGACTTTATAAACTGAAGCAAAAACAAAACCCAGCTAACTACTACAATTATATGTAAAACAAAATAAAACATACTATAGCCTTCAAATTTTTTATTATTTTATAATATTTCGAAAAAAATGTTATAAAAATTTAACATAAAGTTAATAAATTTTTTACCTTTTAATAAAAATCACTGACACTTTATTTTAAATAAAAACAAAAGACCCATTATTTAGGGTCTTTTGCTACTTCTTTACCATTAACTCTAACAATTACATGATTTTCATCTACATCAAATTCTACTTTATCACCTTCTTTTACTTTACCTTCAAGTATTAGCTCAGCTAGTTTATCTTCTACTACATCAGCAAGCGCTCTTTTTAGAGGTCTTGCACCAAATACTGGGTCAAATCCAACCTCAGCAATAAAGTCTTTTGCTCTTTCAGTTAAATTAAGCTCAATATCTCTCTCTTCAAGTCTTTTCTTAATTTTTCTAAGCAAGATATCCACAATTTGTTTAACTTGCTCTTTTCCAAGTGGATTAAATACCACTACTTCATCAAGTCTGTTTAAAAATTCTGGTTTCATTCTTCTTTTTAATTCTGCCCAAACTGCTTCTTTTCTAGCTTTAGGGTCTTTAATTTCCATAATAATATCACTAGCAATATTACTTGTTAAGATAATAATAGTGTTTTTAAAATCAACCGTTACACCTTTATTATCTGTAAGTCTTCCATCATCAAGCACTTGTAATAAAATATTAAATACATCTGGATGTGCTTTTTCAATTTCATCAAATAAAATTACACTATATGGTTTTCTTCTAACAGCTTCTGTTAATTGTCCACCTTCTTCATATCCTACATACCCAGGCGCTGCACCAATAAGTTTTGATACAGAGATTTTATCCATATATTCACTCATATCAAATCTAATTAAAGCTTTTTCATCATCAAATAAAAATCTAGCCAAAGTTTTTGCTGTTTCAGTTTTACCAACACCTGTTGGACCTAAGAACATAAAGCTTCCAATTGGTCTATTTGGGTCACCAAGCCCTGCTTTATTTCTTTTAATTGCTCTTGCTACAGCTTTTACAGCTTCATCTTGTCCAACAACCCATTTTTTAAGCTCATCTTCAATATGTAATATTTTCTCAAGCTCACTTTGAAGCATTTTAGATACTGGAATTCCTGTCCATTTGCTCACAACATCAGCAACTGCTTCTTCATCAACTGCACTTTTTAGAAGTGTTCCTTCTTTTTGCATTTCTTCCCATTTTTTCTCAAGCTCTTCAAGTTTTTTCTTAAGCTCTACTATTTTTCCATATTCAATTTCAGCAGCTTTATGGAAATCTCCCTCTCTTTTTGCAATTTCTGCTTCGTTTTTGAGTTTTTCAATTTGCTCTTTAATATTTGCAATTTCTTTAAGTATTCTTTTTTCTTCTTCATATTTTGCTTCAAGCTGTCTTTTTTTCTCTTCTAAATCAGCAAGTTGTTTTTCAATTTCTTGAAGTCTTTTTTTAGCTTTTTCAGTTTTTGCACCTTCCATTTCAAGTGCTTGTTTTTCAACCATTAATTGCTCAATTTCTCTTTTAATTTTTGCAAGCTCAAATGGCTCAGATTCAATTTGCATTCTAATCTCAGCTGCTGCTTCATCGATAGCATCAATTGCTTTATCTGGTAAAAATCTATCAGTTATGTATCTATCAGTAAGTTTTGCTGCTGCTACTAATGCTTCATCTAAAATTTTTACTTTATGGTGTGCTTCAAGTCTATCTTTAAGACCTCTTAGAATTCTAATTGCTTCATTTACGCTTGGCTCATTAACCATTACAGGTTGGAATCTTCTTTGAAGCGCTGCATCTTTTTCAAAATATTTTCTATATTCTTTTAGTGTTGTTGCACCAATAGTTCTAAGCTCTCCTCTTGCAAGTGCTGGTTTTAAGATATTTGCAGCATCCATGCTTCCTTCACTAGCCCCTGCTCCTACAATTGTATGAATCTCATCAATGAATAAAATAATATTTGGATTTGCTTTTACTTCATCCACAACAGCTTTAAGTCTATCTTCAAATTCACCTCTATATTTTGCACCTGCTATTAAAGAAGTCATATCAAGTGCAATAATTCTTTTATTTTGTAATGAAGTTGGCACTTCTTTTTTAACAATTCTCTGAGCTAACCCTTCAACTAGTGCTGTTTTACCAACACCAGGCTCACCTAGTAAAATTGGGTTATTTTTAGTTTTTCTAATAAGAATTTGAGTCATTCTATTAATTTCTTCATCTCTACCAATTACAGGGTCAAGCTCACCTTTTCTTGCTTTTTCAGTTAAATCAATTCCATATTTATTAAGCGCATCTAAATTCTCATCTGCACTTTTGCTTTCAATTTTTTTATCACCTCTTATTGCTTCAAGAGTCTTTTTAAGCTCCATTAAATCTACATATTTACCAAGTACGTCTTTGAATAAATCAAGATTTGCAATAAGCCATGTATCAACAGCTATATATTTATCTCCCATTTTAGTTGCAAGAGCTTCTGCTCTTTGTAAACTTTCAATTAATTCTCTTCCAATTCTAATTGATTCTTTTGTAATTTGGTCTACTTTTGGAAGTCTATCAACTGCGCTTTTTACTTCAAGCTCAATTGCAGTTTTATCAACTCCCATTTTATTTAGTGCTTGATTTAGCACTGAATTTGTATTTGTTAAAAGTCCCCACAATACATGTAATGGATGTACTTCTGGGTTTTTGTTATGAAGTGCAAGAGATAATCCACTCTCAATTGCTTCCATCATTTGATTGGTTAATTTCTCAAATAGTTTTTCCATTTTCGCTCCTTAAAAGTTTTAGTTGATGTTATTATATCAACTTTAGTCATTTCTTGTCAATGTTTTTAAATTATTTTTTTTACAAATTTTTAAAGCACATAAAAATTATAACACCTTTTCTTGATTTTTAATATAAATTAAAATAGAATTTCAAAAACTGCTAAGGAGTTTAATTGAAAAAAATTTTATTTATTTTAATAATAAGTTTAGCGCTATTTGCTAAAGAATCAAAACAAAGTAGACTTGCAGCATATGAAAAGTTTGTAAAAGTTGTAAATATGATAGAAGCTTATTATGTAGATGAGCTTAATACTACTACTATCATAAATAAAGCGCTAAAAGGTCTTTTACCAGAGCTTGATGCCCATTCAAGTTATCTTGATAAAAAAGCTTATAAAGAGCTTAAAATTCAAACAAATGGAGAATTTGGCGGACTTGGAATAGTAGTAGGAATGAAAAATGGAGTGCTTACAGTAATCTCACCAATAGATGATACTCCAGCAGCAAAAGCTGGTCTAAAAGCTGGAGATGTAATACTTAAAATAAATGACAAAGCAACGCTTGATATGAGTTTAGATGAAGCAGTTAATTTAATGAGAGGAAAACCTGGTACAAAAATAACTCTTACAATTGTTAGAAAAGGACAAAAACCATTTAAAGTAACTATCACAAGAGCTATTATTAAAATAAAATCTGTAAAAGAAAAAAATATAAAAGATTATCCTCAAATAGCATATATAAGAATTAGCTCATTTGACAAAAATGTAGTAAGCTCTCTTAAAAAAATACTTCCTAAACTAAAAAAAGAAGGTAAAAAAGGAATTATAATTGACCTTAGAAACAATCCAGGAGGGCTTTTAAATCAAGCAGTAGGAGTACTTGATTTATTTATTGATAAAGGAACTTTAGTATCTCAAAAAGGAAGAATTCCAAGTGAAAATTATACTTATTATGCACACAAAAGCGGAACATATAAAGATATTCCAATAGTAATTTTAGTAAATGGTGGAAGTGCTAGTGCAAGTGAAATTGTAAGTGGAAGTATGCAAGACCACAAACGTGCAATAGTTGTAGGAGAGAGTACATTTGGAAAAGGAAGCGTACAAGCAATTTTACCTGTAACAAAAAATGAGGCTTTAAGATTAACTGTTGCAAGATATTACCTGCCAAGCGGTAGAACCATTCAAGCAAAAGGTGTTAAACCAGATGTAATAGTGCACCCAGGTAAAATAAAATTAGAAAATGAAGGTATTTTAATAAAAGAAAAAGATTTGAAAAATCACTTAAAAGCAGAGCTTAATCAAATAGAGCATAAAAAAACAAACAACGCTAAAAATCAATTAGATACTAAAAATGATTTACAATTAAAAATAGGAGCTGATATTCTAAAAGCGTTGATTATCCAAAAGGAGAATAAATGAAACTACTATATGAAGGAAAAGCAAAAAAAATTTATGAAACACAAAATCCTAATGAAGTAATATGCGAATTTAAAGATTCTCTAACAGCATTTAATGGTGAAAAAGCAGATACTCAAGCTGGAAAAGGTGCGCTTAATTGTGCAATTACTACTTTAATTTTTGAAGCGCTTGAGAAAGAAGGAATTCCAACTCATTTAATTAAAAAAATAGATGAAAATAAACAACTAGTAAAAAAAGTAGATATTATTCCAATAGAAGTGGTTGTAAGAAACATTGCAGCTGGAAGTCTATCAAAAAGACTTGGAATTAAAGAAGGTACAAAACTTCCATTTCCTATAGTAGAATTTTATTATAAAAATGATGAATTAAATGACCCTTTAATTAATGATGACCATGCAATGATTTTAAATTTAGTTAATGATAGAGATGAGCTTGATATTTTAAGAAAATATGGAAGAGAGGTAAATGAATTTTTAATAAAATTTTTTGACAAAGTTGGTTTAATTTTAGTAGACTTCAAAATTGAATTTGGTAAAGACAAAGAAGGCAATATAATTTTAGCAGATGAAATTACTCCTGATAGTTGCAGACTTTGGGATAAAAAAACAGGTAAAAAGATGGATAAAGATTTATTTAGATTTGATTTAGGCGATATTAGTGAAGCTTATAATGAAGTGTTAAATAGATTAAAGGAATCAAAATGAAAATAGCTATAAATGTTCATCTAAAAAAAGGCGTACTTGACCCTCAAGGAAAAGCAGTTTTACATGCACTTGAGACTTTAGGATTTAAAGATGTAAAAGATGTAAGAGTGGGTAAACAAATTTTAATAGAAATTGATACTGAAGATAAAGAAAAAGCTATAAAAGAAGCAGAAGAGATGGCAAAAGAGCTTTTAGCAAATCCTGTTATTGAAAATTATGAAATAGAGGTTAAGGAATGAAAGTAGGAATTGTAGTATTTCCTGGGACAAATTGTGATAGAGACACAAAATGGGCATTTGAAAAAATAGGAGCTCAAGCTGAATTTATTTGGCATAATGAAAATGAGCTAAAGAGCTATGATTTAGTAGTACTTCCTGGTGGATTTAGCTATGGAGATTATTTAAGAAGTGGAGCAATTGCGAGATTTTCTCCTATTATGAAAAGTGTAAGTGAATATGCCAAAAAAGGCGGATATGTATTAGGTATTTGTAATGGATTTCAAATTTTGCTTGAATCACATTTACTTCCTGGTGCTATGACTAGAAATGAAAATTTAAATTTTATATCTAAATTCCATCACTTAAAAGTAATAAACAATAATAATAAATTTTTGCAAAACTTAAAAGAAGGAGATATTATAAATATCCCTATAGCTCATGCAGAAGGAAACTACAAAGTAGATGAAGATACTTTAAAAAGTATGTATGATAATGAGCAAGTTTTGCTTAAATATTGCGATAAAGATGGAAATGAATTAAATCCAAATGGAAGTATTGATTGTATTGCTGGAATATGCAATAAAGAAAAAAATGTATTTGGACTTATGCCTCATCCTGAAAGAGCAATGGAGAGTATTTTAGGTGGAAGTGATGGAGTTAAAATGATTGAAGGTTTTCTCAAATGAAAAAATTAATTTTTTTAATTCCTTTTTTGCTTTTTGCGTATAAAGTAGATATTAAAAAATGGGATAAACATTACACTTTTTATCAGTTTTTAAAAGATTATAAACTGCCTTTAAAAATATATTACAATTTAAACACTAAAGTAAAAAGAGAAGTTAGACATATTCCAGCTGGAACACTCTATTTTATACTAAAAGATAATAACAATTTCAAACAAGCATTAATTCCATTAAATTCTAAAAATCAACTTCAAATAATCAAAAAAAATAATAATTACATAGCAAAAATAGTACCAATTATCTATGATACAACTCAAAAAAAAGCATCTATTACTATACATAAATATCTCTCTTATGATATCTATAAAGCTACTGGCTCAAATCTTTTAACGCGTAAACTTATTAACATATTTAGCGATAAAATAAATTTTAAAACTATTCCTAAAAACACTAAAATAAATATCATTTATGAAGAAAAATCAAGATTTGGACAAGTTAAAGATATAAAAATATTATTTGCATCTATCCAAAATAGATTTTATCACTATATGGCATTTTTAAATCCAAAAGATGGAAGATATTACGATGAGCATGCTAAAAGCTTAAAAGGAATGTTTTTAACAACTCCTGTTAGATATAAAAGAATATCATCAAGATTTGGTCTAAGATTTCATCCAATTCTTCATAAATGGAGAATGCATGATGGAATTGATTATGTAAATAGAATTGGAACACCTGTACATGCAGTAGCAGATGGTAAAATTATTTATAAAGGATGGATGAAAGGATATGGAAGAGTTGTTAAAATAAAACATAAAAATGGATATATCACATTATATGCTCATCTTCATGGATGGCCAAGAGGAATTTATAATGGCAAATGGGTAAAACAAGGTCAAACTATAGGATATCTTGGAAATAGTGGTTTATCTACTGGACCTCATTTACATTTTGGAGTAATGCATTATGGAAAATGGATAAATCCTACAAAAATCAGAAAGTCTTCAAAAATTACTCTTTGGGGCAAAGCTAGAAGAGAGTATTTTAGTTATATCAAAAAATTCATTAAAGATAATAACATAGCACTAAAATGAGAATACTTTTTATTTTAATTCCTTTTTTTGTCTTTGCATCAGATTTTATCATAAAATACCAAAACCTAAAACCATACTATTATAAAAACCAGATAGTAAATCTAAATATAAAAGTCATTTCTCCTTATCCTAATGTTATGTTTTTAAATTCATCTAACACTCAAATAAATATCTCTCAAATAACTCCTTATATATACGAGCTAAATACCACATTTAAAGCTGATAACAAAAACAAAAGTATTGAAATATATACTCCTGAAGAATCTCAAATAATTAATTTAAACAAAATAATAAAAACCAAACCCTTAAATAAAATAAAAAATTTCTCAGGAGTGTTTGCTAATAATCTTAATATTTTAAATCCTATTGCCTCAAAATATGATACTAACCATACTATCCTTTCCTTTACTATAAAATGTAAAAATTGCAATATTAAAGATTTTAATTTAACTAATGAGCAAAATTTAACCCTTATCTCATCTAATGAGGCAAGTTATTATATTATTCTGCCAAAAAATCAAAAAAAACTTACATTTTTTTATTACAATCTAAAAGAAGAAAAGTTTAAAAAAATAGTAATTCCAATAATACTAAAAGAAGAGACTATAAGCACTCAAACCCAAATAACTCCAAGTGAAAACAAATTTTTTACTCCACTAAATATATTGCTGCTTGTTTTAATTGCAATTACTTTATTAATCTTTATAATTTTTCAAAAAATATTTATTTTAATTTTTCCTATCATTTTTGCAATTTTTATAGGATTAGAGTTTATTCCAAAAGGAGAAATTACATTAAAACCAGGAATGGAGCTTAAAATTTTACCTACTAAAAATTCTACTACTTTTTAT
>JALVAK010000113.1 GCA_027011225.1 Nautiliaceae bacterium | reverse complement strand
TTCTTGTAATGTTTGAAATAATTGCAACCGGATAATTTTCATTAATTCCAATTTCCATAGCCTTTTTAGCAATATGTTTTGCCCGACTCAGCCCCATTAAAACTACAACTGTATGATTTTCTTTTTTTAGCTCCTCAATCCAGTCAAGATTTACCCTATTTCCTTTTAAATGAGCTGAGTGAACACTAAAAGATTTACTAACTCCTCTTGCTGTTAAAGGTAAGTTTATATGACTTACAGCAATAGCTGAGCTAATTCCTGGAATTACTTCAACATTAAAGCCTTCTTTTGTAACTTCTATAAGCTCTTCATAACCTCTTCCAAAAATAAAAGGGTCACCTGATTTTAGTCTTCCTACAACTTTGTCTTTTTTTAAATACTCTAAAATAATCTCATTTATCTCTTCTTGTTTTTTAGAATGTTTGCCTTTTTCTTTCCCTACATAAACCATCTCACATTCTACAAGCTCTAAAATCTCCTCACTTATCAAATGGTCATACAAAATCACATCACATTTTTTAATTGTTTTTAAAGCCTTAATAGTCAAAAGCTCTACATCCCCTGGACCTGCTCCAATTAAATATAGTTTTGATTTTAGTTTTGTTAAATCTTTATCAATTATTCCTTTAACTCTTAATTCTTTTTTCTCTTTTAAAACATCTTCAATATTTTCTGGCAAAATTTTTTTAATCTCATCTCTAATAAACTGAGCCGCACTTGGAGAAGCCCCATTGCTTGAAACTCCTATTTTTAAATCGCCTCTATTTATCAAAGCCATAAAATAAAAGTCACAAAACTCTGGCTTATCAACAACATTTAATAAAAAGTTTTTAGTTTTTTTAAGTTCTATCAGCTTTTTAGTTACTTCCTCATCTCCCGTAGCATCAATTACAATATTTTCTTGTAAATCACTCTCTTCAAATTCTTTAACAATAATATCATCAGCATAATTTTTAACTTCTGGCAAAATCTCCTTTGCTACTACTCTAAATTCAACCCCATTTTCAGCTAAAACTTTAGCTTTTTGAAGTGCTACTTTTCCACCTCCAATTAGTAAAACTTTTTGATTTTTAAGTAAAATTGGCAAACTCATTTTAATACCTTTACTGCTGTATGGTTATAGTCTGGCTCTTTGCTTATTGGGTCAATATTTGGATTTGTTAGAAAATTTACTCTCCTTTCACTTATTGGAATAAAGACTGAGCCTTTTTTTATATTAGTTATTCTTGCTTTTGTTGTTAACTCTCCATATCTTGAAATTATTTTAACCTCATCCCCTTCTTCAATTCCTAAATTTTTAGCATCTTCTTCATTTATTTCTACAAAACTTAAAGGCTTATATTTTTTAAGACTTTCTACAAAAGCTGTTTTACTTCCGCTATGCCACTGGTCGCGCGTTCTGCCAGTAAGCAGTATAAAAGGATACTCACTATCTGGCATTTCGTGAATATTTTTATTTTCTACAAAATAAACTTTTGCTTTTTTGTTTTTTGTTAAAAATCCATCTTTAAGGGCATCTTCTCCCCACACAAAAGGCTTGCTTTCTAAGGCTTTATAATCAGCTTTATAAATATCAATATCAGGACTTAATCTTGTCATCTCTTTATATTCATTAAAAACTTCTTCACTTGAAGAAAAATCAAATCCTCTAAATCCAAGAGCTTTTGCAATATCCGCAAAAATCTCCCAGTCTTGCTTAGCCTTTTTTTCTCTAAATCCAACAGCCCTTGTTAAAGTCCTATCCATATTTGTCTGAGTTCCATCTTTTTCACCAAAAGGAGCGGCAGGTAACCTCACATGAGCAAATTTAGAAGTTTCACTTCCCGCGTAGGCATTTATCTCAACCACTAAATCAATTTTTCTAAAAGCCTCTTCTACAAACTTTCTATTTGGAAGATGATAAATTGGGTCTGTATGACAGATTATTAAAACATCAACTTTATCTATCATCTCAAAAGCAGTAAGCCCAGGACCATCACACACTTCATCTACTCCCCAAAATTTAGCAACTTTATTTTTATTTTCTTCATTATAATCAAGATGAACTGCTAAGGTTGTAGCAAGCCCTCCAACTTCCCTGCCTCCCATTGCATTTGGCTGACCTGTAAGGCTAAATGGACCTGAGCCTTTTTTGT
>JALVAK010000112.1 GCA_027011225.1 Nautiliaceae bacterium | reverse complement strand
TATTCAATATCAAGCATATATTCAGCTGTAGCAAAATAATCGCTACTTATAAGCAAAGAAAAAACAAGCTTTGCAAAAATATAAATCTCTTCACTAAACTTAAATTCAACATAAATTTTTTTACCAACCTCATACTCAAAACTCTCAACAAACTCCTTAAAATCATCAAGTTTTGAGTGGTGTTTTGAGATTAAATAACACATCAAAACTAATAAAAACAGTTTATTCTCATACTCTATCTCATCTTCTTCACTCATAACCTCATCAATATATCTCTCATAAAACATTACGGCTGAGAGCATAGAATGATTCGTCTCACTCTTTGAATATGCCTTGTCTTTAAACTCTTCATTACCCATTATGAAATATTGAAAATTTGGATTAACTTTTCCTTCATCGTGCAAAATAACTGCATCTTTTATAATCCTAAACCCAAACTCTTTATCTTTAAATCCAAAAATCTCAAAAAATCTACTAAAAACCTCTTTTAAATTCTTCTCCTCAACAATCAAATCAAAATATTTTTCAGTCAATATTCTATGCTGTGATAGTTTTTCTGGGGGCTTTTGAGGATGGGTGTGGGAGAAAATATTAATTTGATTCATTTTTAATTTTTTTATAAATATCTTTTTTTAATTTCCATAAAGGAGTTTTTTTATTATCGATATATTTGTATTCATGAAAAACCATATCTTCAATTATCTTTTCATTTAAACTTGGACAACATTTTGATAAATGGTCTTTTTTTACCCTATTATATTTATTCATTTTTACTTTAATATCATTAATTATTTCAGTATGTATTGAATATTGTTCTTGGATTTTAAAAAACTCTAAATATTCTTTAAATTCCGAATAATTCTCTATATATGGACCTTTGTAATTATAATTAAATTCTATATTTTCAAAAATATTATTTTCTATTTCTATCGGATTAGGAATACATTGTTCATAAGTATCTTTATCTTTTTTTAATCTTTGATTACAAACACAACAAGCAGGAATTAAATTTGAAATAGTAGCAGCTAAAAAAGGATACTTTGATTTTGGGAAAAAATGGTCTAAATCAGGGGCAATATAACCTTTTGTAGATTTATCATTATCAAAAATACCTATATAATTTCTTTGACAATAAGGACATATAAAAATTTGATTTTCTTCTTGTAATTCTTTTCCAAAATTATCTCTTAATTTATTATAATAAAATTCAAATCTGTTTTTTAAAATAGGAAAAGTCGAATTACTTTCATAATTTCCAAAAGTACTACTAAAATTTCTAATAAACTCCTTACTTTTATTAAAACTTAAAAAAAGTAATTTTTTCGTAGGAACTAAATTTACAAGATTTGAAGATGCAATATTCTTAATATAATCATTATCTATTAACCACTGATCAAAATTTGTTGATTTTTCCATATATCTATTATCTTCATTTGTTTGAGCACCATGAAACAAATGATTAAAATAATTTTCAATTTTTTCTTTTAATTGATTACTAACTTTCATTTTTTAAACTCTTATATATATTCATTAGATGATTTCTTATAACCTCGTCCCCTATTATATTAATATAATTTTCAATATCTGATTTTAAATTATATTCATCATCAATTAAAAATTCAAATTTTTCATATTCTAATCCTTTATTTTCAAATAACTCTTTTAAAAGATTTTTTTTACTTTTAGAAAATAATTCTTTATCTTGTTCTTTCATTTCTTTTTCACTTAATTCTCCGTTTTTAGAAATATACCACTTATTTAATAGATTTCTCAATGGAAAAATATTATTTTCATTTTTCTTAGCTAATTTTAATCCATGATAAAAACTAAGAATCAAATCTATTGCCTTAATCATTTCTTCACTATATTTTCCAATAGAATTTTCTAAGAAAAATCCTTTTTCAAAAATATCGTATATATTTGCTCCAAAGGTATTTATTTTTAAGTCACTTTTTTCTTTTATATAAATAATTTGTTCATCTACAATATCACTTAAAATAAATGGAGAATGTGTAGCTATAATAAATTGATATTTTACATTTAATTTATTTTCCCTAAAAAAATTATTCATATAATTTATAAATCTTCTTTGCCATTCTGGATGTAAATGAAGCTCCACTTCATCAATTAAAATTATAAAAGTTTTATCTTTTAAAGGTTTAAAT
>JALVAK010000111.1 GCA_027011225.1 Nautiliaceae bacterium | reverse complement strand
AGCAAGGGGATGGATGGGAGATATGTCTTCTTCTTACTATATGATGTTTGATGATGAAAATTAAAAGGAACTAAATGAGATTTCTTTTTCTTTTATTATCTTTTGCCGTTAGTCTTTTTGCAACTAACTATGAGGGAGAGATATATACTTGGGGTTATGGTGAGCTTTAAGCTCTCGCTAAATAGTATTCTGTCATCTCTGGTCTATGATGATTAATTTCTTGGCTAACTTCTTTTAGAGCTACTTTATACTCTTTTCCCTGTTCCAGCTTATGTTGTAATAAATCTTTTGCATAAGTAACTCTAAAATCGTGTGAGCGGTTTATTCCCACTTCTTTTAAATCTTTGTTGTATGTATTGTAATGAGGTATATTTTCCATTTTTTGTATCTCTTGGGCTAATTGATAGCTTATTTCTTTTGGAGCATACTCGTGATTTCCTTTTCCGATAACTCCTTCTAATTTGCCACTTTCCTCGTTATAATATTTTGAGAAATTTTTCGCAACTTCCATTGCTTCATTTACTCGTAGTCCTGTTTCAGATTGTAATTTTGCGATTACATAACTTTCATAGCGAATTTCTTTTAATTCTTCTAATTTTTGGTCTAAATTTTCAATATAACGACCGCTTTCAACTTCAAGTTCTTTCATTTCCTCTCTAAAAACTTCTCTAAAATCTTTCAAAAAGTCATTCTCACTTGGATTTGCAGGAATGGTTATGTTTGCTTGTTCCAAGCCTTTTAAAAGAGAATTAAAGCCTGTTGTATAGTCTAATGCAGATTTTGGGGAGAGTTCCATTGTGCGTTGTTCTATGAAATCTCTTATTGTTTCTTCGGTCATATATTGATTTATTTTTCCCTCTGTTATTCCGTTTTGTTCTAAATATTGCTTAAAATCGTTAAGATACATTTGCCTTTTATCAGCTAACGCAAGAGAGTGAGTTAAATTATCTTCTTTCATATGTCGGCTTTCTCCAAGTGCAAGAGTTCTAAAAAAGGCATCTTTTATTTGCTTTTCAAATGTTCCGCCTCTTAAATTAGCCATTTTAAGCCTCTATAAGCTCGTTTTGTTGTTTTAGTAGTCTATATATGCTTGAATATGAAATTTTTGCTTTATGAGCTTCTAATAACCATTTTTCAATGCGTCTAACTCCCCATCCTTGATTATGTAGTTCTATAATTTCTTTTGCGTATTTTTTTAAAGTAGGATTTTTAACACCTTTAAGATTTATTTTTTTAAGTTCTTGGGCTTTTTGTATTTCTTTTTGGTGTATATCATCAAGAATTTTATTTATACCTTTTGCGAGACTTATTGTTGTATTACCGTTTTTTTCAATCCAACCTTTTAGTCTTGCAAGGAATAAAACAGCGTTTTTCTCTTCTTTTATTCCTAAATTTTTCATTAAAGGTTTTATTTGTGTTTGCGGTAGCATTGTTTCTCCTTTCATTGTATTCTGTTATCAGAGTGGCACGGGGCTTGGACTAACTGACGATTTGGGCGATAAACTATCGTGGCGACCCCGTGCCACCCACGACGCCTTGTGCGTCGTGTCATCAGGGCGATTTATCTATACTTCCTCTCGGAAATATAGATAAATGCTCCAGACCAAGTCTTGGAGCTTATAGGATTTACAAAAGCGGAGCTTTTACTAACTGCTTTCTAAATGTTTCTAACTACTTCTAACTCCTTTTAATATGGCAGTCGCTTGCTAGTTAAGACCTGCGATTTTTTTTAGGTAGTTATCGCGAAACTACCAAAAGCAACTTTTGCTTTTTTAACCTGCAAGCTACACCACCAGCATAACTTTTTAGTTATCTCCTGAGTGAGCTTCGCCTGTGTTTTAATTTTTGCACTGCCATTTCCTAACCTCCTTTCTAAGTTTTTTTATTTTTTCTTGAGCTTTAAGCCTCCAGCGTTTTATTTGAAACGATTTTGAAATATGTTTGAAACATTTTTGAAACGTTTAATAAAATATTTCGAGATTTATTTAATTCCCTTAACTCGGGGACTTTTTAAGTCCCACTCGTTAAGGGAATGGGCTCGCCCGTCTCTTTATGTTGCTTCGCTTACTCGAAGCAACATCGCTCCGCTTAAAGAGACGGGCTTCGCCCTACATAACCACTCCCTCGCTCACCTGCAAAGCAGGTGGCTCGGTTGTGATTGCAAGCTA
>JALVAK010000110.1 GCA_027011225.1 Nautiliaceae bacterium | reverse complement strand
AATCCACTTAGCAGTTATTTAAATGCATTTGCGCTTATGATACCAACTCTTAGAAAATTAAGTGGAGCAGAGAAATATTTTTATAATTTTGTATATGCAAAAAATAAAAGTGAATTTAAAGTAAATCCAAAAAAAGACCATACTATTTTAGGAAAGTTTGAATGTGGAGAGTGGGAAGTTTATAAAAACTATAAATATGGCTCAGGAATGGTTAGTGCACTTAGTAACTCAAATTCACTTGTAATTTTAGGAAATAAAGAAATTGTAAAAGAAGGAGAAATTTTAAAGGTGATACCTTTTAATATAGGATTTTGCAAAAAAAGTAATTTTTTTAATGATTAATTTTAGTAATTTCTACATCACTTCCAAAAATTTCTCTTACTTTATTTATAACTTGTGTAGGTTTGTCATCTAGCATATTTGTTTGAGGTTTAATTTCTTTTTTTTCTTCTATAGGATTTTGGCATCTAATTACATTTATTTTGACTCCAACTCCAAAAACTTCATTAATTATTGGTCTTATAACAGGTGAGAAATATCTTTTAAAAAGCTCTTTACATTCGAGATTTGGGCAACTCTCCCAAGTTATTGTGTTATCTTCAAAAGAGATGAATTTTATGGAATTTTTAAAACACTCTCCAAGCTCGATATCTCTCTCAAGAAGTTTTTTTGTAAGTATTTCAAATAGCTCTTCACCTTTTGGTTGTATTTGCTTAGGTTTATAAGAATCAATATCTATTTTTTGCTCTAAATTTTTAATTAAATCATCAATTTTGTGGGGTTTTGTAGCTTCAATCATTCTAAAAAACATTAAAGATAAAACAAACTCATTATCTGAGTTTAATTTAATTAATTCTTTTGAGTCATTTATAATATTAAAAAATCTCTGAAGAGTAATAAGAGGTAAAGAGCCATTAAACATAGCTTCTTTAAGATAAAGAATAATTTCATCAATTATAAATTCAATATCATAATTTTTTATTTGATGAATTATTTTTTGAAGCTCTTTTTTATCTCCTTCAAGAATAAGTTTAAAAATTTTAGAGATTATCTCAGGATTAAGTACTCCTAGCATTTCGACTATTTTATCAAGAGTTATATTCCCATTTGAATAAGTTATTGCCTGCTCAAGTATAGTTAGAGAATCTCTAACACTTCCTTTTGCATTTTTGACAATAAGTCTTAGAGCTTCTGGCTCAAAATTTACATTTTCGTTAGCAAGTACTTTTTGCAAGTAATTTTCAATTGTTTTTTCTGGGATTTTGTTAAATCTAAAATGTTGTACTCTACTAAGGATAGTTGATGGAATTTTAAGTGGGTCAGTAGTTGCCATTATAAATTTTACATACTCAGGTGGTTCTTCTAAAGTTTTTAAAAGAGCGTTAAATGCTTCATTTGTTAGCATATGTACTTCATCAATTATAAAAATTTTATATCTTCCAACTGAAGGTTTATATTTGGTATGCTCAATAAGCTCTCTTATATCTTCTATTTTACGATTGCTTGCAGCGTCCATTTCGATAATATCAATATGTGAATTTTCATTTGCCATTTTGCAGTTTTCACATACTTCACATGGTGTTGGAGTGGGTCCTTTTTCGCATTGCATAGCTTTTGCAAAGATTCTTGCAGTTGTAGTTTTACCGCTTCCTCTAAGACCTGAGAAAAGGTATGCATGGGCAAGCTTATTTTGAGATAAAGCATTAGTTAAAGTTTTTACGATTGCATCTTGCCCGATGATTTCTTCAAATTTTTTAGGTCTGTATTTTAAAGCGAGTACCAAAGATAGCCTTTTTTGTAATTATATCTAATTAAACTTATTAAGTAGCATTTCATTTATTTCATAAGCAATTTTTTCTTTTAATTCATTTAAACTATTAAATTCGTCTATATTTATGGGATTTTTTATAAACGAGCTATTCTTTTTTACAAATTCTTCTGCTCTTTGGTAAGAGTCTATTTTTTCAAATTCTTCATAGAGTTTGAGTATTTTTTCACTCTTTATTTTATTAGCTAAATCTTTAAAATATTTTTGCTCTTTTTTATCTTTAAAAAGTTTATTACAATCCTTTTTATTAAACAAGAATAGCCTTTTTATAGAAATTATAATAAAAAAAAATTAAAATTTGTAGAGTTTTTTAGAATTTATATATAGTTTTGTGGGAATTT
>JALVAK010000109.1 GCA_027011225.1 Nautiliaceae bacterium | reverse complement strand
CTAAATACTCCAAGCATATATTTTTTAGCACCTGCTGGATTTGTAAGAGGTCCTAGAATATTAAAAATTGTTCTATGCGGAATTGATTTTCTTATTGGCATAATATGTTTCATTGCTGGGTGATGATTAATTGCAAAAATAAAAGTAAATCTAACTTCTTTTAGCATTTTTACTTGATTTTCTGGAGTTAAATTTAGATTTATTCCTAAGGCTTCAAGCATATCGGCACTTCCACTTTTACTTGTAATGCTTCTATTTCCGTGTTTTGCTACGAAGCTGCCAATTGAAGAGAGTAAAAGCGCAGTAGTTGAAGAAATATTAAAAGAGTTGCTTTTATCTCCACCTGTTCCTACTATATCAATTAGCTTTTCTCTAAGCTCTTCGCTTACTGGAAGTTTAACGCTAAATTCTCTCATAACCTCAGCTGCTGCTGCTATTGTCTGTGCACTCTCACCTTTTTCATATAAATCAATTAAAAACTTCCTAGCTTCATCTTTACTCATTTCATTTTTAAATAGTTTATAAAATTTCTCTTTCATTTTATCCCTTTATTAAAAATTTATCCCATGCACTCATCAACTTACAAACTTACCACTTCTTATTCTATCAGCTTCCATTATTTCAATTTCCTTTGCACCACTTACTACAATATTTTCATCTGGAGTATAATCAAGTGCAGGATTTTTATTTGGATAATCAACTGCATTTAATATAACTTTTATCGCATTAAGTCTTGCAAGATGTTTGTTATCACTTCTAATAACAGTCCAAGGAGCATAGTGAGTATGGGTTGCTTTTAGCATTTTATATTTCATTTCGGTAAACTCATCCCACTTATCTTGAGCTTGAAGGTCAATTTCACTTAGTTTCCATTGTCTAAGAGGGTCCGTCCTTCTTTTTTCAAATCTTTTTGCCTGCTCTTCTTTTGAAATTGATAAATAAATCTTAACTAAAATTGTCTCTTCCATTACAAGAGATTTTTCAAACATAGGACATTCTTGCATAAATATTTCATACTGCTCTTTTGTACAAAATCCAAAAACAGGCTCAACCATTGCTCTATTGTACCAGCTTCTATCAAAAAAAACTATTTCACCACCTCTTGGGAATTGCTGTACATATCTTTGAAAATACCATTGAGTTTTTTCTACTTCACTAGGCTTTCCAAGGGCTACAACTCTATAGTGCTTTTCATTCATATATCTTACAATTCTTCTAATTGTTCCACCTTTTCCAGCAGCATCTCTTCCCTCAAATAAAACTATCATTCTTTTTTGAGTATCTTCTAGATATTTTTGCATTTTTATAAGCTCAGCTTGATAAGGCTTTAATTCTTGCTCTTGAAGATATTTTTTGACTGCTTTTTTATTTGCTTTTTTAAGCTTCATATAATCATTAATAAGCTCATCTAAACGCATTTTTTTATTACCAACTAAAACATATTCAGGGTTTCTTAGCTCATTTATATTTATTTTTTCCATTTGAAACTCCAAGAGAATTTTTGATATTATACTAAAAAAGGTATCTGATGATAATATCTATTTTTAATGCAAAAGGAGGAGTTGGTAAAACCACAACATGCGTAAATTTAGCTTATTTAACCTCACTTAAATACAAAACTTTACTTATTGATTTAGACACACAAGGTGCAAGTAGTTATTTTTTTGATAAAAAAGTTAAAAAAAGAAACTTACTTAACAAATCAAAAATCATAAAACCAACTCAATATAAAAATCTAGATATCATCCCATCTGATACTAAACTTGAAAATTATAAAAAAGGGCTTGAGAGAATAATAAATCAAGATTATGAATTTATTTTTATAGATGCTCCAGCAAATCTTAATAAACTTACAAAAGACATACTAAAATTTTCTAATTTCGTAATTACTCCAATTCTGCCAAATATATTATCTCTTAGAAGCTATAATCAAATAGTAGAGCTTAATTTAAATCAAAATATAAAGCTTCTTTTAAATAGAGTTGAAAAATCACCTCTTCATAAAAAAGTTATAAAATCTATAACTAAACTCCCTAAAACTCAATATTTTAAAAACTATATTCCAAAATCTGATATTATTGAAGCAATGCCATTTGACAAAAAGCCAGCGGTCATGAAAAGTGAAAAAATAAAAAAAGCGTATATGAACGTATTAAGAGAAATTATTTAAA
>JALVAK010000108.1 GCA_027011225.1 Nautiliaceae bacterium | reverse complement strand
ATAGGATATACTTGTGGCAAGTGAAACTTACCATCTGCAATATTTGGTGAATGTATAAAAAACTTTTCCATTTTTTACTCCTTTGAAAAAATTATAACATTTTTTGGATAAAATACGTTAAAAAAAGAATATCTGATAAATGTCAAGAGAAATAACTAAAAAAATATGAATTTATGAATTATTTTTTTTCCTCTTTAAAAGGAAGTTGTATATATTCTACAAATGGATAGTAATCTTTTAGAAGATATCTCGCAGATTTATCAAGGTTTGAATTTGATGTTATATATAATCTTCTAACTTTTTTATATTTTCTATAATCTTTATGTTTATATAAAAATAAATAACAATTTCCTAAAAATTCTTTTATCTCTTTATGACTTATTACTGGTAACTCCCAATTCTTACATTGGATTAATAATAATTCATCACCTTTTATTGCTATTATATCTATTCCCTCATCTTGTTTTTCTTTTTCAAAATTATTTATTACTTGATAACCTTGATTTTTAAAATAATCGCTTACATAATATTCAAATTCTTTACCTTGTTTGATTATTTTTGCGGGAAAGATTTCCTTAAGATAATAAAGATAAACTACATCAGCAGAAACTCCATTAAAATTCCTTCCTTTAAATACACTCATTATATCTTTACTACTCTTATCATAAGAAACTACCAGATTATAAAAAGAAATACTACAATATGTTTGTTTGTCTTTTATAGTTATATATTTAACTAATTTTAATTCAAAATCAACAATTTCATTTCTTTTTGGAAGAAACAAAAGATTTTTTAATGCAAGATAATCTTCCTTAGTAGAAGAAAATGATTGATTAAAATAAACAACTCCATTTATTACTTGTTTTATTGACCATTGTTTTATTTCTGACATACAAGAATTATATAAAAAAAGAAGAAAAAAGAAAAATTAAGAGTTATTTTCTTTTTGAAGTTTTAAAAGCATTTCTATTTTTGTCTCAAGTCTAATAAAATCATCTCTTAATCTTGAAAATGCTTCAGAAAAATTCTCGTGATTATTATTAAAATTTGAAAATAACTCTTTTAAATGAGTAACATCACTCCTTAATTTTACAACATAAGAGGTAGCAATAACCAAATAAAATACTATAGTTAAAGCTACCCCCATTTCTAAGCTAATCATTTAACTAGCCTTCTCCTCCACTATCTCCACTATCAGATGTAGCTAAAGTAACAGTTCTAGAATTAATAACAACAACTTTATCAGCTTTAACTCCATTAAATGTTTTTCCTTTCAAACCAGAAATAACATCATCAGAAGTTTTAGAAAGTTTTGCAACAAAAGTTAAATAAGTTTTATCATGAGTTTCATCACTCTCAATCATAACAGTAAAAACTTTATAACCATCAGTAACATTATCAGAACCACTTTCACCAACTTTAGTTAAAATTTCATATTCCCCAGGTAATAAAGCATCAGCAAATGCTTTTGCATTTTCATCAGTAGCAGGAACATAACTAGTAAAAGTTTTATTTCCTAATTTTTGTCTAATCATACTTACAACAGGCATAACTTACTCCTTTAATTAATTTTCATTTCTATTATAAACAGGCTCACAATATTCAGCATTTTCATCAACATACCAATTAGCATTAAACTTACCAATAACAGCATTTCTAACATCATCATCATTTTTAGCAGGGTCTAAATGATGAATAGTAATAACACAACTTTTCCTAACACCATTACCAACTTTTTTACCTATTCTATATCTAACTTTATTTAAAACATCAGGCATAGCAGTAGCAGTACCACCAGTTGCCTTTGTCTCCCATTCTTCAACTTTACCCTCCATTAAAGCCTTAAGTGCATTTAAATCATCAGCACTTGCATTGACATTAACAGAATGAATTCTAACTCCATTAATGTATTGTCTCAAAAGCGCCATTTCAACTCCTTTTAGTTTTTTTACAAAAAAATTATAAACTTAAAAGTAAATTTTCTCACATCAGTGTCATTTTTATTTTTAAAAGTACCATAAAATAGTTATTTTGAAGGGGTGGTGTGAAACTAAAATGACACAAAATAAAAAATAAATTATGATTTTTTTAAAAAAGGAGCATTATGAATAAGACAGATTTTGAAGAAATTTTTAAAAAAGGCTTCAACAAAAAAAAGATATATTACGAAGA
>JALVAK010000107.1 GCA_027011225.1 Nautiliaceae bacterium | reverse complement strand
TCCTGATTATTTAATAAAAAGAATTAAAAGAAGAGCAAGAGAACTTGGAGTTAGATTTAGAACTAAAAAAGATTATATTGATTTTTTCATTGAAGAATAAATTTTTTGGGTGGTTGGGGTGGGAATTATAGAGAATGGGTTGGTGCCCCCTGCCCATTCTCTCATATAAAAGGGGGCAAAAAAATAAATTTAAAGGGGCAAAAATGATTTTACATTTAGTAGGGAGAATTAAAGAAGTTAGACAAGTAAATAGAAAAAATAAAGAAGGTGTTAATGTAGCTTTTGTAGATGTTATGGTTCATTTTGAAGATAGGGATAAAGATGGATATTTAGTTGAGAGTATAGAGCATGTAAATTATCCGATAGAATATCTTATGGATTTAGTGCAGGCAAAAGGTAAATATATTGCTATACCATATGTTGTGCTTAATACTCCAAAAGGGACATATGTTTTTCCAGATGAGAATATGAAATATAAGATCTTTGAAAAAAATCCATTTGAAATGGCGGTTAAAAAATGAGGTTTATAATAGATAAAAAGAATTTTAATTTTGCGGTAAATTTAGAGGAAGTTATCGGGATTGCTGCTCCCGATACTCCTACTAAAAATAATGAATATTATATTTTATTTTATACAAAAAATCAAAAAAATTTTTTTTGGTTATATGAGACTAAAGAGGATAGAGATTTTGTTTATAACAATTATTTACTTCCAATGTTTCATTTACTTGATAAGTAGTTTATATGAATAGTTATGAACTATTGATATAAACTACTTTTTAGTAGCTTAAAAACTTTTTAGGAGGGGATAATGAAGAAAAGACTCTTTATTTTAGGTGCATTAATTTTAAGTGCTTTACCTGCATTAGCTGAAGGAAATATTACTCAGCCTACACCAGATTACACAGATTTTTACGCAACAGTTGGGACAGTTTTAGCTATTGTTACAGTTGTAATGCTTGCTAAAAGAGCGAAAGGTTTCTTTAGATAATGAAGAAACTTATTCCTCTTTTTTTCTTTTCTTTACTTTTTGCAAATGTCCAAATAGGAGATGTTAATTTTACTGATACTGAAGTTAATATGACAATAGTTACTTTAAATCATATAGATAAAACGACTTTAACAGATTATATTCAAAGTAGTTGGGATGCAAGTTGTGTTTTAGATTATAGGTTTAATAATGAGGGAATTTTGACACTAGATGATTTAAAAGATGTTGTAGATAATTGTGATTTAAGTGATGAAGAGGTTTTTAATTTAAAGCAGTCATCTTATAAATTTAGTTCTGATTTAATAATAGATCCAACTTTTGGAACTACTTATCCACTTACTAATTTTTTATATGGATTAGCGGGAATTTTAGTTGGATTTATTATTTTATTAGGATTTATTTTTGCAGTGAAATAATTTGCCTTTGAGGCAAACTTGCCCTTGACTTAGTGGCTTTTGAGGGAGCTGTCCGGGAGGTTTCGTAATTCCATGAAAGCGACCGAAAAAGCCCTAAGTCAAGTGGCAAGGCAAACTCAAAGGACTCCCGCCGAGTAGGCGCCGAAGACTTTCGATAATAGGGGGATAAAATGCTAGGAGTTCCGGCTTTTGATTATTTTTTCTACTTATTCATGATAATTAGTGTTCCAGTGTTACTTGCAATAGCAATGGTAAATTTGTTTAAGTGAGTGAATTATGAAAAAAATAATATTTATTTTATTTATTCCTTTTTTTCTTTTTGCTGATTCTTATTTTTATAATTCTTTTCTTATTACTTTAAAGTCTCTTATTAATACTTATAATATCTCAGGTGTTTTATTTTGTGATCCTTCTCATAGTTTTAAATCTAATGGTTTTTATTATTATGATGATCATTGTCATTTTCAATCTGATTACGCACATTTTAATATGCAGTATGGTCAAATTGTTTTAGATGGAAAATTATATTCTACTGAATTGTCTGAATATCCCAATGTTAATATTAATTGTATAAAAAATAATTCTAATAGAAATTACTATGGTTTTTATGAAATTTCTCAGTCTTTAGTTAATTTTTGTATTAATAAAGATGGTTATATTTATTCTATTGATTTAAATGCTTGGATTCCTAATAATAGTGATGATAAACCTATTTGTCCTTCCGGTAAAGAATGGAATTCTATGCAAGAGAAATGTATTGATGATTTTAAGACCCAGCGTGATAAATGTTATAAAAAATGTGGGGGTGAAGGTTTTACAAAAAATTTTTCTGTTAATTCAGATGGTTCTTCTATATGTGAGTGTAAGTTATGTAAAGATATAAAAGATGATTTTATTATTTATTGTAATGCTCAAGGTGGAGTTTTAAAGAATTTTTCTTGTACTGATGATGGGGAAAAGATTGTTTCTTTATCTCCTAAGATTCAGTCTCCGGAAATTTGTCTTATTTCTGATGAAAATAATCAAAGTGATTTAAATAATTCTAGTAATAATTTGGGTGATGATTTAAATAATACTTCACAAACTTCTTCTAGTACTAATAATACTAATGCAAGTTCTTCTAATGCTTCTAACAATTCAAATAATAATCAAAATAATAACAATAATAATCATTCAGGTAATGCAGATACTAATCAAAATAATAATTCTAATAAAGTTGATTGTTGTAAATATTTTAAGTCGGGTCATGGAAGTTGGGTATTAGTAAATGGTTGTCTAGAATATACCATTCCAGAGACAGGACAAAATTGCAGAATAAAAGATGATGGATTAAAATGTTATGAATGTAGTTCTGGTAGTTCTTCTGATTCAAATTCTTCTGGTTCTATTAATGATATTGTTACAAAAATAAATCAGACTAATTCTCGTCTTGATAAGATTAATAATACTTTAAATGATATTATTAATATGCAACCTGATAAAAATTATGATGAAGAGTCTAAATTGTCATCTGATGAAAAATCTTTATTTTCAGGAATTACTGATACTATTTCTAATATAAAAAAATCTTTATCAGATCTTACTTCTTCTGCAGAGCAAGTTAAGCAGATGTTGCAAAATCCGCAAAAATTTACTTTATTTCAAGAAACTAATATTAAAAGTTGTCCAATTGTTACTACTATTTATAAGAAACAAATAACAGTTGATATTTGCGAGTTTATTTCTCCTTATAGACCTATACTTCAATTATTTTTTACTTTGATTTTTTCTTTTTCTGCAGTTTTTTATTTCTTTAATGTTATTTTGAAAGGAGATAGTAAAAAATGAAATTTATATTAGATGGTATTGCTTTTATTGTGGCTTGGTTTTTGAAAAATAAGGCTCTTGAGGCTGCTAAATTGCCTGTAAAAGTAGCGGTTTTTGCTTTTGTTGGTATGAGTATGACTCTTTTTTTATCGGCTGCTATTTTATTTGGGAATTTTCTTTTAACATTATTGAATGATTTTTATGATCTACTTAATCAAGCTAATAATGCATCAGTTGGAAGTGGAGAGGCTTATGGAGTTTCTCTTTCTTCTATTTGGAATGCTTTTTTAGGTTTTATGTCTGCAAGTGGAATTGGTGAAGCTCTTTATATTTCTATAAATTTGTTTTTATCTTTGTTATTTACTTATTATGGGATAAAAATATCTTTTTTTGTAGCAAATGTTTTTAAAGAGGTTTCTCATTTACTCGTAAATACTACTACAATGATTGAGAGTTAGAGATGATTAACTTAATAACAGGAGTTCCGGGTTCTGGTAAAACATATTTAGCAGTTAAGTTTATTTATGATGAAGTTAATTCTAAAGAACCTAAATATAAATTTATTTACACTAATATTAATCTTAATTTTGATAAATGTGATAAGTATAAAAAAGATTTTGTAAAACCTTTAAAATTAGATGATTTAATGCAAAGAATAGAAAAGGATTACGAATTAAGTGAGTTATTTAAGAATAATAAATTATATGAGTTTTATATTCCTTTTAAAATTGTTTTTTCTCCAATTAAACCTAATAATTTTAGTTTAATAACTTATCTTCCCGATTTTTCAAAATATTTTAAGTTAGTAACTGATTATGATTCTTATGTTAGAGGTAAATTAAAACTTTTTGAGCCATATGAGTATTCTTTGATAATTTTGGATGAGTGTCATCTTTATTTTGATAGTAATGTTGATAAAAAGCTTTTGAGATTTCTTAGTTATCATAGGCATTTTGATATTGATATGTATCTTATTACTCAAAATAAGTCTTTAATTAATCGTAAATATTTGGCTTTTGTAGAAAATATGTATATTGGTGAAAATCCATCTAAGAGATTATTTTCTAAGGTTTTTGTATATAAACTTTATGCAAGTTATAAAGAGTCTAAAAACAATTTAGTTTCTAAGGAAAAAATAAAATTTGATAAAAAGATTGCAGATTGTTACAATTCAGGCTCTACTAAAATTCATAAGAGTCTTGCTTATAAACTTTTAATTCCTATTTTTATAATGGCTATTTTTACATTTTTAGCTTTTAAAGCTCTTACTAATAAGTTTAAATGTGGTCATTTTATATGTGATGAACCTAAAAAAGTTGTTCAAATTGAGAATAAAGGAAAGAAAGTTGAAACTAAATCTACGGATATTAAAAATTTTAGAACTAATAATAAACATAAAGCTCGTAAGACTCATGTATATGATTTGAGTGAATATAAATATTTTTATGTTTTGGAATGTTTTAATAAGAAATGTATTTTAAATTCTTCTTTTTCTGTTTCTCGTGCTTTACTTACTTTTATTTTACAGTCATCTGATCATTTGTTAGTTGCTGTAGATAATTCTAAAATACATTCTACTTATTATGTTGCTACAAATTTTGATCTTTTTAAATTTTTAAGAAAACAAGGGGGCTATGATGAAAATGAAAATGATAAAAAAATTCATTATTCTGTTTTTGGTGATAAGTAATGTTTTTGCTTTTGATTTAAAAAAGACTGATTTTGAAACTTTTACTAATTATGTTTCTTATTCTATAAATAAGAATATTATTATTTCTGATTCTGTCAATACTAAATTTAGTATTTTTATGCCTTCTGATTCTATGTCTAAGAAAGAAATTTTAAATTATTATCTTAGAATTTTAAAATTAAAAAATCTTTTTTATAAAATTACTCGTGATACTATTTTAGTTTATAAGCCTAAAGATCCTACTTTGAAAACTTATGTAATAAAGTATAATTATATTCCAAAAGAAAAACTTTCTTCTTTCTTAAAATCTTTATATCCTAATCTTAAATTTTTTATTTTTCAAGATAGAGTGGTTTTTTCTACTACCTATGCAAATTATCTTAATATTAAACAAGTTTTATATTCTTTGCAAAAATCTTATTTAACATCTGTAATTAATTTTAATATTATTGTTATTAATAATAAGAAGCTTAAAAAAATAGGAACTGAGTTAAATCTTCCTTTTCGTTCTAAAAATCTTTTATTAAGTCTTTCTTCTTCTACTTTTAATATTGTTCCTACTTATCCAAAAGATTTAGGAATGATTTTAAATTTTTTATATCAAAAAGGAATATCTGAGTCTATTTCAAAGCCATCTCTTAAGCTTATAGATGGTAATGATTATACGCTTGAGAGTGTAAATAAAATTCCTTATATTACTAAAACTATTAAATATAGCAGAGATGGAACACCTTATACTGAGACTGATTTAAAATATAAAGATGTAGGTCTTAGAATTTATGTAAAAAATGTAAATATTACTGATAAAAGTGTGAATTTTGATTTAGATATTTATATAGAAAATTTAGTTTCTATTGAAAATAATATCCCTATTACGGATCTTAAACATTTAACTACTCATGTTGAACTTACTAAAAAACATTCTCATTATCTTTTGTCCGGTCTTCGTTCTGTAACTAAGATAAATTCAAAAGAAGGTATTCCTTATTTATCTAAAATACCTTTTTTAGGTTTTTTATTTCAGAATGATAAAAGCTCTGTTCAAGATTTTTCATTTGCATTAATTGTTTCTACTGATAAATTTAAGGTAAAAAGATGAAAAAAGTTAAAAAAAATAAATTTATTTTTAAATTAAAAATTTATGATAAAAAAAGAGATTTGTATATTCCAAATGATTATGAATATATAAAATCTATTCATTTTAATAATTGTCAAGAAATTGATTTTATTGTTACTGAGTTTGTAAATGTTACTGTAAGTGGTGAGCCTTTTATGCAGGAACAAAAATATTCTATTAATGAAATTGATCTTTATATTGATTGTGCTGATGCAAAACTCACCAACGCCTGAGGAGCGCCCGCAGGGACGAGGACGCACCGGAAGGCGGGGGTGAGTTTTGCCTCTTGACCACTTATACATTAATTTCGTCAAAATTTTTTAGGGGGTAATTTAAGTGAATTTAATAGAGTTTTTACATAAAGAAAAGTATCAATATGATTATGGGTTGTCTCACTCTGATATACAATTTGCTATTGATAAGATTGAGAGACAAAGATTTTTTTATGATAATTATTTTATATTGTTACCTGATGGTCGTGAAACTGTTTTAAGTGAAGTAGTTAGTAATTTTTATGTAAATTCACATCGTTATATATCTGAAATTAAGCATAGAATATATGAATTATATAAAATAGCTAAATTAAGAAATTTAGTTCCTGTATTTTTAACTATTACTTTACCAAGTGAATATCATAAATATAAGTATATTAAGGTTAAATCTGGTATAGAAGTAAAAGTAAGAAATAAAAATTTTAATTCTCAATATGAAAATTTAACTCCAAAAGATTTGGTTCAAGTTTTGCAAAGTTATTTTAAAAGTTTTGTTGATTTAAGAGCAGTTCGTAATATTCCAAAAGATAAAAGGTTATATTTTAAAGTAATAGAGCCTCATAAAACAGGTGATCCTCATATGCATGTAATGTTTTTTATTCCAAAAGAAAATGTATGTAAATTTTGGAGTTCTTTTGTTAAATTTTGTGTTTCTCGTAATATTAGACAGTGGGATTTTCAGGTAAATATTGTAAATCCTATAAATTATTTAATTAAATATATTTTAAAATCAATTGATGATTATAGGTTTGAAAATACTAAGCATTATAAATATTCTCCATTAGTTCTTTGGTATGTAAGATGGGGGATTAGGCGTTTTTCGATGTCTCGTATATTTTGTAGGTTAGATTTATATAGAAGATTTAATGGAATGTATTCTTTAAGTGAATTGACTAATTTAGTAAAAGAAGGATATATTGATTATTTAAGGGATGAAAATAATCAAATTACTCATATATTTATTGAGGATGAGTTATTGGGAGAAATTCCTTATTGGATTAAAAGAGATCAGAAGTTTATTGAATATAAAGAAGTTTTAAGACCTAAGTTGAAAGAAAAAATGACTCCAGTATATGATGAAAATCATCGTATTATTGGATATACCAATGGTAGAGTTTATATTAAGATTAATCCTGATAAAAAGCCTATTTTAAAGATGAGTAAATCTGAATTATTTGAATATGAAAAGCAATTGTTTGAAGAATTTGATAATCCATTTTTAGATGAAGAAGATCTTGATATTTTAATAGATAAGTTAGCAATTTTTCATAAGTATGTAGATGAGAATTATAATTTGCGAAAAGTCCCTATTTCTTGGTTGCGGGGGTGGGATTTGAACCCACGACCTCCGGGTTATGAGGATTTTTGTTAAATTTTTAAAGTATCTGATACTAAAATTGGACATATGTATAAAAATTGCTTTTTCCAGTTTTTTGTTAAAAAACTTCTTTTTCTACATCCTAATCTTTTTTGAAATAGCCATCCTTGTTTTGCATTTTCGCATGGGAATG
>JALVAK010000106.1 GCA_027011225.1 Nautiliaceae bacterium | reverse complement strand
GCTCAAGAAGTAATGCTTAGTTTTGTTACTCCATATGAATTATGGGAAGAGACAGGAAGAGCTAAAAAATATGGAGATGAATTACTTAGATTTAAAGATAGAAAAGGTCAGATGTTTGTGCTCTCACCTACAAATGAAGAAAGTGTAGTTGATTTAGTTAGAAGTTATGTAAAAAGCTATAAGCAACTTCCAATAAATTTGTATCAAATAAATCTTAAATTCAGAGATGAGGCAAGACCAAGATTTGGGCTTCTTAGAGGCAGAGAATTTATTATGAAAGATGCATATTCTTTTCATGCAACAAAGGAAGATTTAGATAGAGAATTTAATTTAATGGAGGAGACTTATTCTAAAATTTTTAGCAAAATGGGGCTTGATTTTAGAGTAGTTGAAGCTGATAGCGGTGCTATTGGTGGAAGTGGAAGTAAAGAGTTTATGGTTTTAGCAAATACGGGGGAAGATGATATAGTAGTATGCAGTGAATGTAATTATGCAGCAAATATTGAAGTGGCTACTAAAAAACACATAAAAAGAGAAAATCCTATTAAAACTGAAGTAATTGAAGAAGTTTATACTCCTGATAAAAAGTCAATTGAAGAAGTTTGTGAGTTTTTAGGGATTGAGCCATATTTTAGTGTTAAAGCTGTGGTTAAAAAGGCAATATTTGATGATAAAGAAGAAATTGTTGTATTTTTTGTAAGAGGTACAGATACTTTAGAAGAGACAAAGGCAAAAAATGCAATAGGAGCGTTAGACTTAGTTGATGCTACTGAAGAGGAAATTGAAAAAGCTGGGCTAATCCCAGGATTTATAGGACCTTTTGGCTTGCCAAGTCATATAAAATATGTAATTGATGATGATTTGAGAATGGCAGAAGAGCTTGTATGTGGGGCAAATAAAAAAGATTATCACATAAAAGGTGCTGGACTTCTTGATGCAAATTTACTTGGAAATTTAACTATCTACAGAGACATAGCAGCAGTTAAAGAAGGGGATTTATGTCCTAAATGCTCAGCTCCACTTAAAATTACAAAAGGAATTGAAGTAGGGCATATATTTAAGCTTGGAACTGTTTATAGCGAGCCTATGAAAGCAACATTTCTTGATGAAAATGGAAAAGCTAAACCATTTATTATGGGATGTTATGGTATTGGAGTTAGTCGTCTTATAGCAGCAGCAATTGAGCAAAATCATGATGAAAAAGGGATAATCTGGCCAAAAGAGATAGCTCCGTTTTTAGTTGATATAATTGTAAGCGATGTTAAAAAAGAAGAGCAACTTTCTTTTGCAGAAGAGTTATATGAAGAGCTTAAAAAAGCTGGAGCTAAACCTATTCTTGATGATAGAAGTGAGAGATTTGGTCCTAAAATTGCTGATTTTGAGCTTGTTGGATTTCCTGTTGGTGTAATTGTTGGAAAAAAATTAAAAGATGGAAAAGTAGAAATTAGAAATAGAAAAACTGGTGAGAAAATTGAAGTAAATAAAGAAGAAGCATTAGAGAAAATTTTAGAGGTATTAAATGGTTGATATTGAAAAAAGGTTAGAGAGATATTTTGAAATTGCTAAAAGACAATCAGATATTCTAAAAAAATCATTAAACAAATTAGAAAATAAAGAGATTAATTTAAACGATGAAGAGATGATTTTTATTCTTGATTCTCTTCTTTTTAGATTTGCTAAACTTCAAGATTTTTTAGGTCAAAAAATTTTTAGAAATTTTTTAGAGTATCAAGGACTTAGTTTTAATAATTTTTATGACATTTTAAAAGAGCTTGAAAAAGAAAAAATTTTAGATATAGATTTATGGGCAAGTCTTAGAGAGATTAGAAATGAGCTTGCTCATGAATATCCTGATAAAGAAGAGATAGAAGAGAAGATTATTTTTATAATTTCAAAGTCAAATGATTTAATAGATGTTTTTGAAAAAATTAAGGATAGATTTTATGAGATTAAGCGAAAAAGAAAAAAAGATAATTCTTAATTTAGCAAAAAAGTATTTTGGAGATAAAACAAGAGTTTTTGTTTTTGGAAGCAGGCTTATTAATAAAAAAGGTGGAGATATAGATTTGTATATTGAGCCAGAGATTTATGATTTAGCAAAAAAAGGTGCTTTTAAATTTAGGATAAAAGAGCTTTTATATAAACCGGTTGATGTTGTTTTTGATAAAAGCGATATTGATAG
>JALVAK010000105.1 GCA_027011225.1 Nautiliaceae bacterium | reverse complement strand
CGTAGATATCTTCTTTTCCAAGTTTTTTTACAATTAATGCGTAAAAAAGTGCTCTATATTTTTTCCTATTAGATTTGCCTAATTTTTCACATGTCTCTTGAAGTATTTCATCAAGATTATCACTTTTTTAAAGATTTTATTTCTTGACTTTTAGGTTGTATTTTAGTGTTTAGATTTAGTTTGGTTTTTTTGCAGATAATGCTCACTTAAAATATATTTATTAGGAATTTTGTATATGGTATTGTTTATTTCTAATAAATAATCATTTCCCATATTCCATATAACTTTTGCATTTAGAGCGCAATATTTATCTTTAATTTTAAAAAATTTATTGCATATTAATTTATTATCCACAATTATAGTAGAATTGTAATTTCCTAAATGGAAAAGATTAGCGGTTATTGTTGAAAAAAATGGTGCAAGAGAAGTGGAAATTATAATCCAAACTATTAATAAAATTAATCCTATATTTTTAGTATTGTTATTCTGTTTGGCTTGGTAATAGATTATATTAAAAATAGCAACAAAAATTATTAAAAAAATAACAACTAATAAAAAAGTAGTATGCGTGTTAAAAAAGTTGATAATTCCTATATGATTTTCTCTTAAATATTTTACTAAGAAATAAGCATAAGAAAAAGGAATAGATAACACAATAATTAACATAAAAAAAGCAAAAATTTTTTCTAGTATATTTGGGTTATTGCACATTTGGTATATCTGCTCACCAGGCATAAAAAAGAGCAATGTTAATATAACTGATAAAAAAATGATTGTAGTAAAATATAGTAAACTTAATTGAATAAATTCTTCCGAGCTTAAAATAGGAAAAAAACTAAATTTTAAGTAATATATAAACATATAAAGTAACCCAAATACCACAACAAATAAAAAAGCGATTTTAAATAAGTTGTCTTTAATAATATTAAAAATAAAATTGTTGTTTTGATTTTTATTTTTGAAATATTTGCCCATTCTATCCATTTATAATCCTTACATATTCTTATAAAAATCTCTGACACTCAAAATTAAATGGTGGAGGTGTGGGGAATCGAACCCCAGTCCAGAAGTAGATTACCCTAAGCGTCTACACGCTTAGTTCGTTGATTATACTTACGGCAAGGCTCAACGAACAAAGCCTTATAGCCGTAAGGAGCGCTAAAGGTTTCGGATTGCTTGTCGCGCTCATACAAGCAATCCTATCCGCTCTTTACTCTCCATCCGAGGTGGCGGAGAACCTCAGTGGATGGAGGCGCCCAAAATCTCTAATTAAGCAGCAGCTGTAGCTACTGCTGGGCTATAGTTTTTGTTATTTGCTGCGTTTATTTTTAGTGAGCCGTTTTACCGCTTGCTCAGGCGGGCGTGCAGCTTAGGGCTTTCTACCCCTGTCGAAGCCATGTCACCCCCAGGAGAGACTCCAAAAAGTCTTACCTGCAAGTGACAATGAAATAATATCAAAAAAAGCTTAAATAGTCAACAAAACTTTAAGAAAACTTTAAGCTTTGTTAGATTTGTAAAAGAATTATAATCTAAAAAAGGTACAAAATTTGTCGTTATTCTCTTTTTAATATTTTTTCATTTAAAAAATCTAAAAATAGAGATTTTTGTTTAAATTCTTTGCTTAGGGTATCTTTATCATAATAATGTTTTATCCAATCTAGAAATGAAATAGGATTTTTGTTGTTAAATTCTAGATATTTTTCAAAAATAAAATCAAGTTTGCCAGCTTGCGAATATTTAATATGTCCATAAGGAAAAAATTTAAGCTGTTTTAAAGCTTTTTTTAAAGGAATTTTTTTTATTAAATGCAAGTATAGTGTAGCAACAAGTCCGGTTCTATCGCTTCCTGATTTGCAATGTATAAGTGCAGGATATTCAATAGAATTAAAAATTTCATATATTTTAAAAAAATCTTCTTTTTTAGGAAATCCTCTTGAGTTTAGTTTTATATTTATAAGTTTAACTCCTTTTTCTGTTGTGATTTCTTCTTCATATTTTAAATCTTTTATATGCTCTTTTCCTCTTAGATTTATTATTGTTTTAATGCCGTATTTGTCAATTAATTTTTCAAGTTGTTTTTTTGTAGGCTGAGCACTTCTATATAAATTATCATCTACTTTATGAAAATTAAGGTAAAGATTGCTTAAAAAATATTTTTTATAAAAAAAATTTTTCAATTAATAGCCTCTTTGATTATTTTTGCTTTCTCTTTTATTTTTTTTATTTTTTCGCTGTTTGGAATATCTTCAAGCAAAACTTTTACAAATGCACTTCCTACAATTACTCCATCTACATCTTTTGCTTTTTCTTTTGCTGTTTTTTCATTTACTCCAAATCCTATAAAAAGAGGTGTATTTGTAATTTCTTTAATGTATGAAATAATTTCGCTCAAATCTTCTTTTTTATCTGCACCTGTAATTCCTGCATATGCTACAAGATATATAAATTCTTTAGGATTTTTAAGTATTGTTTTTATTCTTTCTTTAGAATCAGTTGGAGCTACAAATGAAATTAATGGAAACTTATCTTCATATTCTACTGCTTCTTCATAAGGCAAGTCAGGAATAATAAATCCTTTAACATTAAGCTCTTTAGCTTTATTTACCATAAAATCATATCCCTTATGGTAAAAATTATTAAAATACCCCATCCAATAAGTATCAATATTTTTTGCAATTTTTTCACTTACTTCAAATGTGTCAGTAAGTTTATATCCTTTTTGAAGTGCTCTTTTGTTTACTTCTTGAATAATTTCTCCATCTGCTACCGGGTCTGAAAAAGGAATTCCAAGCTCAATTCCATCTACATATTCATTTATTTCATTAATTAAATCAATAGTAAAATTTTTATCTGGATATCCTGTAGTTATATAAGCTATTAATTTTTTCATATTCTACCTTTGGTATAATTATAAAAGATTATGAAATTATAACAAAGGTGAGAAATGAAAAATACATTAAGTAGGCTTTATAAAAAAGATAAACTTACAATGATTACAGCCTATGATGCACTTTTTGCAAAAATCTTTGATGATATTGTAGATATTATTTTAGTAGGCGATAGTTTAAATATGTCTTTTTTTGGAGAGAGTGATACTCTAAGTGCTACATTAGAGCAGATGATTTATCACACAAAAGCAGTTTGCAATGGAGCTAAAAAAGCTTATATAGTAACTGATATGCCATTTGGTACTTATAATACACCTCAAAAAGCACTTGAGAGTGCAATAAAAATTTACAAAGAGACAAAAGCAGATGCTGTAAAGCTTGAGGGAGGAGCTGAAAAAGCAGATACTATTAAACTTTTAACTGATAATGCAATTGCAGTAGTTGGGCATATTGGACTTATGCCACAATTTAGCAGAAGTGAGGGAGGATATAAAGTAAAAGGAAAAGACGAATTTGAAAAAGAAAAACTTCTCAATGATGCAAAAGCAATAGAAGAAGCAGGAGCGGTAATGCTTGTAATTGAGGGTGTTAAAGAAGAAGTTGCAAAAGAGATAACAGAATCTGTTTCAATACCAACTATTGGAATAGGGGCTGGAAGGTATACTAAAGGACAAGTGCTTGTGTGGTCTGATATGCTTGGATTTTTTAATGAATTTAAGCCAAAATTTGTAAGGCGCTATTTAAATGGAGCAGAAATTGTAAAAAGTGCAGTTAGAAAATTTAAAGATGATATAATAAGCGGAAAATTCCCAGACGAAGAGGAAATATATTAATGAGAATAGTGGAAATAGAAAAAGTTAATTTTGAGGAGTCATATGAAAAATCTCTAAGACCAACAAACCTTGAAGAATATATCGGTCAAGAGCAAATTAAAAAAAATCTAAAAGTATTTATTCAGGCTGCTAAAAAAAGAAAAGAGCCTCTTGACCATATGCTTTTTTTTGGACCTCCAGGGCTTGGTAAGACAACTCTTGCAAATATTATTGCAAATGAGATGAATACTAATATAAAAACAATCTCAGCTCCAATGCTTGAAAAGTCAGGTGATTTAGCAGCAATTTTAACAAATCTTGAAGAAGGAGATATTCTTTTTATTGATGAAATTCATCGTCTAAAAGCTAGCATTGAAGAAGTATTATACTCAGCCATGGAAGATTTTAGGCTTGATATAGTTATAGGAAGCGGACCTGCTGCTCAGACTATTAAAATAGATGTAGCAAAATTTACTTTAATTGGTGCCACTACTCGTGCTGGAATGCTCTCTAACCCTCTTAGAGATAGATTTGGTATGAGTTTTAGGCTTAATTTTTATTCTCAAGATGAGCTTGCTTTGATTATAAAACTTGCAAGTAAAAAGCTAAATACTAACATAAAAGATGATGCCGCAAAAGAAATATCAAAACGCTCAAGAGGCACACCTAGAATTGCTCTTAGACTTCTTAAAAGAGTTAGAGATTTTGCAGAAGTTGAAAATAAAAAAATTATTGATAAAAATATTGCAAAATATGCACTTGATGAGCTTGGTATTAATGAATATGGGTTTGATGAGCTTGATATTAAGTTTTTAACTCTTCTTGCAAATGCAAAAAAACCTTTAGGACTCTCAACTATTGCAGCTGCTTTAAGTGAAGATGAAGATACAATTGAAGAGGTAATAGAGCCATTTTTAATCGCAAATGGATTTATCGAAAAAACTCCAAAAGGAAGGATTGCTACAAGAAAAACTTTTGAGATTTTAAACTTTAATCCTGTTAGTTTGTTTTAAAAGGAATTATATGAATTTTTTAACTATATTAACATTAGTAATTGGATATTTTGTATATCTTGTATATAAGCCATATCTTTTAGATATAGCAATTGCATCTTTAATGGCAATTGCATTTGGTAAAATTAATATTATGCTTTCAAAAAAAATAAAAAATAATCTTTATATTGCAATTATTGATACTATAATTTTATCTTTGCTTATATTTGGACCATTTTTATATTTTATAATTGAGCTTGGGAAATTTGTTAGTAAATTTGACCCTGAGATTGCAAAAAATGTTTTACTTCAATTGCAAAATCTGGCAAGTCATTTGCCACAATCAATTTATGAAAAGATTAAATCTATTATCTCTCCTGATAACATAACTCAGTTATATAAAACAATACTTCCGCTAATTGGGACTATTACTCAAAAAAGTGCATTATTTTTTAAAGATGCGTTTTTAATAGTTGTGTTTTTTTTCTTTGCTATTCTTTATGGTAAAGAGATTTTAGAATTTTTAAAAAAAATAATACCTATGAGTGAAGAGCAGCTAAAAACTCTTTTTTTTAATACAAGTGAAGTTATGAGTGTTGTTTTTTATTCTACTATTCTTACTGCACTTTTAGAGGGTGTGTTATTTGGTTTTATTGTAAGTTTTTTTGGATTTGATTTTTTCTTTTTTTCTGTTATGTATGCGTTTGCTTCGCTAATTCCATTAATTGGTGGAATTATTATGTGGGCTCCTGTTAGTTTATATCTTTACTCTCAAGGAAATGTAAAGGGTGCAATTATTGTAGCGGTTTATTCAATAGTAGTTATCTCAATAATTGCAGATACATTTATAAAACCACTTATTATTGCATGGATAAAAAAGATTTTTGAAACTGAGATAGAGATTAATTCTTTACTTATTTTCTTTTCAATTGTTGCTGGTTTGTCTTCTTTTGGGCTTTGGGGGATAATTATTGGTCCCGCTATTACTACTATTTTTATATCAATTTTAAAATTTTATGAAGAAATGAAATAAACTAAGTTTAGTAAGATAAACTAAACTTTTTTTAATTTTTTATTTAAATTACTTGACAATAGTTTATTTAATTTGTATAATTTCATTGTCAATATAAAACAAAGAGTGCTAAATGAAAAAAAAGGTTGAGTTTATATTAAATGAATTGATTAAAAATTATTTAAAATTAAAACAACCTATTAGCTCAACCTCACTTAAAAATTTAGCAAATTTAAATATATCTCCATCTACAATAAGAGGGTATTTTCAAGCTTTAGAAAAGATGGGGATGGTACAAAAGGAGCATTTTGCAAGTGGCTCTTATCCTAGCTTAAAGGCTATGGGTGAATTTTGGAAAAATAATTTTCCTAAAAATATAAATTTTTCTTCATTAGAAGAGTTAGAAAAAAAATGCAAAGAGCTAGATATATTAGCATTTGTAAAGGTCTTTGAAAACCAATTGTTAAAAGAAGTTTATAATGTAGAAAATAAATTTATAATATTAGAGTTTGAAAATGATGAAAGCGTAATTAAGTATGATGAAAATGTTTTTCATTTATTAAAAAGCTTAAGATATTTACATGCAAAAGATATTATAAAAATTCTTTCACATTATAATATTGCTAAATTAGTTAAAAAAATAAAAAATTTTCAAAAAGAATATACAATTAATCAAAATTTATTATATAATAAGTTTAGCAATCTTAACTTAGAATTTTTAAATGAAGTTGATGATTTGTATATAAACTATAATGAAAAATTTTTAATTAAAAAATATAAGCTTTTTAATAATGATAATGAAATAGAAATATACTTAATTGGAGATATATACTCTAATTTTTTGGAGTTATTTGAATCTATGAAAGGAGGGGAAAATGAGTAAGAAAAAAAAGCAAAAGCCTCAAGAAAATGTGCAGAAAAATGAGGAAAAAAATACTGAGCAAATAGATGTAGAAGCTCTTTTAAAAGAAAATGAAGAATTAAAACAAAAACTTGATGAAGCACTTAGAGCTTATGCTAAGTGTGAAAATGATAAAAAAATTCTAAAAAAAGAAGCAGATGCTTTAGTAGATTATGCTTATGAAAAATTTGCTAAAGATTTGCTTCCAGTTGTAGATTCTCTTGAGCTAGCAATAGCTCATGCTAAAGAAATTGAAAATAAAGAAGAAGCTTTTGATAAGCTTATAGAAGGAGTAGAGCTTACTCTTAAAAAAATGCTTGATGTATTTAAAAATCATGGCATTGAGCCAGTTGAGCATGAAGAGTTTAATCCTGAAGTTCATCAGGCTGTTCAGCATGTTGAGAGTGAAGAGCATGATGAAGGCGCAATAGTTGATATCTATCAAAAAGGATATAAACTCAAAAACAAATTACTAAGACCATCTATGGTTACAATAAATAAAAAATAATTAAGGAGGGAATTATGGGAAGAGTAATAGGAATTGACTTAGGTACTACAAATAGTGCAATGGCATATTATGATGGAAAAGATGCAAAAATTATTCCAAATAAAGAGGGTAAAAATACTACTCCTAGTGTAGTAGCATTTACAGATAAAGGTGTTTTAGTAGGTGAGCCTGCTAAAAGACAAGCAATTACAAACCCTGAGAGAACTATTTATTCTGTAAAAAGAATTATGGGTATGATGTGTAATGAGCCAAAAGCTCAAGAAGCAAAAAAACACGTTCAATATAAAATTGTTGATAAAAATGGTGCATGTGCAGTTGAGGTTGATGGAAAAGTTTATACACCTCAAGAAATTTCTGCAAAAATTTTACAAAAATTAAAAAATGATGCAGAAGAGTTTTTTGGTGAAGAAGTAACAGAAGCTGTTATTACAGTACCAGCGTACTTTAACGATGCTCAAAGAAAAGCAACTCAAGAAGCTGGTAAAATTGCAGGTCTTAATGTATTAAGAATTATCAACGAGCCAACAGCAGCAGCTTTAGCTTATGGTCTTGATAAAAAAGGTGAAGAAAAAGTACTTGTTTATGACCTTGGTGGAGGTACATTTGACGTAACTGTACTTGAAATTGGTGATGGAACATTCCAAGTACTTTCAACTGATGGTAATGCATTCCTTGGTGGAGATGACTTTGATAATAGAATTGTTCAATGGTTAATTGATGAATTTAAAGCTGAGACTGGAATTGATTTAAGCAACGATAAAATGGCTCTTCAAAGATTAAAAGATGCAGCTGAGCAAGCTAAAAAAGAATTATCAACTAAAGAAGAGACTGAAATTAACTTGCCATTTATTACAGCAGATGCAAGTGGTCCAAAACATTTAGTTAAAAAATTAACAAGAGCTAAATTTGAAGCAATGATTGATGATTTATTACAAGAGACTTTAACTCATATTGATACAGCATTAAAAGATGCAGGATTAAATAAAGAAGATATTGATGAAATTGTAATGGTAGGTGGAAGTACAAGAATTCCAAAAGTACAACAATTAGTAAGTGATTACTTTAATGGTAAAAAACTTAATAAATCAGTAAACCCTGATGAAGTAGTTGCACTTGGTGCTGCAATTCAAGCAGGTGTACTTAAAGGTGATGTAAAAGATGTATTGTTACTAGATGTTACACCACTAAGCCTTGGTATTGAAACACTTGGTGGAGTTATGACAAAAATTATTGAAAAAGGTACAACAATACCTGTTAAAAAATCACAAATTTTCAGTACAGCTGAAGATAATCAAACAGCAGTTACAATTCACGTATTACAAGGTGAAGCTGAGCTTGCAAAAGACAACAAATCTTTAGGTCAATTCAATCTTGAAGGAATTAGACCAGCGCCAAGAGGTGTACCACAAATTGAAGTTACATTTGATATTGATGCAAATGGTATCTTAAATGTAACAGCAAAAGATAAAGATACTGGAAAAGAGCAAAAAATTACAATTACAGGAAGCTCAACATTATCTGAAGAAGAAATTCAAAAAATGATTAAAGAAGCTGAAGAAGCAAATAAAAGAGAAAAAGCAAGAATTGAAGCTATAAAAGCTAGAAATGAGCTTGATGCAGTAGCATATCAAGCAGAAAAATTCATCAAAGACAACAAAGATAAACTTGGTGATACAAGTGCGCTTGAAGCTAAAATTGCAGAAGCTAAAAAACTTATTGAAGAGCAAAGTGAGGATAAAGCTAAAATTGATAGCTTGAAAGCTGAAATAGAAGCTGAGCTTCAAAAAGCGGCTCAAAATATGGCAGCAAGCGGAGCGCAACAAGGACAAAGTCAAGGAAGCCAAGAAAATAAAGGCGGAGATGACGACGTAATTGATGCGGAAGTTGAATAATTCAACTTCCTTTTTCTTTTATTTTAATTCAAATAAGTGTCAGAGGATAAAATTAATAAGCAATAAAGAAAAGTTTATTTTATAATGAAGTTTTTAACGGCTATAGTTTTATTTCCATCAAGTAAGCTAACTCTCCATTCACCTTTGAAAAATGGTCTGATTGTAATATAAGAATATGTTCTCCATCTATCACCAGCATATATAGGTAATTTAATGTCTGCATATAGTTTCCAATTGTTATTTACTTTTTTTTCCCATATGAAATCTATTATTTTATTTTCTTGAATGTTTTTAAAATAAGCAAATGCGTATGCTTTATTAGTTGAATTAAATTCGCTAGTTACGTTTATAGGTGTTAAATTAATTACATTTTTGCAAGTTACAAATTCTTTAAGCTCGTAAGAAAAAGACAATACAATTAACAAAAATATAATTAATTTTTTCATTTTATACCTCCACTATAATTGTAACAGGTCCATCATTAATAAGACTTACTTTCATATCAGCTCCAAAAATTCCAGCTTTTGTAGGTAAAATTTTATTCATTTTTTTTAGCATCTCTTCATACATCTTTTTAGCTTCATTTGGCGGCATTGAATTTTGAAAGTTTGGTCTTGTGCCTTTTTTAGTAATTGCTGGAATTGTAAAGTTTGGAATAAGTAAAATCTCTCCTTTTATATCTATAACTGATTTTGAAAATTTATCTTCAAAAAGTCTCATATTGATTATCTTTTTTATCATCTTATCTAATTTTTCATCATTATCATCTTTTTCAAATCCAATTAAAACAACTAGACCTTTTTTTATTTCATTTATTAATTCTTTATTTACTTTTACACTAGCTTCACTTACTCTTTGAATTACTGCTTTCATTTACTAGCTCCACTAAAAATTTTGCTGTTTTTTCACTATCATTTGGACAATCTACTACTTTATAGTTTTTTATACCAACTTCATCTGCTAAGTGTTTATATTCAACCTTTAATTCTAAATCTGTCTCAGAATTATCTATCATAAAAGATATTGGATAAATTAAAACATTTTCATTTTTATATTTTTTAAGCTCTTCATCAAGATAAGGTGTAAGCCACTTGCTAAATCCAAATCTTGATTGAAAAGCTAAACTTATTGATTTAAACTCAGGCAATAGTTTTTTTAAAATTTCTACATGCTCTTTTACTTGAGATTCATATAAATCACCTTTTTTTATCATTTTTTTTGGAAGTCCATGAGCTGAAAATATTAAGTGCCACTTATTAGGGTTATCAACTGAATTTAATATATTTTCTTTTATTATTTCATTAAATTTTGGATGTTTGTAAAATGGTTTTATTATTTTTGCATTTATATTAAGCTCTTTAAGCTCATCAAGTGAGCTTTCATAAGTTGTAAAAGAATAGTGAGGATATAGTGGTAAAAATATAATCTCTTCATCTTCAATAACATCTTTTAAATGTGGTTTTGTATATCTAAAAGCATATTTAGTTTTTTTGCCACTAATATTTTCAATTTTTTTAGCAAGACTCTCAGTTATTTCATAAATTCTGCTTCCACCAATTTTTTCATAATTTTTCCAAACTTTTTTATATCTTAAATTTGAAATAAGTGGAGCTAAAACATATCTCATTGGAGATGAAATAATTCTTTTATCCATAAACATATTGTATAAAAATTCTTTTAATTCTCTTTCACTTCTTGCTCCACCCATATTATGTAACACTATCATTTTATCTCCAAATAGTTATTAATTTCTATGCCAAAGCCTTTAAGTGCATTGAATTCATTTTTTTTATTTGAGAGTAGGTTTAATTTTTTAATTCCAAGTTTTTTAAGTATTTGAGCTCCTATTCCAAATTCTTTATTATCTTTTGAATTTGAGTCAATAAAAATTATAGCACCTGTATTATATTTGATAAATTCAAGCGCTTTTTTAAATTCTTTCATTTTACTATCATCAAGCAGAAAATCTACATTTTTTGTTACTTTGTAAAATTTAACATTTGTATGCTCTTTAGCTCTATTTACTAAAGCATAATGAGTTTGATTTAAATGGTCTTTAAAAGTATATTTTTCAAATTCAACTCCATCAAGAGTTATTTTTTCTTTTTTTTCAATATTTACAAGACTTTCAAATTGAAGTCTATACTCTACTATATCCGAGATATAAACTACAGCTAAATTATGCTCTTTTGCAAATTTAGATAAATCTTTTCTTCTTGCCATTGTTCCATCTTCATTCATTATCTCACATATTACAGCTACTGGATAAACTCCTGCAAGTTTACATATATCAACACTTCCTTCTGTATGACCAGTTCTAACGAGTACTCCTCCTTCTTTTGCAATCAAAGGAAATATATGACCAGGGCGAACGAAATCATCAGGTTTACTTGTAGGTGAGCTTAATTTTTTTATAGTCAAATCCCTCTCATACGCACTAATTCCAGTTTTGCACTCTTTTGCATCAACACTTATTGTAAAAGCAGTTGAAAAACTTTCACTATTTTGAGGCACCATTGGATTTAAATCAAGTTTTTTGGCTATATCTTTAGTTAAAGATGTACAAATAAGCCCTTTTCCTTTACTTGCAAGGAAATTTACTTTCTCAGGAGTAGAAAATACTCCAGCATATACTAAATCTCCTTCATTTTCCCTATCCTCATCATCTATCATTATGATAATGTTTCCTTTTTGTATCTCTTCAATTGCTTTTTTTACTCTATCTATTGCACTCAATCAACATCCTTTGAATAAAGTCTTGAAAAATTTATAAACATTCTAATTCCATTCATCATAGCTTGATATTGTATATAATTTCTATCACCTCTAAATAGATGATGCTCAACTTTTAACTCTTTTTCATTTGCTACTCCTATATAAACTGTGCCTACTGGTTTTTCTTTAGTTCCTCCTGTTGGTCCTGCAATTCCGCTTACTGCAATAGCATAATTGGCTTTTGATATTTCAAGCACGCCAAGTAACATCTCTTTTACTGTTTGTTCACTAACTGCTCCATATCTTTTTAGAGTCTCAAGGCTAACACCAAGCCACTCATGTTTTATTTCATTTGAATAGGTAACTACACTTCCATCAAAACAATTACTAGCACCTGGATATTTAGTAAGAGTTGAGGCTATAAGCCCTCCAGTGCAGCTCTCAGCAAATGTAATTTTTTTAGGAGGCAGAGTTTTTATGATATGCTCAAAAATATTTCCAAAAACAGTAAAAGGGATTGCGTTTAATATCTCTTTTTTTATTTTACTTTCAAGTGGCTTTGTATAAATTTCTAAAAATCCACCTTCATTTTCAATTAGTGTATAATCAATTTTTCTTGGATTAAAAATTGGCTCAATAAACATTTTTGCTGTGTCTTTATCCATATTAAAAATATTAATTAATTCATATTTAGGAGGTTTAATAAAAATATAGGGCACTTCTTTTTCTAATAAAATTACATTGACATCATAATTATTTATTTTTACTAAAAAGCTATTTTTTGAAAATATTGCGTTTTCTGGTACTGGCTGATTATCTTTTATTATTAGATTTGTATTTAAAATAGTTGATATAATTTTTGCTACTAATGGATAAGTGTGATTATTAGTAACTATTAAAGTATCATCATTGGGCTCAAAAGAGATATCAAATGAATTTAAATATTTTATTGTATCTGCATTAACTGCTCTAAATAACTCTTCTTTTAGGGCATTTTTGAATTTCCACTCTTTGCCTACAAACATTATTTCCATCATAACTCCTTTGTGTTATAATTATTATAGCTAAAAAAGGATTTAAAATGAATGTGGATATCAAAAAACTTCCTGAATATTCTTTGCCAAAAGAGAAAGTATTTAAAAAGAATGGAAAATTAAAAGAAAAATTTTATAAAAAAGAGCTTCTTAAACTTCAAATAGAGCTTGTAAAACTTCAAACATGGATTAAAAATAATAATATTAGATTTTTAGCGCTTTTTGAGGGAATTGATACTGCTGGAAAAGATGGAACAATAAAAAGAATTTTAGAGCATTTAAATCCAAGATTTGCAAGAAGTGTAGCTCTTGATAAGCCAAGTGATAGGGAAAAAACTCAGTGGTATTTTCAAAGGTATGTGCCTCATTTTCCAGCTGGCGGGGAGATGGTTTTATTTAATAGAAGCTGGTATAACAGAGCTGGGGTTGAGATGGTTTTTCATTTTTGTACCAAAGAAGATTATCTTAAATTTATGAGACAATGTCCAAGATTTGAAGAGATGATAGTTGATGATGGTATTAAATTTTTTAAATATTATCTTCAAATTTCAAAAGAAGAGATGTATAAGCGTCTTAAAAAAAGAGAAAAAGACCCGCTTAAAAAATGGAAACTCTCAACACTTGATTGGGAGAGCTATAAACATTATGAAGAGTATCAAAAATTAAAAGAGGATATGTTTGCTGCAACTTCTACTCCTTATGCTCCTTGGATTGAAGTTGATGCTAATGATAAAAAAAGAGCAAGAATTAATATAATAAGAGATATACTCTCTCAATTTGAATATGACAATAAAGAAGAAGATTTTTTTGCCGACCCAAATATTGTAAAAGTTATATCTCATATTGGATAATTTTGTTATAATATCACGCAAAAAGGACTTTTTGATGGATTATAAAGAGACTCTTCTTCTTCCAAAAACTACATTTCCAATGCGTGGAAATTTACCTCAAAATGAGCCAAAAAGATATAAAAAATGGTTTAGCGAAAATGTTTATGAAAGAATGAAAGAAAATAGAAAAGGAAATGACAGATTCAATCTTCACGATGGTCCTCCTTATGCAAATGGACATATTCATATAGGTCATGCATTAAATAAAATTTTAAAAGATATAATTAATAAATACTATTATTTTCAAGGTTTTGATATCAGATATGTACCAGGTTGGGATTGTCATGGACTTCCAATTGAGCAACAAGTAGAAAAGAAAATTGGAAGAGAAAAAAAAGAAAAATTACCTAAAACAAAAATTAGAGAATTATGCCGTGAGCATGCTGCTAAATTTATAGAAATTCAAAAAGAAGAGTTTAAATCTCTTGGAGTTATAGGAGATTGGAATAATCCTTATAAAACAATGGATTTTGAGTTTGAAGCAGATATTTATAAAGCACTAACTGAAATAGCAAAAAAAGGTTTATTAGTAGAAAGAAGCAAGCCTGTATTTTGGTGTATGCATGATAAAACTGCTCTTGCAGAAGCTGAGGTTGAGTATGAAGAAAAAGAAGATTATTCAATTTATGTAGCTTTTCCTTTAACTAAAGAAGCAAATAAAGCTATTGGCACAAAACATGCAAAAATTATTATTTGGACTACTACACCTTGGACACTTCCAGCAAATATGGGAATTGCCCTAAATCCTAATGAAAAGTATGTACTTACAAGTGATAATTTTATAGTGGCAAAAGCTTTATATGATAGATTAAAAGAAGAAGGAGTTGTAAAAGGAGAAATAGTTAAAGAATTTGATGCAAAAGAATTAGAAGGTCTAAAAGCTGTAAATCCTCTAAATAATAGACTCTCAGTTATTTTACTTGGTGAGCATGTTACAATGGATGGTGGTACAGGATGTGTTCATACAGCTCCGGGTCATGGTGAAGAGGATTATAGAGTTTGGCTAAAATACGGATATGAAGATATTATTCAGCCTGTTGATAATGAAGGTAAATATTCTAAAATAGTAGAGAGTGAAAAACTACTTGGTGAGAATTCAAGTGAATTTGTTGGAATGCATATTTTTGATGCAAATGAAAAGATTTTAGAATTACTTGGTGAAAATTTAATAAAATCTTCTAAATTTTCTCATAGCTACCCACATTGCTGGAGATGCCACAATCCTGTAATTTTTAGAGCAACTAAGCAATTTTTTATAGCAATGGATAAAGAATTTAGCGGAGATACTCTAAGAAATAAGGCACTAAAAGAGATTGAAGGGGTTGAATTTACACCTGAGAGTGGTAGAAATAGATTAAAAGCAATGGTTAGCAACAGACCAGATTGGTGTATAAGCCGCCAAAGAGATTGGGGAGTGCCTATTGCATTTTTTAGAGATAAAGAAAGTGGGGAGATTTTACTTGATGAAGATATTTTAGAAAATATTTATGAAATTTTTAAACAAAAAGGTGCGGATGCTTGGTATGAGATGAGTATAGAAGAGCTACTGCCAGAAAATAAAAAAGATTTAGCACCAAGGCTTGAAAAAGTACAAGATATTTTAGATGTTTGGTTTGATAGTGGCTCAACTTGGTTTGCGGTACTTAAATCTCATAGATATGATGCAGGTGAATATCCAGCAAGTATGTATCTTGAAGGTAGTGACCAACATAGAGGTTGGTTTCAAAGCTCACTTCTAGTTTCAACTGCAATAGAAGAAAAAGCCCCTTATAAATCAATTCTCACCCATGGATTTACAGTAGATGAAAAGGGTGAGAAGATGAGTAAATCTAAAGGAAATGTAGTAGCACCTCAAGAAGTTAGCAAAAAATTTGGAACAGAAATTCTAAGACTTTGGGTAGCTACGAGCGATTATACAGGAGATATTAAAATTAGTGATAATATTCTAAAGCAAGTTGCAGAGCAATATAGAAAAATTAGAAATACTATTAGATTTTTATTAGCAAACGTAAATGATTTAGAAGAAATTAAGCTAGATAATCCTTCAATGATTGATAAGTGGATTTTAAGTAGAGCCAAAGAAGTATTTGATGAAGTAGTTTATCTTTTTGGTAAATATGATTTTTCAAAAGCAATGCAAATTTTAAATAATTTTATAGTTACTGAGCTTAGTGCAATTTATCTTGATGTTTGTAAAGATAGATTATATTGTGAGGCACCAAATTCACCTAAAAGAAGAAATTCTCAAAGTACTATGGCTGTGATTGCAAAAGAGCTTTTAAGTATTTTAGCGCCGGTTTTAACTTATACTATGGATGAAGCGGTTGAGCATGCTCCAAAAGTTATAAAAGAAGATGCAAAAGATATTTTTGATTTTGTATATACGCCGTTAGCATCTATTGAAAATCCAATTGATGAAGAAATTTTAGAGATTAGAAGAAGATTTTATGAAATCGTAGATAGATTAAAAAAAGAAAAAATTATAAAAGATACGCTTGAGCTTGCAATTGAGACAAATTATGATAAATTATTAAAAGATGAAATGGCAGAATTCTTTAATGTAAGTATTTTATGTGATAATGTAGAGGGTGAGACTTTAGATGAATTTCATGTAGGTGAGGATGAAAGATTTGTAGTTAAAATCAAAAAATCACCTCTTCATAAATGCCCTAGATGTTGGAGATATTTAAGTGAAGCTGAAAATGAATTATGCCCTAGATGTAAAGAGGTTATAGGTGGATAAGCCTATTTCTTTTTGGGTTATAATAGTTACTATTATTATTTTAGTTGGGGGAAGTTATATAATCTATTTATGGCTAAAAAGTTTAATTATAAAGGATGAGAATGATAACATTGAAAAAAGCATTGACATTAAGCAATGAAGAGCTTAGAGAAATAAAAAAAGATATTAATGCTAAAGCAAAAGAAAATAAAGAGCTTGGTGGATATATCGAGCAGTTTTTAGACACAGATTTAAGTGAAAGTGGGGAAGGGGTTCCTATTGCAATTAAAGATAATATAAATGTTAAGGGTTGGGAGATAACTTGTGCTTCTAAGATACTAAGAGGATATGTTGCACCATATAATGCGACTGTAATTGAAAAAATGCTAAATGCGGGTTTATCTCCTTTTGGTAGATGTAATATGGATGAATTTGCTATGGGAAGCTCAACTGAGACAAGTCAATATGGCAAAACTTTAAATCCTCACAATCCAAATTGTGTTCCAGGTGGTAGTAGTGGAGGAAGTGCTGCGGTAGTTGGAGCAGGTCTTGCAATTGCTGCACTTGGGAGCGATACAGGTGGAAGTATTAGACAGCCTGCTGCTTTTTGTGGGGTTGTTGGTATGAAGCCAACTTATGGAAGAGTTTCTAGATATGGTCTTACTGCATTTTCAAGCTCACTTGACCAAATTGGTCCTATTACTCAAAATGTTGAAGATGCGGCAATTCTATATAATATTATAGCAGGGCATGATTCAAAAGATTCTACTTCAGCACCGGTTGAGAATAAAAAAATAGAATTTGATACATCTAAAAAACTTAAAATTGCAGTGATTGATAACTATATTGAAGAGGCTGATGAAGATGTTAGAAATGCAATTTTAGATGTAATTAAAGAGCTTGAAAAGCAAGGTCATACAATTATCCATAAAAATCTTATGAATTCAAAAATAGATGTAGCAACTTATTATATTGTAGCTACGGCTGAGGCAAGTAGTAATTTAGCTCGATTTGATGGTATGAGATATGGAAATAGAATTGAAGGAAAAGATTTAAAAGAAACTTATAAATTAACAAGAGCTCAATTTGGAGAAGAAGTTAAAAGAAGAATTATGTTAGGAACTTTTGTTTTAAGTAGCGGGTATTATGATGCTTATTATATTAAAGCTCAAAAAGTAAGACATTTAATTAAAAATGAGTTTGATAAACTCTTTAGCGAAGCAGATTTAGTTTTAACTCCTGTAACACCTACTACAGCTTTTGAGTTTGGAAGCAAAAAAGACCCGCTTGAGATGTATTTAAGCGATATTTATACTATTGGAGTAAACTTAGCAGGAGTACCTGCAATTTCACTTCCTATTGGAAAAGATAAAAAAGGTCTTCCTATTGGAATGCAGTTAATTGCTAAACATTTTGATGAAGAGACTTTGTTTAATGGTGCAAAAATAGTTGAAGATTTAGTGAAAGGATAGAAAATGAGAATAAAATATAAAGCATTGACTTTTGAAGATGTGTTACTTGTCCCAAAATATTCAAATGTATTGCCAAAAGAAGTTGACTTAAGAACTAGATTTACAAAAAACGTAACACTTAATATTCCTATAGTTTCAGCGGCTATGGATACAGTAACAGAATCAAGAGCTGCTATTGCGTTAGCAAGATTAGGTGGAATTGGTGTAATTCATAAAAATATGGATATTGAATCTCAAGCAAAAGAAGTTGAAAAAGTTAAAAAAAGTGAGAGTGGAGTAATAATTGACCCAATTAAAATCTTACCAAATGAGCCAATTGCAAAAGCTCATGAGATTATGGCAACTTATAAAATCTCAGGTGTGCCTGTAGTTGATGAAAATAATAAACTTATAGGAATTCTTACAAATAGAGATTTAAGATTTGAGAAAAATTTAAATAAAAAAGTAAAAGAGCTAATGACTCCAATGCCACTTGTTACAGCAAAAGAAGGCATTTCACTTGAAGAAGCAGAAAAAATACTTCACGAGCATAAAATTGAAAAACTTCCAATTGTAGACGAAAACGGATATCTTAAAGGTCTTATTACAATTAAAGATATTCAAAAGAAAAAAGAGTATCCAAATGCAAATAAAGATGAATACGGAAGACTAAGAGTAGCAGCAGCAGTTGGGGTTGGGAATGGTATTGAAAGAGCAGCTGCGCTTGTAGGTGCTGGAGTTGATGTAATTGTTGTTGATTCAGCTCATGGACATTCGCAAGGAATTTTAGATTTAGTAAAAGCTATTAAAGAGAGATTTGAAGTTGATGTAGTAGCAGGCAATGTAGCAACTGCAGAAGCTACAAGAGATTTAATTAAAGCTGGGGCTGATGCAGTTAAAGTTGGGATTGGACCTGGAAGTATTTGTACTACAAGAATTGTAGCTGGAGTTGGAGTGCCTCAAATTAGTGCTATTGATGAATGTGCCACAGAAGCTAAAAAATATGATATTCCTGTAATTGCTGATGGTGGGATTAAATACTCAGGTGATATAGCAAAAGCACTGGCAGTTGGTGCAAGTAGCGTAATGATTGGTAGTTTACTTGCAGGAACTGAAGAGAGCCCAGGTGAGACTATAATGTATCAAGGAAGACAATATAAAGCTTATAGAGGTATGGGAAGTATTGGAGCTATGCAAAAGGGAAGTAATGATAGATATTTCCAAGAAGGAACAGCTGCAGATAAGCTAGTGCCTGAAGGAATTGAAGGAATGGTGCCTTATAGAGGGAAAATTGCTGATGTTATTCATCAATTAATAGGTGGGCTTAGAGCTTCTATGGGATATGTAGGTGCAAAAGATATTCCTACTTTTTGGGAGAGAGCTGAATTTGTAGAAATTACAAGTGCGGGTCTTAAGGAATCACATGTGCATGATGTAACCATAACAAAAGAAGCTCCAAATTATCATCAATAATTTTTCCCTATAATTTTTTCTTATAATTTTTTATAAATTAATGTTTTATTAAATTTTTTGGTATAATGAAAGAAAAAAGGAGTTACAATGAAAAAATTAGTATTAGGTGTAGTTAGTGCAGCTGTTTTAGCAACAGGAGCTTTTGCTTATAAATATATCTCAATTGGTACAGGCTCAGTTACCGGTGTTTACTATCCAACAGGAGGAGCTATTTGTAGATTATTTAACAAATACTATAAAAACACTACTCATACAAAATGCTCAGTAGAAAGTACAGGTGGTAGCGTATATAATATTAATGCTATTAAAAATGGTGAGCTTGATTTTGGTATAGCTCAGAGTGATGTAGTGTATCAAGCTTATCATGGTGAAGGCAAATTTAAAGGAAAGCCATATAAAGGGCTTAGAGTTGTAATGTCAATTCATCCAGAACTTCTTACATTTGTAGTTAGAAAAGATAGCGGAATTAAAAACTTTTTTGACCAAAAAGGAAAAAGAATAAATATAGGAAATCCAGGAAGCGGTAATGAGGCTGCTGTTAAAACTCTTTTTAATGAATGTAAAAAATTATCTCTAAAAGATATTAAAGTAGAGCAACTAAAAGCAAGTGAATGCCCAAATGCACTTAAAGATAAAAAAATTGATGGATATTATTATATGGTAGGACATCCTACAGCAAATATTAAAGATGCAGCAAATTCTACAGATATTGATTTAATTTCACTTGATAATGTTCCAGCTGCTCAAAAACTTGTAAAAGAAAAACCATACTATGCATGGGGTGTAATTCCAGCTGGAATGTATAGAGGAGTTAATCATCCTACAAAAACATATGGGGTTAAAGCAATTTTAGTTACAAGTGATAAAATGGATGATAAAACAGTTTATTATTTAACAAAAGCAATACTTGATCATTTTGAGCAATTCAAAAAAATGCATCCAGCATATAAAAACTTAACTAAAAAAGATTTACTAAAAGGATTTGATTTAAATATGATGCACCCAGGTGCTAAAAAAGCTTTTGAAGAAGAAGGACTTTTAAAATAATCCTTCTTTTTACCTATTGAAGATAAGAATTTCTTATTTTTATCTTCAATGGGTAAAAGGAGCTTAAATGTCAAAACGCGATGATGAAAAAAAAGAAATAGAAGAGATTGAAAAAGAAGTTTTAGAAAAATGTGAAGTAGATAAAAATTTAGAAGAAGAGATTTTAACAGAGCTTGAAGGTCAAAGAAATTTCCCTCCAAATAGTATTTATTATTGGATTATTGCTGGTATTGCTTTTGCTTGGTCTGTTTTTCAATTATATGTAAGTTATTTTCCGGTAAATTCTACGATTGTTAGAAGTATTCACTTAGCTTTTGCTATGGTTTTGGCATTTTTAATCTATCCTATATTCAAAAAAGAAAAGTATCTTAAAAAAATTCCTTGGTATGATTGGGTTTTAGCTATTTTAGGAGGTCTTGGAGCTGCTTATATTGCAATTGATTATGTAGGTTTATCAAATAGACCAGGAGAATATTTGCTTAGAGACTATATAATTGGTGCTATTTTTATTATTTTGTTGCTTGAAGCTGGAAGAAGAGTAATAGGTATAGCTTTAAGTATTGTAGCTATTTTATTTTTAATTTATGATAAGTTTGGTGATTTGATGCCAGATATTATCTCTCATAAACCTGCAAGTTGGGAGAAAATAATTACTCAAATGTATTTAACAACTGAAGGAATTTTTGGTGTACCTCTAGGAGTGTCTGCTGGATTTGTGTTCTTGTTTGTACTTTTTGGAGCTCTCTTAGAGAGAGCTGGAGCAGGGGAGTATTTTATAAAATTAGCTTATGCACTTCTTGGAAAATATAGTGGAGGTCCAGCAAAAGCGAGTGTTGTTGCAAGTGGTCTAACAGGTATTATTAGTGGAAGCTCAACTGCAAATGTTGTAACTACTGGGGTTTTTACAATTCCTCTTATGAAAAAAGCAGGATTTCCACCAGAAAAAGCTGCTGCTATTGAAGTAGCAGCATCAACAAATGGACAACTTATGCCACCAGTTATGGGTGCAGCAGCATTTATTATTGCAGAGTTTTTAGGGCTTAGTTATACAGATGTAGTAATAGCAGCAGCAATTCCTGCAGTTGTAAGTTATTTAGCACTTTTTTATATAGTTCATTTAGAAGCTAAAAAATTGGGATTAAAAGGAGAAGCTGCTTGTAATTTGCCTCCAAAATGGAAAACTTTTATAAGTGGGCTTCATTATCTAATTCCAGTTGCTTATTTGATGTATGTTTTAATCGTGCTTAGACAATCCGCTCAAATGGCAGCATTTAGTGCTATATGGCTTTTGATGGTTATTATGATTATTCAATATCCTTTTAAAGCACTTTTTATTGACAAAAGAAAACCTACTAAAAATGATTTTTTACAAGGGTTTATTGATATTTTTCATGGAATGGTAAATGGTGCTAGAAATATGGTTCCAATTGCGCTTGCAACTGCAATTGCTGGTATCGTAGTTGGAAGTATTACTTTAACTGGAATTGGACAAGTATTGCTTGATGTAATTGATGCACTATCAAATGGTAATATTTTAATTGTTTTGCTTTTAACAGCTTTAATTTCATTAATTCTTGGTATGGGGCTTCCTACAACTGCAAATTATATCGTTGTAGCTTCTCTTACAGCTCCTGTTATGCTTCAACTTGCACAAGATAACGGATTTATAATTCCAGCTATTGCAGCTCATTTATTTGTATTTTATTTTGGAATTTTAGCTGATGATACTCCACCAGTTGGAATAGCAGCATATGCTGCAGCTGGGATTGCAAAAGCAGACCCAATTAAAACAGGTCTTCAAGGTTTTGCTTATGATATAAGAACAGCAATCCTTCCTTTTGTATTTTTCTTTAATACTGAGCTTTTATTGATTGCAAGCGTGAATGAATGGGACCCTAGTGAGTTCACATTTATAACTGACCCTATAAAAATTATAGTTATATTCCTAACTGCAATGCTTGGTATGTTTAGTTTTGCATCAGCTACACAAGGTTGGTTAGTAAAAAGGCTTAATATAATAGAGAGAATTTTGTTATTAATAGCTGTTCCATTTTTTATGCTTCCAAATATTATGCAAAAATATTTACATCTTCCTAATGAATATGTCTCTTATGCTATAGGTTTGGCTATCTATTTTGGAATATTTTTATTAAAAAAATTAAGAGCTTAAAATAGCTCTTTTACTATCTCAAATTTGTTTGCAGTCATTATATGAATTTTTGGATGTTTTTTTAGAAGATTTTGGAATAGCTTACGGCTAAGCTCAAGTCCTACTTTTTTCTCTTCTTCAATAGATATTTTGTGAGCTTTCATGAGTTTTTCTATCCATTCATCTGGAACATATATTCCTGGTACATGTGAGTGAAGAAATTGTGCAGTTTTTAGACTCATCATAGGAAAAAATCCTAAAATTATTTCAAATTCTTTTCTCTCATCACTAAATTCATTTCTTACTTTGTCTCTAATTTCAAGCATTTTATCAACTATCTCTAAATCATAAACTGGTTGAGTAATAACTGCTTTTGCATAGTTTTTTACTTTTTTATAAATTTTTCTCTCAATAGTAGAAAAATTTTTAGCATATGAATTACTCACTACAAAAGGTGTTATTGGCTTTGGTTTAATTTTAAACTCTTTTCCACTATAATCCATCCCATTATTGAATGCTCTAATGATTTCAAGAAGTAAGATACTGCTTCCTTCAACTACTCCTTTTACGTTTGGTTGGTCTGACATTTTTGCAGGGTCACCTGTAAGAGCTAAAATATTAGTTACTCCTAAATCATTTGCTCCAAGCAAATCGCTCTGAAGCGCTATTTTATTTCTATCTCTCATACTCATAGTTGCAATTACAGGTTTATTGAATTTTTCTTGTAACCTAAAAGCAGCTATTATTGAATTATATTTAAGTTTACTTAAGGGACAATCAGTAGTAGAGAATCCATCAATATATTTTAATGCCCCACTTTTTTCAATTTTTTCAATCATAGGCTCTAATGTTGGAAGTTTAGGAGGAGTTGTTTCAAGGGTTATTATTTTATCTTTAAGTTTTTCTATTAGCATAAATTCCCTTTTTAGTGAAATTTTAATATAATTTTTACAAAAAAGGCAGTTGATGATTTTGATGATAGATAATTATGATTCTTTTACATATAATATTGTACAATATTGCCTTGAGCTTGGTGCAAATTTAAAAGTTATAAGAAATGATGAATTAAGCGTTGAAGAAATTAAAAAACTCAATCCTGAAAAAATTATAATCTCTCCTGGTCCATCAACTCCAAAAGAGGCAGGAGTTAGTGTTGATGTTATTAAAAAGATTAATAAACCAATTTTAGGAGTTTGTCTTGGTCATCAATCAATTGCTTATGCTTTTGGAGGAGAGATAATTAGAGCTAAAAATTTAATGCATGGTAAAACATCTCAAATAAAAATTACAAAAAAAGATGATATTTTTAATCAATTACCTGATAGTTTTAGAGTTACAAGATATCATTCTTTAGTAGTAAATCCTAAAAATTTGCCAGATAATATTATTCCAACTTCTTATAGTTTAGATGATAATGAGATAATGTCTTTACGGGTGAGAGATAAACATATATATGGAGTGCAATTTCACCCTGAGTCTATTATGAGTGAATATGGAAAAGAAATTATTAATAACTTTTTAAAATTATGAAATACATTTTTTGGTTAATTATTGTTATTTATTATATTTTTTTATATTGGTATAGTGTTAATTTTTTATCTTTTTCTATAATAGAAGCTAAAAGT
>JALVAK010000104.1 GCA_027011225.1 Nautiliaceae bacterium | reverse complement strand
TTTATGAACAGGATTCCAATATAGATCTATATAAATTCTTTTTTTTGCACGTGTTAGTAAAGTGTACAGTCGGCGATAAATTTTTTCTGGATTATATTTTATGTTTTGAATTAGGTATTCATTAAATCCTAGTATAATTATATTATCTGACTCTAAACCTTTAACACTATCAATAGTAGTTATTTTTTCATCAGGGATTTCAGAAAGACCTAATTCTTTATTAAATTTTTCGCGGAAGCTTTTATTTGGTATCAAAATCATATAGTCTTCCTGTTTAGAATTTAAATATTCCAATATCCTATTAAGAGCTTCTTTTTTTCTAAAAGTTTTATAAAGTTTACCACCAGGTAAAAGGTATCTTAATCGATTTTTTCTTTCTAAATATTCATTTCTATAATATGAGTGTAAATTTTTATCTAGTGCTAAAATTTGTATAGCTGTTTTAGCTATATTTTCAGGAGTTCTATAAATGGTCTTTAGATTTGTTACTTTTCCTCGCAAATTAACATCTTTAAAAACATCTTCCTTAATATTGGAAATTCCAAAATCATATATATTCTGTCCTTCATCTATGCCTATTACTAGATTCGAATTTACTTCGAAAATACTTCTAAGAATTTCTGGAGAAAAATCTTGGGCTTCATCAATAATGATAATGTCTATTCTATGTTCTTTTAAAAATTTAATTAATTTCTCTTTTATTTTTTCTTTGTTTTTAACTATGTAGTTCCATTTCTCTTTTAATTTTTTATACTCGCTTAAGGAAGGTTCTAATTTATAAAGTAGTTCAAAAAGTGATAGGACAATAACATTATCTGTTTTTGCAGCTTTAAAAGCTTCTTCTAAATTATTTTTCAAAAGTCTATTGAAACATAAGAATAAGAACTTTTTCTTTGGATTTTTAAAAACTAAATTAGTTAATATAATAGTTTTCCCTGTTCCTGCTAATCCTCTGATTATTCTTAATCCCCCTTTATATGAAGATAAAATGGAACTGAATTTTATATCAAGGTATAAAATTCCATTAGGAGTTATATATATCCTTCCAAAGTCTTCTTCATCAAGACTTTTTTTTGTTTTATTTTTAAAATTTTGCAAATCAATAAGTGCTAAAATTTCTAAAACTTCTTGAAATTTGTCTTTGTTATCTATAACAGAATCATCAGTTAAATTATAATTTATTTCAAATAAATCTTTAATAAAATTTCCTTCCTCATCAGCTATAATAATTTTTTTGCTTTGGATCATAGCATTAACCCATTTGCTGTTTAATAGTTTCTCTGGAGGCTTTTGGCAAAAAATTAATTTGAAATCAGTGTTTATAGGAAGATGTAAAAATTTTTCTTTGAGTAACTCTAAAATGAAATCATTGTGTCTTTTTAATGTGTTAATAGCTTTTTTAAGCTCTATCTCGGAGGAAAAATGCTTCCAATTTTTAATATCTAAAACTAAAATCCCTAAAATAGGATCTACTATTAATATATCTATTTCTCCAGTAGGAGCATAATACTTTGGTATGATTTGAGAATCTCTGTTAATATTTTTAATAAATTGCAATAATTGGTTAAAAATTTTCTCTTCACATTCATCACCTTTTAGGAAACGTTGTAAAATATTGGACACCATAAATTTCTAATTTTTAACACAATTAGGTTAGGTTATAGAATATATTTTGGGAAGGAACTTCAAGATGTTTGAGAAAGATTATTTTTATACAGTAAATGATTTATTGTTTTTTATTACCTATGTGGAACATAACCAAAAAGGAAGTATAAAAGATTTTAAAATTAATGAGATCATAATGAAAAAAAATAAAGGAAACTCCCGAAGTTTCTATGTGGAAAGGTAAATATACCTCTTTTCAATAAAACGCTGGAAGAATTTTTGAGAGAAACCTATAGGACCAACAGAGAGGAAGAAGCTAAAACCTAACCGGCGAAAGGAAAGAGGACGAGGAACTCAAAGAGCTATTAGGTCTTTAAAAACCCGTCTAAGGAGATAGATACGATAGTTCTTTAGCTATCTTTTCGGCGTTTTTTTGCTCTTCTCTTCGGGAGACTTTTTCTCCTCTTTTTTCTCCTCTTCCTTGGCTTTTTTAGATTTCCATCCCGTCCAGGGGTCATAGTTAGCTGAAGCCATTTTCAATTTTCATTTTGACCAGAAATATGTTTATAGGGCAAGCATAGTTCCTATATTTCCGTCTCAGAAACTTAATAGTAGAAACAAAAAAACTTAATCTTTTGAGAAA
>JALVAK010000103.1 GCA_027011225.1 Nautiliaceae bacterium | reverse complement strand
GATATAATAAGAAAAAAGGTTTCTTAATGGTCTCAAATGCTAATATTTATGAAGTTGTAAAGAAGTTAAACTATGAAACTAAAAAAAATATTATAAAAGGCTATATAGGAAGAGAATTAGATTTTCAAAAAGAATTAAAAATTTTATTTGAAAGAATGTATCCAACTGCTACAATAGAAATATTACAAGGAAATAATGAACTTGGAAAAGATTTAGTTATAATAGAAAAAGATCCTATTAGAAAAAATAAAGTTACTGCGATTATTGTTAAAGCTGAAGAAAAATTAAGAGGTAATGCTACTAATCCAATAGTAACACAAATAATGCAAGCAGTATCTCATCCATTTAAAATTTCAAATAGTTTTGAAGAATATAAAGTTGATTTTATTACAGTAGTAAACACTGGAACTATTACAAATTCTGCCCAAAAAAGTATTGTAGATACTGTTAAAGACATATTTAAAAATCAAATAATTTTTTGGGGAACTAAGGAGCTTGTAGATTATTTTGAAGAATATTATCCTGAATTTTTTTTATCAGGTGAAATAGAAAGAATTATAAGCGAATATATTAACAAACTTGATAAGGTTTTAATTTCTCAAGACATAAATGATAAAGATTTTATAAAACCTACTTTAAAAGTAATTGAAAAAATTGATAAAAAATCTTTATTAAAAAAAAGAGTAATAAATCAAGAAGATTATTTTGATGATTTAGTTAAAGAAATAGAAGGAAGAAAAATTGGTTATGATAGTTTTATTAAAGAGATAACTGCAAAAAAAGATAATTATTTGATTATTGGAGATGCTGGTTCAGGTAAAACGACATTATGTTTTTTTATAATTAGAGAAATTTTAATTAAAAAATTGCAAGAATATAAATCTAATAATGCTATAAATAGTTTACCAGTTATATTGCGGGCTTCAAAATTAAGGAAGGAAGATATTGAATCTTTTGAAGATTTTATTTTAAAAAAAAATGACATCAATAAATCTGAAGTAGATATATTATGTATTGATGGTATTGATGAATTAGATAGAGATTTAAGATTGAAATTAAAAGATCAATTACAAAAATATAAAGAAAAATATCCTAATACAACTTTAATGTTAACAAGCAGAAAAATTATGCCTATAATTGATGATTTTGAAACATTTAATCAATTAGAGTTAATGCCATATGAGCTAAGTAAAGCAATAGAGTTTATTAAAGAATATTTTATAAAATTTAAACTTGAAGAAGAACTTTTAGATTATTTAGAAGAATCTTTAAAAGAATGGGAAGAAACGTTCCCTTTGTATCCTTTGTCTTTAAAATTGTTGATAAATGTTGTAAGAGAATATAAAGAAATTCCTTCTTCTATTACTGAATTATACAATAGATATATTGATATTATTGTTGGTAAAAGTGATAATGCACCAGAAATTGATAAATTATTTGAACCAGATATAAAAAAAGATTTTTTTGCTTATTTAGCGCACAATTATTTCCTTAAAAAGAATACTATTGTTATTGAAAAGAAAGATTTTGAGAGTGCGATAAGTAATTATATTCAAGACCATTCACATATTCAAAATAAAGAAATTTTTGAAAAAAGTTTATTAAGGAGCGGATTGTTACAAATGAAAAATGACGAAATACAATTTTCTCATAAATCATTTTTAGATTACTTTATAGCTTTTTACTATATTCTCAATGAAGATAGAGAAAGTGTTTATGAATTATATTTTACTGATGAATGGGAGGAAGTTTTTCTATTTTATATTGGCTTAAAAACAAAATTTACAAAACATGATTCTGAAAAAATATTCTTGAAATTGCAACAATTAGAAGATAACTTTAAAAGAGAATTTTTAACCATATATTTAGGTAAAGTACTTCAGTATGGTTGGCATACACCAGATAAGTTAAAAATAACTTTAATTAAAGAAGGAATCAATCAAATATTAAATTTTCGTAAAAGTTTTATAGAATTGTTAAATAATAAGTTTGAAATTGAAATTCCAGATATTTTAATAGATTTAATACTTCTTAATTTTTCGAAGCAATGTTATAATAATTATTTTTTAGAACAACCGATAAAAAATACTTTTTTAAATAAAAAAAGTCTTGATGAAAATGAGGTTTATTTTAATACTTTGTATATAATTAATAATTTAAAAAAGATTAATGAAGTTGAAATTAATCAATATTTAGAAATTTTGTATCCTAATATAAAAAGAATGTTAGAGAATAAAGATAGTCTAAAAC
>JALVAK010000102.1 GCA_027011225.1 Nautiliaceae bacterium | reverse complement strand
GTAATTACACAACTTCTTGCTATGGAAGTGGCTATAAGAAGGGGTAATGATGTAGATATGCCAAGGAATTTGGCTAAATCTGTAACAGTGGAGTAGATGGGTAAATGATAAATCAGGGATGAGAAATCAGAAATCAGGAATGAGAAATCAGGGATGAGAAATGAGAAAGTAAAGAAGAGAGATGAGGTTGAAAAATCATAAGGATTTGAAAGTATGGGAAAAGTCTATTGATTTAGCAGAAGAAATTTATAAAATTACTAAAAATTTTCCAAAAGAAGAGTCATATGGAATAACTTCGCAAATTAGAAGAGCTGCTGTTTCAATTTCAGCAAATATAGCAGAAGGGGCGGCAAGAAATTCAAATAAAGAATTTATACAATTTCTATATATAGCATTAGGGTCTTTAAGTGAGTTAGAAACTGAATTGATTATATCTAAAAGAGTTGGATATTTAAAAGAGAAAGTAATATTTGACAAAATTATTGAAATTAGAAAATTATTATTAGGGCTAATAAAATATAGAAAAGGATTGAAATGAAAAATAATAATATTTCCTCATCTCTCATCCCTCATCCCTCATCTCTAATCCTCGTTACCGGCGGAGCAGGATATATCGGAAGTCATACTTTAATTGAATTAGACAAAGCCGGGTTTGATTTTATTGTTCTTGATAATCTTTCTAATTCTAGCGAAAAAGCTATCAGAAGGGTTGAGAAGATTATAAATAAAAAGATTCCTTTTGTTAAAGGTGATATAAGAGATAAAAAGCTTTTAAGAGAGATTTTTAAAGAAAATAAAATTGATAGTGTCATACATTTTGCAGGGCTTAAAGCTGTGGGAGAATCTGTGGAAAAACCACTTGAGTATTATGAAAACAATGTATGCGGTACAAATAATCTTTTAGAAGTTATGAAAGAATTTGGTGTTAAAAAATTTGTATTTAGCTCATCTGCTACAGTTTATGGAGAGCCGGATAAGATGCCAGTAACTGAGGATATGCAAACGGGAGTTGGGATAACAAATCCATATGGCAGAAGTAAATATATGATAGAAGAGATACTTAAAGATTTGTTTATTAGTGATAATTCATGGAAGATTGCAATTTTAAGATATTTTAATCCAGTAGGTGCGCATGAAAGTGGAATGATAGGAGAAGACCCAGAGGGCATTCCAAATAACCTTATGCCTTTTATCACTCAGGTGGCTGTTGGAAAACTTCCTAAACTTAGAGTATTTGGAGGGGATTATCCTACGCATGACGGGACGGGAGTTAGAGATTATATACATGTAATGGATTTGGCAAACGCACATGTAAAAGCACTTGAATATCTAAATAATAACAATGATTTAAACGAGCCTTTGATAGTAAATCTTGGTACTGGTCAGGGATATAGTGTGCTTGATATGGTAAAAGCATTTGAGAGAGCAAGCGGAGTTAAAATTCCTTATGAGATAGTAGATAGACGCCCGGGGGACATTGCCAAAATTTATGCAAATCCAAATAAAGCCAAAGAGCTTTTAGGCTGGGAGGCAAAAAGAGGAATTGATGAAATGTGTGAGAGTGCATGGAATTGGCAGAGCAAGAATCCTAAGGGGTATAAGGGTGAATGAGTGGATGGGTAGAGGGGTGAATGAGTGGAAGAGGAAGAAGAAAAGAGGAATTTTAAGGTTAAACGGATAAAAATGAAAGAAAAATGGCAGGTAAAATTAGATAACATTATAAATGAGCTTAAAAAATACAATCCTGAAAAAATAATTCTTTTTGGCTCCCGTGCACGAGGGGATTATAGGGAAAATTCGGATATTGATATTGCGGTTGATGTAAATCTAAGTTTCAGGGAAAAAAGAAAATTAAAAGAAAAAATTGATTTAATTTCTGGAATTTATAGTGTGGATTTGATATTTTTGGATGAGGTTGAAGATTATTTTAAAAATAAAATTTTAAAAGAAGGGAAAATGCTTTATGCAAAAGAGTGAAGTTTTAGTAAAAATAGAAAATTTCCAAAGAGCTTTAAACAGGCTTGATGAAGCAGTACAAAGAGCAAAAGATGATTTGGATAAAGACGGAGTGATTCAAAGATTTGAATTTACAATAGAACTTTTATGGAAAGTTTTAAAAGCAATACTGGCATATCAGGGGATAGAGTGTTATTCTCCAAGAAACTGTATAAAAGAAGCATATAAAGCGTATTTGATTGATGATGATGAAATTATTCTGGATATGCTTGAAGACAGAAATAAAAGCTCACATGT
>JALVAK010000101.1 GCA_027011225.1 Nautiliaceae bacterium | reverse complement strand
ATATACTGTATATTAAAGTAATAGGTATAGCAATTAGAAAAAAGGCAAATCCTGAAATGGTTTTAAATAAAATTACGCTTAAAATTTTATGTTTTTTAATACCTATACGCTTTAGCATATAAAAAATAATTAACTCACCACCTATATGAGCTGGGGTTACTGTAGCTCCAAAAGTAGCTATAAAAGAAGTTATATAAGCGTACAAATAGTTATATTTAATTTTATAAGCATCTGCAATGGTTTTTAAACGTAAGGCATCCCAAAAATGATAGAGGAAAAATAATAAAAAGCAAAAAAATAAATATTTATAATTTAAATGTAATAAATAAGTTATACTAGTAACATTACTATTTTTCAATAGTAAAATCAAAAAAGAGCCTACTACTAAAAAAAAAGTAAATACAGCTCCAATATATACTAGGCTTAAAAGCATATCATAAAATTATTACCTTTATGAAGCTTCTTTCAACCAAGACAATAATATTTTTTTATATAAAGTAGGATTTTCTTCAGCTAAACGGGATAACCTTTTTATTAAGGATTCTTCTGTCTTTTGAGAAACAATAGCGGCACCTGCAGGAGCTCCTACTAATTTACCATAAACTTCTAATTGCTCTTTGCTTTTATCTTTTCTTATTTTAAAAACCGCCCACAAAATTAGTAATATTATTACTAATATAATTAAAATTACTAAGATAATTAAATAAAAATTATTATTCTTACCCTTATTAGTAAAATATTTACTAAAAACTGTCTTACCTTTAAAAGGTAAGACTACTACAGATATAGTATCTCCCCTTTTAGGATTTAATCCTAAAGCACTAATTAAAAATTTTTTAATTTTTTCAGCTTCATGCTTAGGAATATTTGAGTTTAAAACTACACCTATTGAAATTCTTTTAATTTCTACTGTAGGATCTTTTATGAGACTATCTATATAAGATATTTCATAATTGGTAATACTTTTTCTCTCTTGCTCTATGGTTTTAGATAGTGACAATTTTCCTTTTCCTGGAGGTATATTGGATTCAGCTCCAGGTACTCCTGCTGGTTCTATAGTTTTTTTCTGTTTTTTTTCTTTCTGCTGACTTACTATGGCTGTTTTATCAGGGTTAACTTCATGCTTTTTGGTTTCAACCGATCGAAAATCTAACCATAAACTTACTTTAACTTTAGCATTACCAGGACCTACAATAGAGGCTAAAATTTTTTCTATATCTCTTTCGAGTTTTTTTTCATATTTTAGTTTCAAAAGAAGTTGATGCTTAGCAACACTTACGGTATCTGATTCATCCTCTATTAAAGAAGTTAAGTCTCTTCCATATTGATCTACTATAACAACATTTTGTGGTTTTAAACCTACTACCGAAGCTACGATAAGATTTCTTATAGCTTTAATTTGTTCAGGAGTTAACTCATATCCTGGTCTTAATTTAATTAAAACAGAAGCTCTAGGTTCTTCTTCAGGCCGAGAAAAAATAGAATTTCTAGGTAAAGCTATATTTACCTTAGCTTCTTCTATAGCTTCTATAGATTCAATAGTTTCTTCAAGTTCGTTTTCAAGAGCTTTTAAATAATTAATTTGCTCAGCAAAATCCGATATAGTTAATGGAGGATTTTTAAAAATTTCAAAACCTACTTTGTGTTCTGGTGATATAATCCCTTTTTCAGCTAAAAATAAACGTAATTGTTTAACTTTATCTTCAGGAACATAAACAATACCTTTATTAAAATCAATTTTATAATCAATACCAAGCTTACTTAATTCATATTCAATTCGTTCGATAGTTGTAGGATCTAGATTGGCAAACAGTACACTATAGCGAGGTAGATTAAAATATATTATTGCTAGTAGCAATAAACTTAAAATACTTGGAAAACCTATTAATAATAATTTTTCTTTTAAAGGAAGATTTCTTACTTTAGAAAATAAAGTAATAAACCACAGTTTAATTTTTTCCATAAATGTTTTATTTAACTTCTAATTTTATTTTTTTATATTCTAATATTTAGAATATTATTGTAAGCTTTAAGGGCTTCATCTCTAATTTTAGTAATCAATTCTAAATAAATTTTTGTTTTTTGGCTTTGTATTAGAATTTGATATGTGGGAATATTTTGTTTTAAAATAAATTGTTTTTTTAATTGTTCAAGATTTGTTAATTCACTATTAACAAATAGTAAAAAATTTTTAGATGTTTCGAAAAAATAACTATTCGTTTTACTAGAATCTAAATTTTTCAAAAAAAGTTGAGAGTTAATTTTCATCATAGTTACCTCACTTCCATATTTCAATAGTATTAAGA
>JALVAK010000100.1 GCA_027011225.1 Nautiliaceae bacterium | reverse complement strand
TTATTATCGGCATATACTTCAATAAAATCAATATAATGCTCTTTTGTAGAAGGGTGAATTATTCCGTTTTTCCCAAGAGTTATTTCAACTTTTGTATAACCTTTTGCATTTGTCTCTCCAACTTTTATATCAGGAGTATGTTTTAGCTCAGCTTTTGTTGGATGTTTAGGGTCTTTGATTTTCATCCAATTTCTGTTTTTAATTTCAGCTCTATATTTTGTATAAACATCACAAAATTTTTCATTGCTTGCTAAAGATGGTACTGCAGCAGCTACTAATCCTAATGCTCCAAGTCTTTTTAGTGCGTCTCTTCTTTTCATTTTAATCCTTTAAGAGTATTTTTCTCTTATTTTATCTAAATTAATTAAGAATAGGCAAATAAAGGGAGGATTATAAGTTTTTATTATATCCCTAAAATTTTTATTTTATCTTTGTCAACATCGCAAATATTTGGTATGTTAGATGGATTTAGGGCTAATTTTTCATTGTCCATAGTTGTAATTTCATTATCTAAGATATGTTTTGCTACTTTTTTTGCGCCATTTAATGAGTGCATATAACAACTTCCACATTGATAGATATTTGCTTCTGGTATTGTATCAGTATCAAGAATATTTTGCATTGATTTTTTCCATGCATTAATTACTTCTTCATCACTAGGCTCACCTATTACACTCATATAAAACCCTGTCCTACATCCCATAGGAGATATATCTATTATTTCATAATTAGGAAGATTCTCTCTCATAAATCCTGCAAATAGATGCTCTAAAGTATGCATTGCTTTTTCATCAATAATTTCTTGATTTGGTTTTGCAAAGCGAATATCATAAACACTAATAACATCGCCCTTAGGAGTTTTCATTTTTTTTGCAACTCTAAGGGCAGGGGCTGGCATTTTGACATGGTCTACTAAAAAACTATCAAGCATTGGCATGATATATCCTTTTTTATGAATTATATCATAATGAGTAAAAAGAAAATGCGGAGATATGTGCAATTTTACATTTCCTTTTTAAAAGGAAATATTGTATGCTAATTTCAGATAATTTATAGTATAATTTCTGCTCTAGTTCTCACCTCTTTATTCCTTGTAGGGTTGCGCTTAGGCGTTAAAGAAGAGGGAGGTCTAAACCCAAAGATTAAAAATATAATTCAAGGAGAAAATATGCCGTGTAATGTAACTATGAAAGATTTGCTAGAGAGTGGTGTACATTTTGGTCATCAAAAGAGAAGATGGAATCCAAAAATGAAAAAATTTATTTTTGGAGTTAGAAAAAACATCTATATTATAGACTTACAAAAAACTTTAAGATATTTAAAATATACTTATAACGTTGTAAGAGATGCAGCAGCTGAGGGTAAAACAATTCTTTTTGTTGGTACAAAAAAACAAGCAGTAGATGCTATTAAAGAGCATGCTACAAGAGCTGGTATGCCATATGTAAATCACAGATGGCTTGGAGGAATGCTCACAAACTTCAAAACTATTCAAAAATCAATCAGAAAACTTGAAATTATTGAAAAAATGCAAGAGAGCGGACAAGTAAATCTTTTAACTAAAAAAGAGAGATTAATACTTGAGAGAAGAAGAGCAAAATTAGAAAAAGTTCTTGGTGGTATTAGAAATATGAAAAAACTTCCTGATATGCTTTTTATTATTGATACAGTTAAAGAAAAAATTGCAGTAGCTGAAGCAAATAAACTTGGTATTCCAATTGTAGCGCCTGTGGATACAAATTGTGACCCAGATGTTGTAGATTATCCAATTCCTGGAAATGATGATGCAATTAGAAGTGTAAATCTATTTTGTAAAACAATTGCTGATGCGATTATTGAAGGTAAAGAGATGGCAGAGTCTCAAGGAGAAGAAAATCCTGTAACTGAAGAAGAAATGCAAGAAGAAATTAAAGAGATTAAAGAAGAAGCAGCAAATGAAGTAAAAAGTGAAGAAGAGATAGCTGAAGAGATTAAAGAATTAGAAAAAGAGGAGGCATAATATGGCAAAAATTACAGCAGCTCAAGTAAAGGCGCTTAGAGAAAAAACTGGTGCTGGAATGATGGATTGTAAGAAAGCATTAGTTGAAGCAAATGGAGATGAAGAAAAAGCAATTGAAATTTTAAGAAAAAAAGGTCTTGCAAAAGCAGCTAAAAAAGCAGATAGAAATGCAGCTGAGGGAAGAGTTGAGATTTATATTACGCCGGACTTCAAAAAAGGAAGCATTGTAGAAGTTAATTGTGAAACAGACTTTGTTGCTAAAACTGATGAATTTGTAGAATTTGTTCAAGAGACTGTAAAAACTATTAATGTAAATGATATTGCTGATACAGATGCTTTAATGAAAACGCCTTTTGGAAATTCAACTTTTGAAGAAGAGCTTAAAGTAAAAATTGCAAAAATTGGTGAAAATATTGTTGTTAGAAGAATGGCTACAATTAAAGCACCTGAGAATGGAATTGTAAATGGATATATTCATGCTGGTGGAAAAGTAGGTGTTTTAGTAGCAGCTGCTTGTGATAAGCCTGAGACTTGTGAGGCAATTAAAGATACTTTAAAAGATATTGCAATGCATATTGCAGCAATGAAACCACTTTATTTAAATCCTGAGAGTGTTCCAGCAGATGTAATTGAAAAAGAAAAAGAAATTGCAAAAGCTCAGCTTCTAAAAGAAGGTAAACCAGAAAATGTAATTGATAAAATTATTCCTGGTAAAATTAAAAAATTCTATCAAGATGTTTGTTTAACTGAGCAAGAATATGTAAAAGCTGAGAAAAAAGAAAGTGTTGCTGAAGCTTTAGAAAAAGCTGCAAAAGCAGCTGGCGGAAGTGCTAAACTTGTTGATTTCATTAGATTTGAAGTTGGTGAAGGTTTAGTAAAAAATGGATGCAGTATAGCTGATGAAGTTGCAAAGGCTCTAAGCTAAGCCTTTGCTTTTATTTTTATTGTATTTTAGTGACTGGCGCTAATTGTTTTTAGATTTAGCTAAATAAAATACTTACAAATTTAAAAAATTTATTTTATCTCTTATGATATAATTTTTAAAAAGGATTATTTTGCTAGAAGCTGTTAATATTTCACATGCGTTTGATTATCCTTTGTTTGAAAATATTGATTTAAAAATCAAAGCAAAAGAAAAGATAGCAATAATAGGTAAAAGTGGAAGTGGAAAATCAACTCTTCTTCATATATTGTCTTCTTTTTTAAAGCCAAATAAAGGAAAAGTTTTTTATAAAAATGAAGATTTATATTCTTCAAAAAATTTGATTAATATAAGACGATATGAATTTGGGATAATTTTTCAGTTTCATTATCTTTTTAGTACTTTTAGTGCATTAGAGAATATTCAAGCAGCTGCATTACTGGCAAATAAAGAGATAGATTGGGAGTTATTAAGGCGTCTAGATATTGATAAAGTAATAAATCAAAATATTCAAACACTTAGCGGAGGACAGCAACAAAGAGTAAGTATTGCAAGAGTTTTAGTAAAAAAACCTAAAATTATTTTTGCAGACGAGCCAACTGGAAATTTGGATAAAGCAAATGCAAATGAAGTTATGCAAATTTTAAGTGAATATTGTAAAGAGAATAATGCATCTTTGATTACGGTAACTCATGATATGGAGCTTGCAAGTTTTTTTGATAGAGTATATGAGCTTAAAGATAAAAGGCTTAAAATTTGGAAATAGCTTCATTGCTTAATCCTGTAAATGTTGTTACGTTTTTATTGCTTTTTATAAGATTTGCATCATTTTTAGCATTTTTGCCGGTTTTTAACTATCCTACTATTCCTATGATAGCAAAAGCAGCATTTGCATTTTGGCTTAGTGTTGTATTTTTTCCTATTACTCCTAAAATAACGTTTGAGATTAATTTATTTAATTTAATATTAGCAGTTTTAAGTGAAGCAACATTAGCATTTTTAGTAGGAAGCGCGCTTAATTTGGTTTTTGATATTTTAAGATTTGCAGCAGAGCAGATAAGTTTTGTGATGGGGTTTACTATGGCAAATGTGTTTGACCCAAATGCTAATATTAATTCAACTATTTTATCCCAGTTTTTTATATGGGTTGCGGTGCTTATTTTTTTGAGTTTTGGAGGAGAGCATTTAGAAATTTATCTTTTAGCTAAATCTTTAAAATCACTTCCTTTAGGAGCTATTTTTGATATTCATTCTTTTTATGAATTTTTTATAAAATATATGTATAAATATTTTTTGTTTGGATTTTCACTAGCTTTTCCAATTTTAGCAGTATCGTTATTAAGTGATATTATTTTTGCAATGATTATGAAAACAATGCCTCAATTTAACTTGCTTGTAGTAGGATTTCCTATAAAAATAGCAATTTCATTTTTGGTTTTAATGGTTATACTTGGCGCAATGATGAGAGTTTTCCAAAAAGAAGTTTTGGAAGTTTTTAATGTATTAGCTTCTATTATCGGCTAAGTCTATATGGTTTTGCGATGGATTTTAGATAGTGGAAAAAATTATTGAATTTAGTAATTAGCTCTTTATCTTTATGAAAAATAATATATTCATAATTTTTATAAAATGCGCTATAGGTATAATTAGCTGAGCCGGTAACTAAAATTTTATTATCTATTATAGAAGCTTTCGCATGAAGCTTTCCAAAGCCTTTATTTTTGTATTTTTTCCCATGTAAAAGGTATATATTGATATTTTTTATTGCAGCAAGGTTTTTTATAACGCTTCTGTTGAATTTTGCTTCTTTTTCATCTGCTATGATTGTAATTTTAATATTGTGTGTTGATGCTATTTTTAGTGCTTTAGCAATTCTTTTATTGGTAAATGAATAAATTATTATTTTTATGCTGTTGTGGGCATGTGTAAAAGTGCTAAATAATTTTTTTTCAGCTTCTTTCCCCTGCATTGGCATAAAAAATACTTCACTTGCAAAAAGAAAGCTAGTTAGTAGAATAATTAAATATTTCATAGTTTCTCTTTTTTTAATATAATTATAATAAAAAACGGGGATTTGTCATGAAAATTTTATTAATTACTAAAAATGCAACTATTGAAAAATTATTTAAACTTAGTGCGTCTAAAAGAGGTGATGAAGTAGCAGTAGGAGATTTAGAGTCTATCCCAGATGGAGAGTATGAAGTTGTCTTTATTGATAAAGAGCTTTTTAGTGATGAGCTTTTTAATAGTTTAAAATCTAGCTTTAATAATGCTAAATTTATATTAATTTTGAATAAAAATGATGCAAAAATTCCCGGATTTGATGAATTTATAATAAAACCTTTTTTACCTACAGATGTTATAGAGCTATTAGATAATATTAATAAAGCAGAAGATATAGAAGAATTTGATTTAGAAGAGGATTTTGTAGTAAGTGATGAGGATTTGCAAACAGAAGCTATAGAAGATGATGAAGAAGAAGATTTTATAATTGATGAGAGTGAATTAGATGAAGATTTTGAAGAAAATGAAACAAAAGATGAAGATTTTGAAATAGAAGAAATTGATGAATTAGATTTAATCCAAGAAGATGTAGTAGAAGAGAGGGCTTTAGAAGATGAAGTTGAGATAAAAGAAGAAGTGGATGAAGATTTTGTGGTTGAGGAATTGGATGAAACTCCACAAGAAGAGATATCTGATGAAATAGAAGAAGTAGATGAGAATGAGCTTGAAACTGAAGAATCTGCAGATGTTTTAGAAGAAGATATATTAGAAGATGAAATAGAGCAAAAAGTTGATGAAGATATAGTGGATGATAGTTTTGAAAATGAAGAGAGTGAAATAAGTAGTGAAGATATGGAAAATATAAGTGAAAATGAATTAGATGAGCTTGATAAAGAGCTTGAAAATATAGATGAAAAAGCATTAGCACAAGCAATTGGGGAAGAAGTAGAAGAGATAGAAAATAAAGAAAATAGTGAAGAAAAAACAATTCAAGAAAAAACTCTTGGAAATATTTTAAATATTAATTGGGAAGAGCTTAAAAAAGCAAAGGCAAAAGTTACTATTACAATTGACTTTGGAGGATAGAATGGATTGTATGAAAGTTAAAGGAAGTATTGTAGTTGTATCAGGTCCAAGTGGTAGTGGTAAAACATCTCTTGCAAGAGCAGTTTGTGAAGAAATGGGGGATAAGGCTTATTTTAGTATATCTACTACTACACGAGCTAAAAGAGAAGGTGAGGTGGATGGAGTTGATTACTTTTTTGTAAGTAAAGAGGAGTTTTTAAAAGATATTGAAGATGGTTATTTTCTTGAATGGGCTGAGGTTCACGGGAATTTTTATGGGACTAGCAAAAAGCAGATAAATGAAGCTCTAAATCAAGGGAAAATTGTGTTTTTAGATATTGATGTTCAAGGTCATGAGGCAGTTAGAAAAGCATATCCTGATATTGTTACAAGTGTTTTTGTAACTACAAAAGATAAAAATACTTTAATTGAGAGACTTCAAAAAAGAGGCACTGAGAATGAAGAATCAATAGAGGTTAGAATGATAAATGCTTTACATGAGATGAAAAAAATACCAGAATATGATTTTTTGCTTATAAATGACGATTTTGATAAAGCAAAAGAGTTTTTAAAAGGAGTTGCATTATCTTCTTTAATTAAAACTAGCAAATATGATATAGATAAGTTTATAAACTGTTGGAAAGGTAATTAATGAAAAAAAAAGTAGCAGAAATTTTTAAAGAGCACTTAGGAGAAAATCCTCCAATAAATAAACCAAAGCAAAAGGAATTTGGTCATTATGCTGTGCCAATTTTTAAGTATGCAAAAGAAAATAAACAAAATCCAGTTGAGTTTGCTAAAAATTTATGTGAAAAAGTAAAATGTGATGAATTTGAGAGTGTAGAAGCGGTTGGAGGATTTGTAAATATTAAGCTTAGCGATAAATTTTTAAATGATTTTGCAAATAAAGTAATTAAAGAAAAAAAAGATTTTGGTAAAAGTGAAAAAAAAGAAAAAATACTTCTTGAATATGTCTCAGCAAATCCTACAGGACCTCTTCATATAGGACATGCAAGAGGGGCTATTTTTGGAGATTCTCTAGCTAGAATTGGAAGACATATTGGATATGAGATTACGACTGAATATTATGTAAATGATGCTGGAAGGCAAATTAATTTGCTTGGGCTCTCAGTATATCTTGCGGCAAGAGAGATTTTAGGATTAGATGTAGAGTATCCAGATGAATATTATAAGGGTGATTACATTAAAGATTTAGCAAGAGAGGCAATTGAAGAGTTTGGTGAGGAGTATTTTAAAAAGCCTGTAGAGATAATAGAAAAAGATGGCAAAAAAGAAGCTAAATTTGAAGATGAAAAATTATCTCTTTGGGCAAAAGATAAGATGCTTAAAGAAATTAAAAAAGATTTAGAAGCACTTAATATTGTGCCTTTTGATAATTGGGTGAGTGAGAGAAGTTTATATAAATATTGGGATGAGGTAAGAAGTATTTTAGAAAAAAATGGTGCACTTTATGAAAAAGATGGCAAAATTTGGCTAAAATCAAGTGAATATAAAGATGAAAAAGATAGAGTTGTAGTTAGAGAAGATGGAAGACCTACATATCTTGCAGGAGATATTATTTATCACTGGGATAAATTTAAAAGAGGGTATGATAAGTATATAAACATCTGGGGAGCTGACCATCACGGATATATTGCAAGGGTAAAAGCTGCTATTAAATTTTTAGGATTTGACCCAGACAAACTCGAAATACTTTTATCTCAAATGGTAAAACTTCTAAAAGGTGGTGAGCCTTATAAAATGAGTAAAAGAGCTGGGAATTTTATTTTAGTAAGAGATGTTGTTGAAGATGTTGGAGCTGATGCCTTAAGATTTATTTTCCTTACAAAAAAGGCTGATACTCATCTTGAATTTGATGTAGATGATTTAAATAAAAAAGATAGCTCAAATCCAAATTATTATGTAAATTATGCACACGCAAGAATTCGCTCAATTTTTGATAATGCAAATAAAGAGTATGAAGATATGCTAGAAGTGGAGCTTAAAGATTTGACTAGTGATGAGAAAGATTTATTGTTTTTAGCGCTTCAACTTCCATATGTTTTAGAAGAAGCATTTAGCTATAGAGAGCCACATAGACTTACAAACTTTTTAATTGATTTAGCAAGTGAATTTCATAGTTTTTATAATAAAAACAAAGTTTTAGGAAGTGAGAGAGAAGATATTAGACTTAAAATTTTAGCAGTGGTTGGGCTTATTTT
>JALVAK010000099.1 GCA_027011225.1 Nautiliaceae bacterium | reverse complement strand
TATTTTGTGATAAGTTAGTATTTTGAATAAAATTAAAAGGAGTTAATCCATATATTTTTTTAAACTCTTTTATAAAATGAGATTGGTCAAAAAAACCGCATTCAATTGCTATAAGTGATAAAGGATAGTCTTTTTTGATTAATTTGAGTGCATGATTTATTCTTAGTTTTAAAATAAACTGATAAGGAGTTAGTAAAAAATGTTTTTTAAAGGTTCTTATAATGTGATATTTGCTAACTCCTGCAATTTTTTCTAAGTCTTCAAGTTTTATATCTTCTAAATAGTTAGCATAAATATAATCTAAGAGTTCTTTTTTATTAAAATCAAGTTTATGTTCTCTTACATCAATTATTGAATGTTTTTTTATAAGATTCTCTATTAGTTCTATTAAAATCTCTTCACTTTCAATGTGATTTAAATTATTTATGCTGATAATCTTTTTGAATAAGTTTTTAATTTTAATATCTTCAATTTTATTACTAAATATAATTTCAGAAGATAGTGAAGTAATAGATGAGGCAATGTTATAAACATATTCTTTTTCAAGGAAAAGGTTGATATAACTCCAATTACTGATATTTTCAACGTAATGCGTCTCTAGAGGATTAATAATTCTAATTTCATCTTTTTTAATTAATTTTTTTTCTTTTTTAATATTAAGAGGACATTTTCCTTCTGTTATAATCCCTATTGAAAAATTATCGTGAATATGAGGTTTGAAATTTGTTTTTGAAAAATTACTTTTTATTAATAGCAACTTTTTTCCTTGAATTTAATATATAAACTGCAATTAACCCTAAAAATCCTCCAATGATTAGAGGTAAAGTAATATTTTCTTTTAAAAAAACTTTTGAAAAAATTATAGCCGATAGAGGCACTAAAAAAAAGAATGAGCTTGCAATTTTACTGCCTAATTTATCTACTGTGTAAAAATAAACAGTAGTAGCAAAAGTTGTTCCCCAAAGAGATAATATTAATATGTTAATCCAAAATTTAAAATCAAATTTAAAAATATTGGTAATGTTAAAATCTATTAAGATGAGTTGAATAATAGTTGTGAATAAAAACATATAAAATGAAAACAAAATTGCAGATTTCATATTTTGTTTGCCACTTGTGATAGTTAAAATAGGCCAAGTTAAAGCTGCTAATAAAAAATAGATATTTCCAAGTGAAAATATTTCAAGATTTAAATTCCATATTTTTAGCATAAAAGCTCCTCCTAACATTCCAAGTAATAAGCCTACTTTTTCTACTTTGTCAATTAAAGTTTTATAAAGTAAAGAAATAAATAAAAATGTAAAGATTGGATTCATTACTGTTACAAAAACTCCACCAAATGAAGCAAGTCCATATTTAGTTCCTAAAAAAAAGAATTTATTGTATAAAGAGAGCAAAATAGCAGATATTAAGGCTATAAAAATTTCTTTTTTACTTTCTTTCATATCTATTTTAAGTAAAATCAAAACTACTATCATTCCAATAGTTGTAAAGAAAAATCGCCAAAATATCAATTCATCAGCACTTAAATAATTTCCAAGTATTTTAGCACTAACCCAAGTTTCTCCCCAAGCAATCATTGCTAAAACAAGTAAAAAATAAGTTATTTTATTCATGATATTTATCCTCAAAATTATAAAAATCAAAAGTTATTGAAATTCTTTGAGCATTTTTGCCTAAATTTTTTCTTTTTAATTTTATTTCTTTAATAATTCCGGTATTATCGATATGAGTTCCACCACAAGGACAAACCCATCTATTACACTCCCAATACCAAGCTTCTTTTTCATTAGGATGATGATATTGTTTTATAGGTAAATTTTTACTTACAATTTCGTTAGCGCATTTTTCAATTTTTTTTATATCATCTTGATTAAATTTATATTCTGTTTTAAAATCTAGCCTTGCCGAATCTTCTTTGATTTTAGCTCCAAAAATTTTTTTATCAAATCCTTTAAAAAATTTTTCAATGCACATTAAAACTATATGAATAGCGCTGTGGGAGGTTGAAAGTTTTGCTCTTCTTTTAGTATCTATTTCAACTTCTATTTCATCGCCTATTTTAAAATATTTTAAATTTTCTTTATTTATAAAATGATAAATCGGTGTATCTACTTGAATAGTTGGAAAATTTTTTATAAAAAGCATTTTTCCTACACCTTTTTTGGTATCAAAAAATGGAATTTTTTTACCATTCTTTATCAAATATCCCTTGTCTCCTTCTTGCCCTCCACCTTCTGGATAAGCTATTGTTTTATCTAAAATAATTTTTTCATCTACAATATCAATAATCTTTGCTTTTATTTTTTTAAGATAAGGG
>JALVAK010000098.1 GCA_027011225.1 Nautiliaceae bacterium | reverse complement strand
GCTGGTCTTTCAATCCCTATGGTGTTTTTTGGAACAATTGCTTTTCTTTATCTAACAGGTCAAGGGCTAAATATTGTTATTTATACTGCAATTATTCTAGCACTTGGAATGCTAACAGATGATGCTGTAGTTGTACTTGAAAACATAGAAAGACATCTTGAAGAAGGCGACCCTAATGCAATAGAAAATGGAACAAAAGAAGTTATAAAACCGGTATTTGCCGGAACAATTTCTACTATTGCAATTCTTTTTCCTTTAATGTTTGTAGGAGGTTTCCCAGAAAAAATATTTAGACCTTTAATTGAAACAGTAATAGTGGCTTTGCTTATTTCATACTTTTTATCAATTACATTTATCCCATGGCTTGCAAAATTCTTATATAAAGATGGAAAAGTTACAAAAACAAAACTAGAAAAGTTTTTTGAGCGTCTTTATCAAAATACAATAGCAAAACTAATTCCGGTATATATTGGGATTATTAAGTTCTCAAATGGAAAATTCTGGCCTCTTAGAAGAATGCTAATTATGTTTGCGGCAGTTTTTACTCTTGTTATGACACTTAAAAATGTAATGCCAGTAATTGGTAGAGATGTTATGCCGCCTATGGATACAGGAATTATGAAAGCTCAAGTTGAATTTTCTTCAAATCTAAATGCAGAGGAGTCTATAAAAAGATTAAAACCATTTATTACTTGGCTAAAAAAACAGCCTTGGTTTGTTAAAGATTCTATTGCAATTGGTACTGAAAAAGGAGTTTTATCAATTGGTGGAGGTGGTAGTGGAAATAGTATTACTATGACAATTATAGCAGTTGATAGATTCCATAGAAAAAAAACAATATGGCAACTTGAAGAAGAGATTAGAAACGAGCTTGCAAAACTTCAAGGTGTTAAAAAAATGGCAGTATTTGATTTTGGAGCTACTGCACTCTCAACTATTAAAGCACCACTTGATGTTCAATTTAGAAGCGATACATATTCTAATCTACCAGAATTAGCAAAAAAAGCTGAAAAACTACTCTATAATGTTAGAGGTCTAACAACAATTAAAACTAGCTGGGATAAAGACTTTTTAGAAGCTAAGATTATTATTGATAAAAATAAAGCTCTAAGCTATGGAATTACACCTCTTGGAATTTTATCTCAAATTGCACTACAAGATAAACCAGTAAGTATAATCGCATCTCTTGCATCAATGGACCCACAAATTATAAGAGTTAGATTTAATAAAGACTATGATAAAAATTTAGTTTCCCTAAAATCTCTTTTAATCAATACTAAAAAAGGAGTAGTGCCTCTTGAAGAATTAGCAAAAATAAAAACAGGCTTTACTTACAATAAAATTGATAGATATGATTTAGAGTATGCTATTGATGTTGAAGGGTATAGAGCAACAAGACCTGTTAGCAAAATTACAGCAGATGCTGATAAAATTTTACAATCTCATGGTATTAAAAATTACCACCACGAAGGTGATATTAAAGAGATGAAAGATTCATTCAAAAGAATGATAAAAGCAATCGCTATTGGTATAGTTGTTTTAATTTTAACTTTAATGGTTGTTTATCAGTCTTTAAGACTTGCTCTTATCATGATAATAGTTTTACCTCTTTCAATGATTGGGGCAGCATGGGCTATGCTTATAGCTCATAAACCTTCTTGTATGCCAAGTATGGTAGGAATTTTGTTATTATTTGGAATTATTATTAAAAACGCAGTACTTTTAATTGACTTTTACAAAGAGTATAAAAAAGAAGGTAAAACTCCATTTGAAGCAGCACTTGAATCTATTCGTGTTAGATTTAGACCTGTTATGATGACAGCATTTGGGACAATTGCTGGTATGATTCCAATAGCACTTGAGCAAGCTATCGGACTTGAGAGATTATCACCTCTTGCAGATGTTGCAATTGGTGGGCTTTTAGTTGGTACATTTTTAACTTTAGTATATGTACCAATGCTAGCATATGCAACAGACCCTGATAACAAAAAAACAAATCCATTTGAAAAAATAGAAGAATTAAAATGAGTTATGATTTTTGTTATGCGCTAAATGAAGGTGAAATCTTAAACGAAGACCACCCTAAGTGGCCTTTGTTTGTGCTTACAATTTGCGGAAGCAAAATTGAGAGTCTTAAAATTTCAAAAAGAATAATGTGCACACTTAAACATCTGCCGTTAAGACTCCAAGTATTTTACGAGCACGATACTTTAAAATGTTTAGAGCTTGGAGGAGGCAGTGACCCAAGTGTATTTTTAAATGGAAAGTTACTTTTTGAAGGACTTATTCAAGCAGAAGAGATAAAAGAAATTTTTGAAAAATTA
>JALVAK010000097.1 GCA_027011225.1 Nautiliaceae bacterium | reverse complement strand
CAAAGAAACACCTAAAATTTTTGAAAAACCAAGCTATTCTTCTTTTTGCAAAATAGTACCTCCAGCAAAGGTGCCTAGAAGAAGAGGATTTGAAACACCTGAAAAAAAAGCAGTGCTTCTTCATGCAATAGTGCATATAGAATACTCTGCAATTGACTTAGCTCTTGATGCATGTTATAGATTTAGAAATTTGCCAAAAGAATATTATCTTGATTGGCTAGAAGTCGCAGAAGATGAAATCAGACATTTTAATCTTATAAATTCACTACTTGAAAAAACTGGCTATAAGTATGGAGATTTTCCTGTACATAATTCCTTATTTGAAGCAAGCCAGAAAACTCAAGATTTATTATCTCGCATGGCTATTATTCCAAGGTGGTATGAGGCAAACGGGCTTGATGCAAATGAAAAAATAATTGAAAAGTTACAAAAATACAATGAGCCTTTTGCAAAAGAAATAATAAATGCACTTGAAATAATACTAAAAGAAGAAATACCTCATGTAAAAAAAGGTGATAAATGGTTTAAGTGGGAGTGCGATAGACTTAATTTAAATCCAATTGAGACATATTTCAAAATAGTAGATAAATTTTTTAAAGACTGGAAGAAAAAAGATATAAATGTAGCCGCAAGGCTAAAAGCAGGTTTTAGCTGTGAAGAGTTAAAAATACTTAGCAAAAAGAATATATCTTGTTAGTAGCATTTTAATTTAGAAGCACCTTTAAATTTTATTACATTTGGCTCAAAATGAGCTTTTAAATCCGTTGGCTTTTCATCTTTCATCATTTTTTCAATCTCAGTTACAAGCATATGCTCACCTTTAAGAGTTACACTATCTCCTGGTTTTATTGATACTTTTCTATTTATAAAATGTTTAACTAAAGTTGTGCCATCTTTATCATCAAAATAGATATTACCATTAATTGCAGTTATTTCATAAGGATAATTATTTTTAAAAGTAACTCTAAAAGTAATATATGGCAATGCATTATTATGATATTTATAACTAAATGAAGTTATTTTTAAATTATCACAACTTTTAATAGCAAACTCTTTTTTAGTGCTTACTTCTTGCTTTTTAATTTCATTTTGCTGTTTTTGAAGCTCTTTTTTTAATTTTTCAATTTCTTTATCTTTTTGATTTATTTTCTCTTCAAGCTGATTTAATTTTTGAAGTATCAAATCAAGTTTTTTATCAGTATCTAAAGCAAACAATAAACTACCAGCAATAAGCACAAATAAAATCTTTTTCATTTTTAGCCTTTTTTAATACAATTATAAAGTATAATTACAAAAAGGTCAAAATGAAAGATTTATTAGCTATTATAATTTCGCTTATTATTACTATTATTGTTTTAAACACATTAAAACTTGGGTTTGTACCAGGATTTATTATTGGCTCACTTCTTTGGTCAATTTTGCATTTTAATCTTAAAAAATTTTTAAAGGATAAAAATGAAACTAACTCACATAAATGAAAAAAATAATCCTAAAATGGTAGATGTTGGCAATAAAGATATAACAAAAAGAATTGCAATAGCAAGTGGTGAGATACATATGAAAGAGGAGACTAAAAAAGCAATTTTAGAAGAAAAAACAAAAAAAGGAGCAGTTCTTCAAACTGCAATCATAGCTGCTATTATGGGAGGTAAAAAAACAAGTGAATTAATTCCAATGTGTCATAATATATTAATAGATGGAATTGATGTAGATATTGAAGAGATTGAAAAAGGATTTAAACTAATAGTTACTGCAAAAACAACTGCTAAAACTGGAATTGAAATGGAGGCTCTAACGGCTGTTAGCGTAGGTTTACTTACAATTTACGATATGGCAAAAGCAATTGATAAAGAGATGGAAATTACAAATATAAAACTTGAATACAAAGCTGGAGGAAAATCAGGAGAATTTAAAAGAGATGAAAAATAATATTCCTTGCTTTATCCTTGCAGGTGGCAAATCTTCTAGATTTAAAGAAGATAAAGCAAAGCATTTTTATAAATTACAATATAAAATCTGTAAAAGTGTTTTTAAAAATGTTTATTTTGTAGCAAAGACTAAAAAATTTAAAAATTACCCATTTTTTATAGAAAAATCTTTACTCTACGCTCCTATTTTTGCGCTTGAAGAAATCATTAAAAAACATAAAAAAGTTTTTGTATTAAATATAGACACCCCTTTAATTTCTCCAAAAACTCTAAAAAAACTTCTATCAAAAAAAGCAATAGCTAAAGAAAATCCACTTATTGGATATTATGATTATACGATGCTAAAGAATCTAAAACAGAACAAAAAAACATTAAAAATTTATGGCATAAATAAAAATACAC
>JALVAK010000096.1 GCA_027011225.1 Nautiliaceae bacterium | reverse complement strand
GTTATGTTGATTGTGAATTTTTTATCCAAAAAAACTATTCCATATTTGACTAATTTAAGAGTAAAAATAAAAAATGGTTAAATTGGTTTTATCAATCCGTTCACTTGATATTGGCGGAGCTGAGAGGCAGTTTATAGAGCTTGTTAAGCATATTGACAAAACTAAATTTGATGTAACAGTTTGTACAATGTATGGAGGAGTGCAAGAAAATATTGTAAAACAAATCCCAAATATTACTTATTATAATTTGCGAAAAAAAGGAAGGTATGATTTTATTGATTTTTATAAAAAGTATAAAAGATTGTTAAACGAGATAAATCCAGATGTAATTTATTCGTTTTTAGGCGAGATGAATTTATTTTCATTATGGTGCAAACCCAAAAAAACAAAGCTTATTTGGGGATTTAGAGCTTCAAATATGGATTTAAAAAAATATGGAATTGTTCCTCAGATTTTATTTTGGTTGCAAAAAAAACTATCCAAAAAAGTTGATAAAATTATAGCAAATTCAAATGCAAGTATTGATTTTCATAAAAGACAAGGCTTTTTTATGGATAGGGCTATTGTGATTTATAATGGAATCGATACAGATAGATTTAAAAAAGATGAACAAAAAAGAGTTGAATTTAGAAAAAAATATAATTTAAGCAAAAACGATATTGCAATAGGTATAGTTGCACGTATAGATTATATGAAAGGATATACTGTTTTGACACAAGCTGCTAAAAGACTTTTAAAAAAATATAACAATGTATATTTTTTTAGTATTGGAGGAGGAGATGAAAACATAAAAAGAGAATGTGTTGACATCCTTGCAAATTTCAATAATAAACGTTTTATTTGGTTGGGAAGTCGTAAAAATGTAGAGGATTATTTGAGTGGTTTTGATATAGTTTCTTCTTCTTCTTTTGGAGAAGGATTTAGTAATGCTATAGCGGAAGCCATGAGTTGTGAATTGCCTTGTGTAGTGACAGATGTAGGAGATAGTAGACTAATTGTTGGAGATACTGGGATAGTGGTAGAACCAAATAATATAGAGAGCTTATATAATGGACTGGAAAAAATGATAAAAAGTGATATCGAATCTTTAGGAAAAAAGGCTAGAAAAAGAGTAGAAGAAAATTTTTCCATCGAAACTATGATCAAAAAAACAGAAAAAGAAATTATCAAATGTGCGGAATAATTGGTTTTAGTTCCAAAAATAAATATATTTTGCACAAAATGCTTCAAAGTATCAACTATCGGGGTCCAGATGATAGAGGTATATATGAGGAAAATGGCATATCGTTAGGACATGTAAGACTTTCGATTATAGATCTTTCTTCTTATGGACACCAGCCAATGGTATTTGATAACTTGGTCATGGTCTACAATGGAGAAATTTATAATTTCGTAGAAATTCGTGAAGAACTCATTGATAGTGGTTACACATTTGATAGTCAAACTGATAGTGAAGTAATACTAAAGGCTTATCACAAATGGGGGATAAAAGCCATTGATAAATTTATTGGCATGTTTGCTATTGCAATCTATGACAAGAAAAAACAAGAGCTAGTTCTAATTAGAGATAGAGTGGGAGTGAAACCTCTATATTATTACTTTGATGGAAAAGATTTTCTGTTTGCAAGCGAATTAAAGCCAATAATGGAGTATAAAAAAGATTTACAAATAGATAAAGATGCACTCTATGAATTTTTTCAATATGGTTATATCTCTAATGATCTTTCTATATTTGAAAACTGTTTCAAACTGCCTCCTGGGCATTATTTGAAATTTGATCTGCAAACGAAAGATATCGAAATAAAGCAGTATTGGTCGATTCTGCCTTTTTTTCAGGCTCCAAAATTTCAAAAAAGCGAAAACGAACTAGTAGATGAGCTAGAAGAGCTCCTAGTCGAGGCTTTTAAATATCGAATGGTTGGCGATGTCCCTGTGGGAGTGTTTTTGAGTGGAGGGATAGATAGCTCGGTAGTGGCTGCTATTTTGCAAAAACATTATGGAGATATCAATACCTTCACGATAGGGTTCCATGAAGCGAAGTACAATGAAGCTGATTGGGCAAAAAGGGTCGCAAAATATTTGGGCACAAACCATACTGAGCGCTATTTGCATGTGGATGACGCAAAAGGTATTTTGGAAAAGTTTGTAGATATATATGACGAACCTTTTGGAGATAGTAGTGGAATTCCAACTACACTGGTGTCACGTGTGGCGAAAGAGCATGGAGTCAAGGTGGTTTTGAGTGCGGATGGTGGAGACGAGATTTTTTGTGGATATGATAGGTACTGGTATAGTTATGCAATAGGCAGCAATCTGTTCAAAATCCCATATCCTTTGCGCCTTATGATATCGAAAATGATGGATATTATTGGAGTGGATAATGCTTCGAAACTGATAAAAATCAAAAATTTTGCCCATAAGTACAATCAACTTAGTGAGATGCTTAAAGACAGAGAATGGAAAGATCTATATGAAAAAATAGTTCATAATGCAAAAAACTATGAGTTGAGAGAATTGGTGGGACAAGTCTTTACAAAAAATATGGAAAGTTTTAAAATCGGAGAAAAAGAGCATCCGATGCAGGGTATGATGCTTTGGGATTTTCATCGCTACCTTCCAGATGATATCCTTGTGAAGGTCGATAGAGCGACAATGCATAACTCAATTGAGGGTAGAGAGCCTTTGCTCGATCACCGTATTGCCGAGTTTATGGCTCAAGTTCCGTTCGAGTACAAGTATCGAAATGGAACAAGTAAATATCTGTTACGAAAAGTATTGGAGAGATATTTGCCAAAAGAGTTGATAGACAGACCAAAAATGGGTTTTGGCATTCCGATGTTTGAATGGTTCGGCGGAGAGTTGAAAACACTATTTCGAGAATATTTCTTGGAAGATGATGAATATATCAATATGGAGTTTGTTCGTCTCCAATACAAAAAGTTAGAAGAAGGAAAACCTGTCAATATAAATCTGTTGTGGTTTGTTCTGGTCTATAAAATGTGGAAGAGAAGATATCTTGTATGAGTAAAAAGATCTCTTTGCTACTCTATTCTTTAGCTCCAGGAGGCGCGGAGCGACAAGTATCTATCTTGCTTCATCATTTAAAAGATAGATTCGATATCACATTGGTGCTTATGAACGATACTGTTTTTTATCAAATTCCAAAAGATATCGATATAGTATATCTGGATTGCTCAAGTCCAGATGAAAGCGGACTTGTGAAGCTATTGAAACTTCCGATTTTGGGTTGGCGGTACAAAAGATTCTTAAAAAAAAATAGGTTCGATGTTTCTCTCAGTTTCTTGACGAGACCAAACTATATCAATATCTTTGCAAAACTTTTTGGCAGCAAGACAAAGACGATTATCAGTGAGAGGTCGATGTTTTCCCATCAGTATGGATATAAAAATCTTCAATCGTTTATTAACAACTATTTGGTGTATCTGTATAGTTTTGCAGATTTGATTGTTACTAACTCGAAAGGGAATGCAGAAGATCTGAGAAAAACCTATGGCATACATAAAAAAATAGAAACTATCTATAATACTATAGATTTACGCAAAGTTCAAAAAACCGCAAACGAACGAGATATTCCAAAAAAACATCGTTTTACTTTTGTAACGGTAGGGAGACTGGATGAGGGGAAAAATCATCTTCTACTTATAGAAGCTATTCAAAGTCTAGATACAGATCTTTGGATCGTAGGAGATGGACCGCTGAAGAATGTACTGCGTCAAAGGATAGAAGAACTAGGTTTGTCCAAAAGAGTTTTATTACTTGGGAAACAGAAAAATCCATATAAATATCTTTTGAGAGGTGATTGTTTTGCTTTTGCTTCCAATCATGAAGGATTTCCAAATGTGCTTCTTGAAGCTATGGCTTGTGGACTGCCAGTCATTTCTACAGACTGTCCTAGTGGCCCTAGGGAGATATTGGCTCCCAATAGCGATTTTAGGCAAAAAGCCGAAGAAATAGAATTATGCGAATATGGTATTTTGGTTCCGGTCAATGATGCAAATACAATGAAAAAGGCGATGCAAATTATGATGGAAGATACTTCATTAAGAGAAAAATATAGAAAAAAATCGATAGCTAGAGTAAGAGATTTTGATATCCATAAAATTATTAAGCAATGGGAAGATGTGTTGAATGAAAGAGATATATAAAAAACTCAATGCAGTTTTGACAAAACGTGATAAACAATATCTACTTTTTCTTTTTTTCTTCACTATCATAGTTTCTGTGGTAGAAGTGGTCGGTGTAGGTATCATTATGCCATTTATAAAGGTAGCTAGTGATTTTAATATTGTTTATGAAAATGATTATTTTCATTTTTTTTACCAGCTTTTTGGATTTTCAGAGCCTTTACATTTTGTTGTATTTTTTGGATTTGTTTTAGTGATATTTTATATCTTTAGAAGCCTGTTTAGCCTTTTTTATTTTTATCTTTTAAATAGATTTTCACAGGGACGATATCATATTTTGGCATACAGGCTTTTTGAAAACTATATTGGTATGCACTATATCGATTTTATAAATAGAAACAGTGCTCATCTGGTAAAAACGATAGTCAACGAAGCTAGCTATTTAGTCAATCTGATCTCTAATATGCTGTTTATGCTAAGTGAAGTTTTTGTGATGCTGTTCATATACTCCATGCTTTTATTTGTAAACTGGAAGATGACGTTGCTTTTGACTGCTTTCTTGCTGGCCAATATTTGGATTTTGAAAAAGGTTGTTTCAACACGAATAAAAAAAGCCGGTGAAATTAGAAGTGTAATGCAAGAGAAATTTTTTGAAATCATCAACTCTTCATTTGGTAATTTCAAAATTATCAAACTCAAAGGAAATGATCAGGAAATTCTCGATAAATTTTCAAATGCCAGTTATGGATATGCACAGGCCAATATTACAAATCAGACTCTTTCACAATTGCCTAGACTCTTTTTGGAAGCAATCGGATTTAGTTTAATCGCTTTGATTATCATCTATCTTATTTTGAAGTATCGTACCGATATCAAAGCTTTTCTTCCTCTTTTGAGTATGTTTGTATTAGGTCTTTATAGGCTTATGCCGAGTGTTAATAGAATTTACAATAGTTATAATCAGATACTTTTTTATTTGAAATCTTTGGAGATCACTCACAATGATCTGATATATGAGCCAGAAGAGTTGGGGGATGAAACTATAGAATTTCATAGAAACATCGAGCTTGAAAACATAAGTTTTGCGTATGATAAAAAAGACGTTTTGAAAAATGTTAATTTGACGATCCAAAAAGGAGAAAAGATAGGTCTTATAGGGGAAAGTGGCAGTGGTAAATCTACATTAGTTGATTTGATCATAGGACTATATAGACCCAAAAGCGGTAAAATACTGGTGGATGGAAAAGAGTTGAATGAAAGAAATCTGCGCTCATGGAGAAAAAAAATAGGGTATATTCCCCAATCTATCTATCTCGTAGATGGAACTATTGCAGAAAATGTAGCTTTTGGTGAGGAAATTGATGAGGCTCGAGTTAAAAAAGTTTTGAAAATGGCCAATATTTTGGATTTTTTGGAAAACCATCACGAAGGAATCTATACAAGAGTAGGAGAAAATGGTGTAAAACTAAGTGGAGGACAAAAGCAAAGAGTAGCAATTGCAAGAGCATTGTATAATGATCCAGAAATTTTGGTGCTTGATGAAGCGACAAGTGCTCTCGATAACGAAACAGAAAAGAAGATTATGGATGAAATATATAAAATAGGTAAAAGTAAAACCATGATCATAATAGCGCATAGACTCTCTACGCTTGATAGATGTGATAGAATAATAGAGTTAGAGAATGGAAATATTAAAAAATAGATGGGAAGAAATTTTATCGGATATAGATTCTGCGAAGATAATTTAATTAAATATAAAAACGAAAGAGGAACAAAAATCTTTATGAAAAAAAGTGATATATCAAATCAAAATAGATAATTTCAATAGTGTCTTAAAAAAAGTGGAAGAAGCAGCTTTGATTGCAGAAAGTGAAGAAAATGAGTTGGATAAAAATGGAGTGATTCACAGGTTTGAGTTTACTGTTAAAATGTTATGGAAAGCTTCGAAGGTAGTTTTAAATTATTAAGAATAGACCGTTATAGTTCAAGAAACTGTATTAAAAAGGCTTATCAGGCAAATGTAATTGGCAATGATTAGATTGTTTTAGATATCTTTAGAAGATAGAAATTTAAGTTCATATATATGATAAATTAAAAAGTGAAGAGATGCTTGAACAAATCAAAAGAGCATATATTTAAAAAAGTTAAATGTAAAAGGAATGTTATGGTAGATGTGAAATATAAAAATAGGTTGCTTTTACTATTGTTGATAGTGATAGCATACTTTTTTAGTATCTATTTGAGATTTATTTATATTGATAAAGTTGCTAATATTGATCAATTTTATTGGCATGGTCAGCTCATGATCAACAATGTAGATGGGTATTATTATGCCGAAGGTGCAAGAGATATAATTGCTGGTTTTCATCAAAAAAATGATCTCTCTCCTGTTGAGACACCATTGGCGATATTAACTGCTTGGATTGCTAAAACCTTCCATGTCTCCTTGAATACGCTCATTCTTTATATGCCTGGGATTTTTGGCGGCTTGATCGTGATTCCTCTGATTTTAATAGGGAGGCTTTTGGGTAATGTATGGGTAGGATTTTTAGCAGCACTTCTATCTAGTATTGCTTGGAGTTACTATCATAGGACAATGTTTGGCTACTACGATACCGATATGCTCACAGTTGTATTACCCACATTTGCTGTATGGGCAACTATGTGGAGTCTAAAAAGCAAGGATAAAAGATTTTTCTTTCTTGCACCCTTATTTATGCTTTTGATGGATTATTGGCATGGAGGACTTTACAATATCGCAATTGGTATAGTGGCAATGAGCGGTTTGTATCTTTTGTATCTAAAATTTCTCAAAAAGCAAGATATTGTATTAGAGCTTATTTTTGTAATCTTTTTGCTCATTCCTATTTTACCTATTGGTTTATTATGGCTTAAAATTTTGCTACTTTTACTGTTGCAAGTGGTTATTTTAAAAAGGGATTGTCAATATATTCAAACTCATCAAACAAAAGTTTTAATCATATTGGCTGGTATATTTTTGTTTTTCATAGTGTTTCCATGGGTATATAACATTATTAGCAATAAATATTTTCATAGAGACACAGCTATTAACATAGAAGGGATCAAATATTATGATGTGGTCAATACAGTACGAGAAGCAGGACAAATAAGTTATGATGTGTTCGTACATCGTATTAGTGGGAGCTGGTTTGGGTTTTTTGTAGGACTTTTTGGCTATCTTTGGCTTTTGGTACGATATCCGGTGATGTGGATAAGCCTTCCTATGGTTGTACTGGGTTTTTTTGCTTTGAGAGGAGGGCTGAGATTTACGATTTTTGCTGTACCTTTTATGGCACTAGGTGCAGCCTATCTTTTTTGGAAAATTGGTGAATTTTTAAATAGATTTATTATAGATGAAAGAGTAAAAAAAGTAACACCTTATATAGTTTCAGCTTTATTGATGGTAGGAATTATTTATCCAAATTATCAACATATTCATAAATATATTATGCCAACAACTTTCAATAAATATGAAGTAGAGGTTTTAGATAAATTAAAAAATATTACTAAAAGAACAGATTATGTCCTAACTTGGTGGGATTATGGATATCCGATCAGGTACTATGCTGATGTCAAGACGCTTATAGATGGTGGAAAACATAGTGGAAATGTGAACTATCCAGTTAGTTTTGCTCTCACCCGACCTGAACTCCCAAGCTACAATATGGCAATACTCGATGTCTATTTTACAGAAAAGCATTATCAGGATAAAAAGCTGTTTGACATAGTCAAAGATATCAAAGAGTATTATAAGCTTAAATCAATTGATGAAGTTGAACCATTGATATATCAAAAAATTCCTTTGCCAAAAGTAAAAGAAGATATTTATTACTATCTTCCACTGAGGATGTTAGATATTTTTCCCACAGTAGCCATTTTTAGTTATATTGATTTGCATACTGGAAAACTACAAAAAAGGCCATTTTTCTTACAAACTACTATTCAAGGTAAAACAAAGTCTGGAGCGGTTGTATTTACCAATGGTATTGTTTTGGAACCAAATGGTTATTTACATTTTGGAAAACAAAAGGTAAGGATCAACAGTTTTATCGAGACTTCTTATACACGAGATATGAAACTAATCAAAAAGATTCAAAAAATAGATC
>JALVAK010000095.1 GCA_027011225.1 Nautiliaceae bacterium | reverse complement strand
ATATAATTCAAAAAACTATTAAAAAGTTTTAATTATAAAGTTTTTCTAATTCTTTATCCCTCTTTTCTAATTGCTGTTCCATATATTTTTTAAATTTAATTAAATTATTTTCTAATTGTTTTAAAATATCTTCAGTTAAACTATCTTTATTATATTTATATTTCAAAAATATACTTTTAAGAAGAGAAAATTTTTTTCTCAAATCAACTCTAACTTGATAATAATCGTCATTCAAATTATGAATTAGCCAATATAAACTTTTTCTTTCTTTATCTAGTTTATTAAATTTTCTTTTTAATTTTATTATGTTTTTATTATTTTCCATTGCTTTGTCCTTTTAAAAATATTTTGTAAAAATCATCTGGTATAAAAGGAGCTTGTACTAAATCCTGAATTGTATCACCAAAAAATATGTATCTTCCCTTATCAAATTTTGCAGGGTCAACTCCTAATTCTTCAATAACCTCTTTTCCTCCTAATACAGCTCTTTGTGCGTCTTTTGATACAGTTCTAAGTAATATTTTAGTTTGTAAATTTTCCCTTACGGTTGTATCAATTGAATCACTCGTAGCTTTTTGAGTAGCTATAAAAAATTTAATGCCAGAAGCTCTTGCTTTTGCTAATAATGTCCTAATATTATTATTTAATTCTTTATTTTCATTTTTCTCTAAATTTTGCGCTTGGTCCTTAATACTTGCATATTCATCAATAAAAATGAGTATAGGTTTTCCATTCCAATTTTTAATGTCTTGTTCTATCATAGTTTTATAACGATTTTCCATAATTTCAATTAAATTTCTTGTTAATGGTAAAAGTTGAGATATATCACTTATTACTTCAATTTTATTTTTATCTATTTTTTGATATTGTGTAAATTCCACTCCTGCTTTTAAATCTACCAAAAAAAGTTTCTCCACTTGTTCCAAATTAAATAAAATATTATTTATAAGTAAATTTTGAAATACACTTTTACCACTCCCACTTTGTCCCACTATTAAATAATGAGTTAAATCTTTTAAATGTATGTATATATCACCAGAATTAAAACCACGACCAAAATACACCATATCTTTTTTAAATAGTTCTCTTGTAAATGTAAATTTTTCTAGCGGGTCTTTATACTTAATCGCTACTTTGTTTGGAAATATTTTATCTATTTTGTAAATAGTCAAATTTAAATAATGTTCTAAATTATCTTTTTCTTTGTTATATTTTTCATAATCTATGCCTGCTGGGTTGTAAAAAATTATCTCCCCATTTTTTATTTTATATATTTTGTCAAAGAGATATTTATTAATTTTTTTACTACTATTTTCTTTTTCTATTTTTTTAAAAAAGCCAAAAAAATGAGGTAATAATTTAAATTTTATATATTGACTATAAGTTAATCCTTTTTTTTTTAATAACAAAATATGAGAAACAACAACAAATAATAAACTAATTAAAAATACTATAAAATAAGCGTTTGTTTCATTGGCTATAATTTTGCTATGTTTAACATATTGTTCCAACTCATATGTGCTTAAATTATTTATATTGCTTGCCAAATGTAAAAAAGTTGGTATGTCGCTAAATATAGTATAAAAAAGTACAAACAAAAACCATAAACTAACAGTTATAAAAAAATATTTTATAATAGTAAGTGTAATTACTTTTAAATATTCTTTCATTTTATTCCCTTTTAGTTAACATAATTTTTTTTCTATTTATTTTGATATTTTTAACAATTTAATTCCACGAATAAACATCTGGTTCTGGAATGTTTTAATAATAATTTCTATTTGTACTTGTTTGCCTTCCTCAATCTCTGCAAAATTATGTAAATAAGCTTGCTCTACTTTTACATCAAAAAGTTTAACCTCCCCTGTTTCGCTGTCTTTTTGTAAAAATTGTATTAATAAATAAATAGTATTGTCTTTTTTATTAATTTTTTTAGCTACACTAACAGGAGTACCAACTAAAATTATTTTGCTATCTAGTTTCATTTTCCACCTCCCATATTCCAAATTGAATACCAATCTTTATTTTGTTTTTGTTTTTTAAAAAGTTTATTTAGTATTTTTTTTATAAGTTTCATTTTGTTCCTTTCAATTTAAATTTGGGAGAAAAAAAGAGGAAGCTATTTAATAAGGTCTATAGCTTTATAATAAATTTTATTATTAAATGTACTAACATTAACTAGTAATTTAACCTCTTTCCCTGGCTCTAATTTTTCAAATTTCTCTAGATTTTCTGTAGCTTTAACATCAATCAATTTTAATTTTCCACTTTCAGTTCTATCTAAAAATTGCAACACAACTGCTTTTTTTCCGTCATTTTCTACACTAAAAACATTGTCTAATTTCCCTATAAATACTAATTTTGTATTCATGTTTTCCCTTTCTTTGTAATTTTTTGTATAGTATCAATTTAATTCAATTGATACTATTTTTATTATAAAAAAAAAGTAAAAATTACAAAATAAAATAAAAAAATATGTAAAAAAATTTTAAAAAGATGGACAATATAAAAATTTCTCATAATTATCTTTATTGTAGAGTTCTTCATTATTTTTATAAATTACATAGTTAGTTATTTTATAATAAGTAGTAAAAAACAAAGAGGAGAAAGATAAGTCGCTATCAATCCATTTTTTAAATTGTTTGTAGTAATTTATAATATAAGGTTTTAATTGCAATATTTCTTTGAATGCAACAGTTCCAATATATTTTTTACTTTTAATAAAATTGTTATATACATTTATAAAGTTTTTAACAAATTGTTTAAAAATATTTTCATTTCTCTCATAAATTTGAAGAGTATCATCAAGTATTTTAGTTTTTAATTCATTGTTTAAAAGTCTCTCAACTAAAATATAATCCTCGTCCAAATCTAAATCATGTTTATATTGTTTAAGTTTTAATTCAAAAACAAAATCAAAAGTATGTAAATACTCCTCTATTTTTTCAATTAAATTATTTAGTTTATAGTTATAATAATCATCATCAACAAAATCATATTTATAAACAAAATCAAATTCCAGCCAGCTAGCATTACTATAAAATTGTTTAAATAATATAACTATTTTAAAAAGTTCATAAATTTTGACATATCTAGTTTTCCTAATTTTTTCCTTGACTTCATTTATTTTATATTTAGTTCCAATTTTTATTTTTTTTATTTTTTCTTTTTTGTTTTTTGTATCTTTAATTTTTGTATATCTGGTAATTAATTTTTCTATTTCAAAAAGTAAACAACTATTATTATTTTTTGCTTGTTCTAATAATTCTTTTTTTTCTTGTTCTTCTAGACTATAATAAATTTTAGAATAATTTTTAATACCAATTTTCATATTGTTTCCCCTAAAAATCCTAATATTGTTATAACTTTTCCAGCCAATGTATTTGTATAACTCTCTTTCTTTCACTTTAAAATTATTAAATTCTCTATTGCTTATTATGTCTTTCAAATCGTCTAAATTGTCGGGAATTTCAAAAAGTTTTTTTAAATTTTTACTTATATACTTACTAATATACAATACTGCACCATCAAGTTTTTTTAGTTTTTTCCCATTTTCTTGTTTATCTTCTATTTTTATTAATTTATTACTTGCAGGGTTCATTCCAAATTTTTCAATAGTTCTATTGTATGCCTGTAATAACCATTTTTCTATTTCAGCATCATTTGGTAAATAAATTAAAAGATGAAGATGGGGTAAAAAACTTTTGTGATATTCAAAAAATACATTGTATCTTAAATTTTTAAGTTGTTTTCTATATTTCCTATTTTGAGTTTTTAAATAAGTATAAAAATATCTAAAAATAAGATTTAATTGTAAATAACCTTCTTTAACTGCTTCTTCAATACTATTAAACTTAAAATTTTCATTTAATTCCCAATCATCTAGATTTTTTTTGTTATATGTTTTAAAAGGATGATATTCACTTGGAAGTGTAAAAGTAATAAAAAATGGAGTTAAATTTTCTTTCTCGGCTATTTTTTTATTATAAATCAACCTCTGAATAATGGTATTAAAATAACTATTTAAATAACTTTTAAAATCACTTTTAATTAAATGTATACTTCCTGTCTTTTTATTTTTAATAATATTACTACTTGCATACTTAATTCTTTTTCTTTCAATATGTTTTGCACAACTTATATAAAAATCATTCAAATTTTTATATTCTTTTAACAACAATAATTTTTTATTTTCCATAATTTTTTTATAATTTAATTGTTCCATTTGTTTGCTTTTATACTTTTTTATTTTTTATTTTAAAAACTTTTAAATATTCTCCAAATTTATTTTTATTGTTTTTATAAAATTAATATCATTTTGATATCATTTTGCTTCATTTGATATTATTTGTTATAATAAAATAAAAAGGAATACAATGAAATTAAATTTATTCGGTAATAAAATAACAATTATAAGTGGAAAACAATTAAATAAACTTGGAGTTGAAGCAAAAAGAAAAAAAACATTACAAAAACTAAAAGATTCATTACAAGTAATGAAAAACAGCAAATACAAATTCAGTGAATATAGACTTAAAAAAATTAGCGAATTAAGTATAAATACAATTAAAAAATATAGACCAGAAATTCAAAAAATTAGAGAGGAAATTAATTATTTATAATTATTTTTTCATTATTTTTTCTTTAAATTTTAATTACAAATTCAGCCAACAGTTTGGCTTAAGATAATCAAGTCATTTATCTTTTTATCTTTGGTTGGTAATTCTTTTTACTTCCTTTCGCTTTCCTTTCCTTTTTTATGCATTCCTTGCTTTTTTTTGTGTTCGTTTGGTTCTCCCCCCTAAAAAACCTACCTAGCGGTAGGTTTTTCAGGCTCCCCCCTGCACTCACACAAAAAAAATTAGTCATTTTAAAAAAGTCAGTCAATTCTCAGTCGTTGCAATCATTACCAATTATTTATTTAATTAATTATCAAAATACCATTTTCAAATTTATAACTATTAAAATAAGTTCCTAAAATTTCACTCTTATTTACTTTTTTTCCTTTTAAATAAATTTCTTTAACTTCTAAAACTTGAAAATCATAATCAACTTTATAATTCCCTTCTTTTTCTCTTTTTAATACTTTTATTTTATTTTCTTCCTCTACAAATCTATACATTATTAAACCTTTTAATTAAATTAAATTAAATTGACTACAAAATAATTTTAATTACAAATAATTTTAAAGTCAAAAAATTATAAAAAAACAAATAATTTGTGATATATTTTTACATTACAAAATAAACTTTAAAAAGGTATATCACAAAATGATAAATACTAATAAAATTACAAAAAATTTAAGTGATAATATTGTTATAACACCTCCAATAGTTGCAGAGGAAATTTATAAAACTTTAAAGAGGAAACAAATACATAACATCCTAGATGTTGGAGCATATAGAGGAGATTTAACAAAACCATTTAAAAAAAAGAAAAATACAAAAATAATAGGAATTGATGTAATTGACGATTACAAAGAAAATTTTGATTATTTTATACACAAAGATTTTTTAAAAACTACTAAAAAAGATTTTGAAAATTTAAATATTGATTTAGTTATTACAAATCCTCCATTTAAAAAAAACCCAAAAACAGGGAATTTATACCCACAAGACTTTTTGCAACATATTTTTAATGTATTTGGAGAAAAGATGCCAGTTGTTTGTATAGTTCCAAATTATTTTTTATATAACTCAAAAAAACGAATGGAATACTTAAATAACTTAAATATAACCAAAATAACAAATATACACAAAGATGTTTTTACAAATGTAAAAATTGAATGTAATATATTATATTTTAATATTAAAACTAAAACTAAACATGACTTCCTGGGACCAGAGAAAAAAAAAGAAAAAAAGAAAAGATATTTTAAAAGTATTGCGTTGACAGAAGAACAATATAAATTTATAAAAGATAATATTCCAAACTTTAATAAATATATAAAAGAGCTATTAAAAAAAGAGTTTAAAGAGTTTCCTAAATGATTTATTATCAAGATAAAAAACTAACTTTATATCTAGGAGATAGTAAAAAAATATTACAACAAATTCCCGATAATTCAATTGATACAATAATAACTTCCCCACCTTATTTTCAATTAAGAAAATACACAAATTCAAAAAAAGAGATAGGACAGGAACAAGAGGAAAATTTGTATATTGCTAATCTTTTAGAAGTATTTTTAGAATGTAAAAGAATTTTAAAAGATAATGGAAGTATTTTCATAAATATCGGAAATTATGGACTTATTGCAGAAAAATTACTTATACATTTATCTAACTTTTTAATACTTCAAAACAAAATAATATGGCATAAACCAAATCCAATGCCACAAGGAGGACAAAAATTAACAAACGCCTGGGAGTATATTTTTCATTTTACAAAGTCAAATGACTATAAAATTTATGATTTATATGAAGAAATAGACAATAAAAGAGAAAAAAGAAATTTAAAGAATAAAAAAATAGTCGCAATTGATGCTGGCGTTGCTTATATTGCACGAATTAAAAAAAATAATGATATTACACTTAAAAAGATTGGTCGCTTAATAGAAACCAAAAGAGAGGGTAATAAAAAAATTTTAATTACAGATAAAAAAACTATTGAATATGATATTAAAATAACTAGAAATAAATATAATAATAAATTTAATCCTTTAAATACTTTAAAAGAGCTTCTAAATAGAGAGAATAAAAGAAAACTAAGAAATGTTTGGAGTATTCCACTACAACCCAATTTATCAAACCATGTAGCACCTTTTCCAGAAGAATTAGTTAAAAAATGTATTCTATTAACTACTAAAAAAGGAGATGTTATTTTAGACCCATTTATAGGTTCAGGAACTACTGCAAAAGTATCACTAAAATTAAATAGAAAATGTATTGGTATAGATATTAACGAAAATTACCTAAATATCGTTAAAAATCGTTGTTTAATGTAATACAACTTAATACAAGTTTTTTAATTGATTTTTTTTAAAAATAAGGGAATAAATGAGAAAAAAATTAAATGAAATACTTAATTTAGTTGATAACATTGATATAAATCTTTTAAAAAATGTTTTCTTATACTTAAAAGATAAAAAATATTTGAGAAATAAATCTCAAAACGAAATAGATGAAATTTTATTTTATTTGAAAGAGTTAAAAATAAATATTGATAGCTTAATTTTATTAAATATGGAACTATTAGAGGAGGAAAATTTGAAAACAAATAAAAAAATGATTAGCCTAAGGATTGATTTGGAAGACTATAAAAAATTAAAAGAGTTAGCAGAAAAAAAGAATTTAACATTATCAGATTTAATCAGAAAAATTCTTAAAAATTACTTAAAAAAAAATTAACTAGCTTTTTCCTCTTTATTATCTTATTATCTTATATATATCTTATTTATCTTATAGACAGCGAGTTTTTTTTGAAATTTAGGGAGTTTTGAAAGTTTTTTTTCCTATGAATAGGGTATTTTTTCCTATGAATAGGGTATTTTTTTCCTATGAATAGGGTATTTTTTCCTATGAATAGGGTATTTTTTCCTATGAATAGGGTATTTTTTCCTATTTCCCTATTACTAAGAATAGGAATTTAAGAAAAATATGATAAAATTTATTACAAAAAAATAAAAGGGACTAAAATGAAAAAAATACAAATACATAAAAAAAATGAATTGATTAGAGGAACAGATGATCTAAGCGTTTTTGCTAAAAGACTTTTAAATACAATTTATTATATAGTGCAAAAAAATGATTTGTATGACCAAAAATATTTTATAGTTGAAGCTAGACAATTAAAAGATTATTTGGGGCTAAAAAATGTAAAAGATTATACAAACATTATTAGACAAACATTAGACGAGTTGCAAGAAAAAAAAATAGAACTATATAACTATTATGACCCACTCCAAAAACAATTATATAGATGGCTTCCAATACATTTTTTACAATACCCAACTGGAGAATACAAAGATAAAACAGGAATTGTTAAATTTCAAATCGCTTTAAACCCTTTAATTAGATATTTAATGAAAATCAAAAAAAACTTTACAAAACTTGATTTAATACCTTATACATTAAAATTTAGAAGTAAATATAATTATAAACTATACGAGTTTTTAAAAAGTTTTGAAAATTATAGATACATAAGAATAACATTAAAACATTTAAATAAATTATTAAATACAGATAAAAAATACCCTTCAAAAATGTTAGAGCTTCTAAAAAGAAATATAAAAGAGTTAAAAGAAAAGACAGACTTAAAAGATTTAGAGGTTGAATATATAAAAGAAGAGAAACATTTTAAAATTTATATAAACAAAAAAAGTAAAA
>JALVAK010000094.1 GCA_027011225.1 Nautiliaceae bacterium | reverse complement strand
TAAGCCATTCTTCCAGCAATTACAGCATGTTTCATAGCCTCAGCCATTGCTATTGGGTTTTTAGCCTGAGCGATAGCTGTATTTGTAAGCACTCCATCAGCCCCAAGCTCCATAGCAACACTTGCATCACTTGCCGTACCAATTCCGGCATCTACAATTACAGGCACATTTACCGCATCTTTTACAAATACAACATTATATCTATTTTGCACTCCAAGACCGCTTCCAATAGGTGCTGCAAGAGGCATAACAGCAGCAGCTCCGGCATCTTCAAGTCTTTTTGCCATAATAGGGTCGTCATTTGTATAAGCCATAACAGTAAAGCCTTCTTTTGCTAAAACTTCACAAGCTTTTAGAGTTTCAATTACATCTGGATAAAGTGTTTTTTTAGTATCTCCTATTACTTCAAGTTTTATTATATCAATTCCTGTTGCTTCTCTTACAAGTCTAAAAAGTGTAATAGCTTCTTCTGCCGTCGTACATCCAGCAGAATTTGGCAAAATTTGCACATCTGTATCTTTAAAATAATCCATTAAATTTTCTTCATTCGGGTCCATTATATTTACACGTCTAACAGCCACCGTAATCATCTCAGCACCACTTGCTAAAGTTGCATCTCTAGTTGTTTGAAAATCAGGGTATTTCCCGCTTCCTACAATAAGTCTGCTTGTAAATTCATACTTTCCAATTTTTAATATATCACTCATTAATTCTCCTTTTAATCTTTATATAATCCCAAATCTCTTTATCTCCAAGTAGCCCTCGTCTTGCAAATAGCATCAATAATAAAAGCAATATACTAAATACTACCATTCTAAGCCCTGGTATCCCATGGATTGGACCAAAATGCCAAGAGCTATCATCAAGTGGTCTTAATAATTCCATTCCACCTATAAATAAAAATGTTGCAATAATAGAGCCACTTATACTTCCAAGACCGCCTAATACTATAATAATTAATAATTGGAATGTCAACATAAATGTAAATTGATCAGGTGAGATTGAGCCAATAGAGCTTGCTAAAAGCCCTCCTCCAACTCCTTCAAAAAAGGCACTTGTCATAAAAGCAAGAGTTTTTGTTTTAAAAGTATTTACTCCCATTGCAAGAGCTGCATCTTCATCATCTCTTACAGCTTTCATAGCCCTTCCATACCTAGAATAAACAATATTATAAACTAAAATCACGACAATTAAACAAATAATTCCTATTAAAAAATAACTTGCAAATCCCGGAATTGAATCAAGCCCCATTGAGCCATTTGAAATTTCAGGATTGTTTATAAGAAAAATTCTGATAATAAATCCAAATCCAAGTGTAACAATAGCCAAGTAATCACCTCTTACCCTAAATACAGGAAAAGCAAGAGTTAGCGCTACTAATGAAGCTACAAATCCACTAATTAACAGTGCTAAAAATGGATTAAAAGGCTTGCTTGGGTCTAAGAATACATCTCTTATAAGAGGCAGAGGCTCTGAGAGCATATACAATTCATCTTTAATCTCAGGCGAGAGCAGTAATATCGCAGTAACATATGCCCCAATTGCAACAAACCCATTTGGCTCAAGTGAGAATTGTCCAGTAACTCCATTTATGAGGTTGTAACTAACCGCTAAAATTATAAAAATATAAATATTGCTAAGAACTGTTATTGTATAACTTCCAAAGATTTTAGGAGAAAAATATAAAAATGCCACAAATACAGCTGTTACAATTGCTATTAAAGTAAAATATTTTTTTGCACTCATCTTAAAACCTTTGTCTTTCAAAATCTATTCCCATAATACCCGTTGGTTTAAATAGCAATACAAAAATCAATAAAATAAACGCAAACGCATCTTTCCATCCGCCAAGCTCTGGGAAAAATCCAGGAATTGCAACTTCTACAAATCCTAAAATAAATCCACCAATTACTGCTCCAGTAACGCTTCCTATTCCTCCTACAACTGCAGCAGCAAATGCTTTTAGACCTACAAGCATCCCCATATAAGGGTCAATACTAGGATATGCCATAGCATATGCAATACCCCCAATTGCAGCAAGAGCAGAGCCAAGCGCAAAGACAAATGCAATAATAAAATTAGAATTCGCACCCATAAGTTTTACAGTTGAGATATCAAATGCAAGCGCTCTAATTGCAATTCCTACTTTTGTTTTATAAAGTATAAAAAGCACTAATAAAAGAAGCAAAATTGTAAGAATTGGTACAATTATTGTAAGAATAGGAATTGTAATATCTCCTATATGGATAATTTTTGAAAACCATTTTGGAAAATAAAACGCTTGATATGTACCGCCTAAATATTGATTTGCAATTACATTAAATAAACTCTCAAGAAAAAATGAAATACCAATAGCAGTAATTAAAAGAGAAATTTTTGGCGCACCTTTATCAAGTAAAGGCTTATATGCAATTACATATGTTAAAATTCCTACAATAGAAGTTAAAATAATAGCAATACCCGCCGCTGTAAAAAAAAGTGGCATATTGATATGCTGAAATTTCCACCCCGTAAAAATTCCAAGCAAAATAAATGTTAAAAACGCTCCAACCATCATAATATCGCCATGAGCAAAGTTAATAAGTCTAAGTACCCCATAAACTAATGTATACCCAATAGCAATTAAAGCATACATACTACCAAGAGAAAAACCATTAATGATTTGCTGTAAGACAAATCCAATATCCATTTCAGTGACCTTTTTTTAGTTATTATAGCAAGTTATTTGGAAGAATAAGAAAGAAAAAAGAAGAATTAAGGTTTAACTAGCTCTACAAACTGAGTTTTACCATCTACTATTTTCTCAATTACTGCTGGTTTATTGATAGGATTTCCTGTATTTGGGTCAATTGTTAAATATCCTGTTACAGCTTCAAGATTTTTAGTGTGTCTTATTGCATTATTTACGCATGATTTAAATTTAGATAAATCATTTGAAGTTGCTGGTGTATCGCATTGTTTGATTGCATTGAAAATTACAAGATATGCATCAGCACCAGTTGCTGCAAACGCACTTGGAGCTCTTCCATATTTAGCTTTAAAATCTTTGATAAATTTTGCTGAAAGTGGAGTTGGAGCTTTTGCTGCATCAAAGTGGTCTGTATACATTACACCATTTGCCGCTTTTCCAGCAAGTTTTTTAAGAAGTGCTGGGTCTGCAATACCATCACCACCCATTACAGGAGCTTTTACTCCAGCAGCTCTTAATTGTCTTAAAAATAATCCTTCTTCTGGCGCATAAATTGGAGTGTAGATAAATTTTGGATTTAATTTTTTAATTTGTGCTACTTGAGCGTTAAAATCTTTATCTCCAGTGTTGATAAATAGAGTTTTTAAGATTTTTCCGCCACCTTTTTTATAAGCTTTCATAAACGCTTTTGCAAGACCTACAGAATAATCTTGCTTCATATCAAATACAACTACTGCATTATCTAAATTATGTTTTAGAGCATATTTAGCAGCAACTGTCCCTTGAAAATCATCTGTAAAACATGTTCTTGAGATATATTTTGTACCTTTTGTAACTCTTGGATTTGTTGCAATTTGAGTTACAGTTGGAGTTTTAGTATCGTTTGCAAATCTTTTAACCGCAAGTGCCATAGAGCTAGCTAAAGGTCCCTCAACTGCTACGACATTTTCATTTGATACAAGTCTTTTATATCCGTTAACTGTTTGTATTTTGTCAAATTGATTATCTACTACAACAAGCTTAATTTTATCTCCATTTGGAAGAGTGTTATATTTTTCATGTACTAATTTAATACCATCAAGAGTTTTTTGACCAAATGCTGCAATTGGTCCAGTTAGAGGTTGAAGTACACCTACTTTAATCTCTTTTGCCATTAAAGTAGAAGCGAGTATTGCACTAATACTTAATGCGACAAGTTTTCTCATTTAATCTCCTTTTATGTTAAAATTACCGATATATTATAACATAAAATTGAAAAGGGATTTAATGATTGATTTAAAGCTTTTAGAAAAAGACTTTGATAATGTAGCAAAAAAGTTAAAATTAAAAGGAGTAGATGAAAATCTTTTAAAAGAAATTAAAATTCTTTTTGAAGAAAAGAAAAAAATTCAAACTGAGCTTGAAAGCTATCAAAATAAAAGAAATATTTTATCTAAAGAAATAGGAAAATTATTTAAAGAAGGTAAAAAAGAAGAAGCCGCAAAACTTAAGAATGAAGTAGCAGATATTAAAAATAAAATTGAAGAGCTAAATTCAAAACTTAAAGAAATAGAAGAAAAATTATATTCAAAAGCGCTAAATATCCCTAATATCCCTGATGATGATGTGCCAATTGGAAAAGATGAAAATGATAATGTAGAAATTAAAAGATTTGGAGAAATCCCTAAATTTGATTTTGAAGTAAAAAGTCATGACGAGCTTGGAGAAAAACTAAATTGGCTTGATTTTAAAAAAGGCGTAAAACTTGCAAAAAGCCGTTTTGTTGTGCTTAAAAATGAAGCTGCAAGACTTGAGAGAGCTTTAATAAATTTCTTTTTAGAGCATAATAGAAGTTATGGATTTGAAGAAGTTTATGTACCATTTTTGGTAAATAGCGAAACTATGACAGCAACAGGTCAGCTTCCAAAATTTAAAGAAGATTTATTTAAGGTAGAAGATGAAGATTTATATCTTATACCTACTGCAGAAGTGCCTTTAACTAACCTTTTTAGAGATGAGATTATTGAAAATTTAGATAAACCTATAAAACTTACTGCTTATACTCCTTGCTTTAGGAAAGAAGCAGGAAGTTACGGCAAAGATACAAAAGGTATGATAAGACAGCATCAGTTTGATAAGGTTGAGCTTGTTGCTATTACAAAACCAGAAGATAGTGATAAAGTATTTGAAGAAATGGTTGAGTGTGCAAGCGATGCACTAAAAAAACTAGAGCTTCCTTTTAGACAAGTAATGCTATGCACTGGTGATTTAGGATTTAGTGCAGCAAAAACAATAGATTTAGAAGTCTGGATTCCATCTCAAAACAAATATAGAGAAATTAGCTCAATTTCAAATACAAGAGACTTTCAAGCAAGACGCGGTAAAATCAGATATAAAGATGGCAAAAAAAATAGACTTGCTCATACTCTAAATGGAAGTAGCTTAGCAGTTGGAAGAACACTTGTTGCAATTATGGAAAATTATCAAACAAAAGATGGAAAAATAAAAATCCCAAAAGTTTTAGAGAAATATCTATAAGGTAAAATTTGGCTGAAGAAAATATCATAATTGTAGAAGAAGACAAAAAAGATAACAAAAAAGTATATATAATAATTGCTCTTTTATTAGCACTTTTAATTACTCTTCTTTTGCTTTTGCTTGTTGTAGTAAAAAAGAAAAAAGAAAAAAAAGAAAACTTTAATGTTGAAAAAATTGTAAAAAAACTTGAAAAAAAATCAATTCCAAAAGATGAGCTTAAAATTCTTATAAAAAAAGCAAACATTCTTTATAAAAGTGGCAAAAAAGAAAAAGCCCTAAAGTTATTAGAAAAAATAGCTACTTATTCTGAGAGTTTGTCTTTTTATAATTTAGGAGTTATAAAACTAAAAGAAAAAAAATATAAAGAAGCTCTAAAACTTTTCCAAAAAGCAATAAAAAATAAAGAATCTATAACCCTTAGCGCAATTAATGCCGCTTATGCTGCATTAAAACTAAAAAATAAAAAACTTTTTAAATACTATACAAATTTAGCGTATCTATATCTGCCACAACTTGCTAAAAACAAAAATTACCCTTATTATTATGCCGTTGTAATGTATTATAAAGGGTATGAATATGAAACTCTACCAGCTCTTAAAATAAAAACAGATTATAATCCAAATAAACTCTTAAGCTCAGTATATGAATATTTAAAAGACCCTCTAAACGCTCAAAAATATGAAAAAAATCCTTTATATAAAGGATTAGAGCTTGCACAAATAGGAGAATACCTATTAGCAAGAAACTACCTTAAAAACACTTCTGAGCCTAAAGGAGAATTTGCATTAGGACTTGTTGATTTAAAATTATCTCTTTATAAAGAAGCTTCAAAAATTTTTAAAACATATAAAGATTCAAATATTTATCCAATATATGTCTATTTAAAACCTTCGCTTTTTGATATAAAAACAGCCCAAAAAGAGTTTAAAAAAACATTTTTAAAAAATAAAAAAGATTTTTATGATTTGTTTTTTTATTATGCACCTTATAAAGTTATTAATATGAGCAAGACTATTGAATATCTTCAAAAAGGAATATCTGCTATTCCACTTGGAGCAATTGAAGAAGCAAAAATTTCTTTATCAAAAAGCTCCTTTTTATCAAATCTTAATCTGAAAATAGCAAAAGCTATAAAACTTGCAATAAATTCTCATATATACTTAGCAAATAAAGAATTTCAAAAACTATACAATGAAAAAAAAGATTCTTATATTATCAATTATAATCTTGGAATAACCTACGCACAGCTTGGAGAATATAAAAAAGCCTACTTTCATCTGCTAAAAGCATATCATTTAAATCCATATGATTTAAAAAGTGGTATTTTAGCTCTTTTTGCTGCAGATAAAGCTAATATAAATAATCCTTACTTAGTAGCTTCTATAAAAGATGATTTTAATGATAAAACTACTCTTGAAAAAGCTATGCTTAGCATATATACAAATGATACTGTAACTATGGCAGCATTTAGTGAGCAAACTCAAAAAAACAAACCTTTATGGATTTTAACTAACCTTACAATAAAAGCTATTTTCAATAAAGATTACAAAAATGAAGCGTTTAGATTAAAAAGTATGTTTGAGAATGATTTAATTAGCAATATCTTATATTTTTATGCACAAAATAAAAATCTCCCAATAAGAGATATAGCAAAAAAATATCAAGCCTTTTTTTATAAACTTTTTCCTTACTTAAATCAATTTTACTATGGAGGCAAACTCCCAAGGGAATGGGTTTTTGAATTTGCAAAAATATCAGGGCTTATGCCAAGAGTTAAATTTCTTCTCATAAAAAAAGCTAAAATAGAAACTTTTGACTTAATACCTGTGCTTAAAAAACTCGCATTTGCCTACTTTTACAATAAAAATTTCGAAGAGAGTTATACTCTTTATAACGATTTAATAAACAATAAAAATATTAATGATGCTAAAACTTTATATTATGGAGCAGTAGCCGCAATAGGAGCAAATCATCATAACAATGCAATAGCACTTATGACTTTAGCAAAACTAAAAAATCCATTTTTTTTAGAGCCAAAATTTGCGCTTGGGCTTTTATGGCAAGAAGCAAATAATTTAAATGCAGCTTCTATACAATATTCCAAAATTCCAAATGGATTTAAAAGCAAATTTTTTGATTTCAACATAAAACAAATTAATGAATAATTAACATACTTTGATGTATAATACAAATAAAAAAGGATAAAAATGAAATTTTCATCAAAAGATTTTAGCTCAACAAACAAAGCATTTGAGCAAACATCTGCACCTTTTGAAACAAATGCCATTGAAAATATTAATGAATTTGTAAAAAGAGTTTACCAGCTATTAGCAGGAAGTTTAATAGCAGGAGCAGTTGGTGCTTATGTAGGGTTAGGTTTTGTACAAAATATGATAAATCCTGCAACAGGTAGTTTAACTTTTATGTATTGGGGAGCTGTAATTTTAGAATTTATTTTATTATTTGCTCTATACATTGCAAAAAACAAAACTCCACTTAATTTAATTTTACTATTTGCTTTTACGTTTATGACAGGATTTACTCTTGCACCAACTTTAGCTATGTTTATTTCAGCTAATATGGGATATGTTATCGCAGAAGCATTTTTGCTAACAGCTGTAGCATTTGGAGCACTTACAATTTTTGCTATGAATACTAAAAAAGATTTTACCGGCATTGGCAAAATATTATTTATTACTCTTATTGTATTAGTAGTTGCAGGAATTTTAAATATTTTCTTACATCTTCCATGGCTTCAACTTTTAATTGCAAGTGTTGGCGCAATTCTTTTTAGTTTTTTCATCCTCTATGATACTCAAAATATTATAAGAGGAAATGTTACAAATGAAATTGAAGCTGCAGTTGCACTTTATCTTGATTTTCTAAACCTTTTTGTTTCACTTCTTCAAATCTTAGGATTTTTAAATCGTGAAGAGTAATCTTCCTCTTCGCACTATTGATGCAAATTTCAATCGCTTTAAAGAAGGTATAAGAGTTGTTGAAGATATTTTAAGATATGAATTTAATTCTCCATTAGCAAAGAAATTAAAAGACTTAAGACATATAAAATTGCCAAATTATGAAGAAATTATAAAACAAAGAGATGCAATTAATGATATTTTAAAGCCTTCTACAGAAGATGAGCTAAAAAGAAATTCTCTAAAAGATATAATAATTTCAAATCTAAAACGCTCTGAGGAGAG
>JALVAK010000093.1 GCA_027011225.1 Nautiliaceae bacterium | reverse complement strand
TTAATTTATAAGCTCAAATTCTTTAGTTTCAAAATTATAATTATAAACTTCTCCGCTATCAATTATATAATACCATCCAAATAATTTAAGTTTTCCCTCTTCTACTCTCTCTTTTACAAAATCATATGTTAAAAGATTTTGAAGCTGTCTTACAACATTAAGCTGCTCAATCTCCCATTCTCTGAGCTTCTCATCTTTAATATCTTTTACTTTTTCTTTTAAATCCTCAATTAATTCTAACCAACTTTTTACAAAAGGAAGTTTTTCTAATTTTTCTTTTGGATAAAAAAGTGCTTTTAATCCGCCGCAATTACTATGACCGCAAACTACAATGTTTTTAACTTCAAGATATTTAACTGCATACTCAAGCACTGCTGCTGTACATTTAATAGTACCCTCATTCTTATTAGCAGGTGGTACAACATTTGCAATATTTCTAACTACAAACAACTCTCCTGGAAGGGTTTTTGTAATTAAATTTGGCACAACTCTGCTATCAGAGCATCCTACATAAAAAGTATGAGGTTTTTGACCTTCTTTAAGCCCAATAAAAAACTCTTTATCTCTTTCAAAATCTTCTTTTTTAAATTTCACTATTCCTTCAATTATTGGCATTTTTTACTCCTTAAATTTGATTTATTAACTTCTCAACGCTATCTACTACCCTTTTAATTGATTTAATATTAACCCTCTCACGAGTAGAATGAGGATTTTCAATTTTTGGACCAAAACTTGCCATTTCAATTTCTGGAAACTTTTGCTTTAAAATAGCACACTCAAGCCCAGCATGAATTATATTTAAGTTTGCATTAGTAATTTCTTTAAGTTTTATTGATAACTCATTCTCTTGTGCTTCCCACGCAGGATACTCATCTTCAAACTCTACTTCACATCCATACGTTTTAGCTAGTATATACTCTTTAATTTCTTCAAGTTTTTCATTGCTATTAGCTCTTGCGCTAAGTGTTATTTCATTTTCATTAATTAATGCAAAATTTATTGATTTGCTTGGAAGCTTATATTTAAAATCAAATTCAAGCACCCCATGAGGAAGCTTTCTTAAAAATCTCAAATATTCATCATCATACACTTCTATATCTTCTTCTCCATCAAATACTTCTAATGCAGTAGCATTTGCAGGTATAGAATTGCGCCTCTCTCCTCCTTTTATAAAAGCTAAATTATCAACTTTATATAAAAGCTCAATTATTGCATTTGGAATATTTTTATTTATATCAACTCCGCTATGCCCTCCAGGAAGCCCCTTTATACTAACTTCACCTAAACTTCCTTTAACTTTATATTTTTTTAAAGGATATTTAACTTTTGCATCTACTCCACCAGCACAACCTATAATAATTTCGTTATCATCTTCACTATCAAGATTTAATAAATAAGGAGAGCTTAATTTTAATTCTAAATTTTTAGCTCCAACAAGCCCTATTTCTTCATCATTTGTAAAAAGATACTCTACATCATCATACTTATCCATAAATGCTAGCATCATAGCTACGCCAATACCATTATCAGCACCAAGTGATGAATTTTTTGCCATCAACCAGCCATCTTTTTCAATTATTTCTATGTTTGGAGCATTACCAACACATACCATATCTATATGGGATTGAAGAGCAATTTTAGGAGGATTTTTATATGCTAAAATATTTCCTGCATTATCTCTAATAACCAAAAAATCTCTTTTCTTTGCATATTCTTCAATAAACTCTTGAAGCTTTGTAGTATTACCACTGCAATGAGGAATTTGAGTAATTTGTTTAAAAATTTCTATTACTTTTTTATACATATCTCTCCTTTGGTATAATTATTAAAAAGGCAATTAATGAGATATCTTTTAATAATGATAGCACTTTTTTTTACAAGTTGTGTCAATAAAGAAGGAATTTCTCTTAAATATTATCCAGAATGTGAAGAAAACTATGATTTATATGGAGTATATTACATAAAATGCAAAGATAATATATATAATTTCAAACATAAAAATAAAATATGTCTTAACTGCAATTAAGGAGAGAGATGAATATTCAAGAAATTTTAAAAGAGCGTCAAAAATGGTTTGAATGGAAAAATATTAAACCAATATACCTTGCACTTGAAGAGTTTAAAAATAAAAAACTAAAAACAAAAAATGTAAAACTAGATGATATAATTGAAATAGAAACTGAAGAAAACCCAGAAATTGAAAAAATTGCTAAAATGCTAAAACCTTGGAGAAAAGGTCCTTTTAAGATAAATGAATTATTTATAGATAGTGAATGGAGAAGCTATATAAAATGGAATTCTCTAAAACCTCATCTAAATTTAGAAAATAAAGAAATTTTAGATGTAGGATGCAATAATGGCTATTATATGTTTAGAATGCTTGAAATGAATCCCAAAAGCATAACAGGATTTGACCCAAGCGCACTTTTTAATCTTCAATTTGAATTTATAAATTCATTTATAAAAAGTGATATTGAATATAAACTCTTAGGAGTTGAGCATATTCCATATTATGAAAAAAAATTTGATGTCATTTTTTGTATGGGAGTGTTATATCATCGAAAAGACCCAATAGATATGCTAAAAGAATTAAAATCTGGTTTAAAAAAAGGCGGAGAAGTAATACTTGATACTTTAATTATTGAAGGAAATGAAGAATATGCTCTCTCTCCACTTAGATATGCAAAAATGAAAAATGTCTATTTTATTCCTACTATAAAAGCACTGTATAATTGGATAGAAAGAGCAAAATTTAGTGATGTCGAATTTATTGGTAAAAGATATACAACAACAAATGAGCAGCGAAAAACTGAATGGATAGATGGTGAAAGTTTAGAAAATTTTTTAAATAAAGATGAAACCAAAACAATTGAAGGGTATGAGCCCCCTCTTAGAGTTTATTTAAAATTAAAAACTTAACTCTCCCCACCTACTAATAATCCATAAATTAAAGCAATAAATACAATAGTAATACCAAAAGAAACTGCTATTATCAATCCAAAATCCATTTTCTCTCCTTTTTTAATTAGATATAGTAAAATTATACAAAAAAGGAATTAAATGTCAAAACATTTAACTCATACAAAAGATTTAACTAAAGATGAAATTTTACAAATTTTCACATACGCTAAAGAGTATCTTGATGAGAAAAAAAGAGATGATTTAGCCGGAAAACTTATAATAAATGTATTTTTTGAAAACTCCACTAGGACAAGAAGCAGTTTTGAAATTGCTGCTAAAAGACTAGGAGCAGATGTAGTAAATTTAGATGTAGCAAGAAGCTCTACTGCTAAAGGCGAAACACTCTTTGATACAGCAGCAAATCTTGACGCAATGGGACCAAGCGCAATAGTTGTTAGACACAATCGCGCAGGAGTTCCAAAAATTTTATCAAAATATGTCAAAAGCTCAATTATAAATGCAGGAGATGGAGCACATCAACATCCAACTCAAGCTCTTTTAGACCTATTTACTCTACTTCAAAAATGGGATAGCTTAGAGAATAAAAAAATTGCAATTGTAGGAGATATTAGAAATTCTAGAGTTGCAAATTCTGATATTGAATTGTTTACAAGATTTAAAGCAAAAGTGCTTTTAGTAGGACCTCCTCATTTTTTACCAAAAACAAATCTTCCAACTACCTCAAATTTAAAAGAAGCAATTGAATGGGCTGATGCAATAATTAGTCTTAGAACTCAAACAGAAAGACACTCAAGCCCGACATTTGCATCTTTAAAAGATTATGCTGAAAATTTCCAAATCACAAAAGATTTAATTAAAGATAAAAATATATTTATTATGCACCCAGGTCCAGTTCACAGAAATATAGATATAAGTGATGAAGTCTTAGCAGATGAGAGATGTTTAGTACTTGAGCAAGTAAAAAATGGAGTAGCAGTTAGAATGGGAATATTAAAACATTTAATTGAAAGTGAAAAGTGAAAAGTGAAAACTTAAAGTTTTTTTTAATAGACTTTGAGGGAAATGTATTTGTTGAAAATATCAATAAATTAGATAATATTTATTTCTCTCTCCCCTCATTCCCTCATCCACCCATCCACCCTACACCCTTTTATCTAAAAAAATACCCTATTTCATTTGAAAAATATAAAAAAGCTTTTGATGAAGTTATTGAAGAGATAAAAAATGGCAATACATACCTTCTTAATTTAACATTTCCTACAAAAATTGAAACAAATCTAAATTTGCTTGAAATATATAAAATAGCAAAAGCTCCTTTTAAACTCTATTTTAAAGACAAATTTGTATGCTTCTCACCTGAGAGATTTGTAAAAATAAAAAATAATAAAATTTATACTTACCCTATGAAAGGTACAATTGATGCAAATATACCAAATGCAAAAGAAAAGATTTTAAATAATATTAAAGAAATGGCTGAGCATACAATGGTAGTAGATTTATTAAGAAATGATTTAGGAATTATAGGCAAAAATGTAAGAGTAAATAAATTTAGATTTATTGATAAAATAAAAGCTGGAAATAAAGAGCTTTTACAAGTTAGCTCTGAAATTGAAGCAACACTTCCTAAAAATTGGAATAAAAACTGGCTTGAAATGATTTTAAGTCTTCTTCCTGCAGGAAGTATTAGTGGAACCCCAAAGAAAAAAACAATAGAAATTATAAAAAGAGTTGAAGGTTATAAAAGAGGATATTATACAGGAATTTTTGGAATAACTGATGAAAAAACATTTTTAGATAGCGCTGTAATTATCAGATATATTGAGAGAGACGAAAAATCAGAAATCAGAGAAAAACCTCATATCACATCTCACATCTCTCATTTCTCATCCACCCATCTACCCATCCACTCATTTACTTACAAAAGCGGAGGAGGTATAACAATAGATAGCAATGTTTATAAAGAGTATAAAGAGTTAGTAGATAAAGTATATATTCCTATTTAATTACTATTTTATCTCTACCCTCTTTCTTAGCTTTATAAAGCCTCTCATCTGCTATTTTTATCATTTCAGCTAAAGTATTACCCTCATCTGCAATCCCGCAAGAGAAAGTAAAATTTATATTATCTACACTTTTTAGAGTATTTTTTATTTTATACACAACCACATATGCCTCTTGCTTTGATGTATTTGGCATAAAAATTAAAAATTCTTCTCCTCCATATCTAATTACAAAATCATTTTTTCTTATAGTATTTTTAATATGAAAAGCAAAATATTTTAAGATTTTATCTCCTACTTGATGACCATATGCATCATTAATTTTTTTAAAAAAATCAATATCAAGCATTGCAATGGCTTTTTTTTCATAGAAATGAAAAAGAGAGTCTATTTTATTCTCAAGTATACTTCTATTATAAGTTTTAGTAAGAGGGTCTATTTCAGATTTTTGTTTATATTGATTTATGTAATCATATAAATTTAAAAGATTACTAATCCTTATTAAAAGCTCTTCTTTGCTAAAAGGTTTTTTTATAAAATCATTTGCTCCAAATTTTAATAACTTAACAGCCTCACTATTATCATTTATTCCAGAGACTCCAAGAATAGGCAACTCTTCAAAACTTTTTTCTTTTCTTACAAATTTAACTAACTCAAATCCATCCATAACAGGCATATAAATATCCACAATTAATAGCGAAATTTTATTATTTTTTAAAATATTTATAGCTTCTTTTCCGTTACTAGCTTCAATAACATCTAAATTAAATAATTTTAAATATTTAGATATCATATTTCTAATAGTTTTTGAATCATCAACTACTAAAGCTTTTAAATTTTTGTTTTTATTAAATCTTTTTATAAGCTGAACTAAATATTTAAAAGTATTTACATCGTCTTTATAAATATAATCTAATACAGATTCTATATATTTTTGAGATTTATCTTTAGTTAGTATGATAGTTGTAATTTTATTTACTAAATATTGAATATGCTCATTTGTATCTAGTAATACATCATCACATATTGCAATGTCATAATCACTTAAATTTATATGTTTTAGCTCCTCAAAACTCTCAACAACCTTAAATTTTACAAAAAGTATCTCTTTTTCAATAAGCCTAATTATAGCCTTCTGATAAGTTACATTATCTTCTATAAGAAGTATATTTAACAAATAATACCTTTTTAAGTGGCATTATAACAAAAAAGGAAAAAGAAGACCTTAGCAAGAGTAAGTTGTGATAAATTCGTATGGATGAGGTCTACCTTCTACTGGAATAATTTCTGTTTCATATTTATAATCAATATAAGTTTTAATAAATTCATCACTCATTACAGCTTTTAAGAAACTATTAGGGTCTTCAAGCTCTCTTTCTACTGCATAAATTGCTTCTCTTAGAGTTGGTGGAAGTGTTTTAATACCTCTTCTTTTAATATCATCAAGACTAAGCTCAAACAAATCTTCATTTAATGGCTCACATGCTGCTGGATAAATTTCCATATTTTTTCTTACTCCATCAAGACCTGCAAGAAGCATTACAGCAAACGCTAAATATGGGTTAGATGAGCTATCTGGGAATCTAAATTCAGCTCTTACTGATTTTTCACCTGCTCCAAAAGGAATTCTACAGCTTGCACTTCTATTTCTAGCAGAGTAAGCTAAAATATTTGGTGCTTCAAATCCTGGTTGAAGTCTTTTATATGAATTCATAGATGCGTTTGTAAATGCAGCTACTGCATCAGCATGTGCAAATACACCTGCTATATATTTTTTTGCAAAATCGCTTAAATTCGCATATCCATTTGGGTCATAAAATAAGTTTTTACCATCTTTCCATACAGATTGATGAACATGCATACCATTACCATTATCACCATAAAGTGGTTTTGGCATAAATGTAGCAGTTTTACCATTTAGATGTGCTACCATTTTTACAACATATTTTAATTTTTGAACATTATCAGCAGCTTCTACAAGTGTTCCAAATTTAACACCAATCTCACCTTGCGCTTGAGCAACTTCATGGTGAATTACGCTAACTTCAAGCCCAACTTCTTTTAATACTTTTGCCATTTCCGCTCTTAAATCTACCATAGAATCAACTGGTGCTACTGGGAAATATCCACCTTTTGTTCTTGGTCTGTGTCCAATATTAAGCTCATCTCCAAAATCTGCATAATCATTCCATACACCCTCAGCACTATCTACTTCATAACATTGAGAGTTAATTTCATCTCTTACAATTACATTTTCAAATACAAAAAATTCATTCTCAGGTCCAAAATATGCTACATCTCCAAGCCCAGACTCTTTTAAATATTTAAGTGCTTTTTTTGCTATACTTCTTGGACATTTTTCATATGGAGTCCCATCAGTATTATATACATCACAAAATACTACCATAGTAGGGTCTGCTGTAAATGGGTCTACAAAATGAGTTCCAATTTCAAAGTCAGGTTTAAGTAACATATCTGATTCATTAATTGGTTGCCAAGCAGGAATAGAGCTACCATCAAATGGAAGACCAACATTTAGCATTTCTTCATCTAATGCATCAATATCATAAGTTACATGATGCCAAGTCCCTTTAATATCTGTAAATCTAAAATCAACAAATTCAATTTCTTTTTCTTTACATTCTTGTAAAAATTCTTTTGCTGTCATTTGCTCTCCTTTTTTAATTTTGAGATAATTATAACAAAGAAAAAATTATCAGGAATAAAAAAAGTGTAAAAATTTTAATCAATGGAGAAAAATGGAATTTATTGAAACAATGTATGTGAAAAATGGTAACATATTAAATTTAGAATATCATTTAAAAAGAATTGAAAAAACATTTAAACATTTTAAATATAAAAATAATATAAAAATTGATAATTTAAAAAATGGAGAGTATAGAGTAAGAATTACTTATAACCAATTTGGAATTTTAAATATTGAATATTTCCCAATAAAGCAAAGAGAATTTAAAAAATTTAAGCTAGTAAAGATTAACTTTGATTATGCTTTTAAATACAAAAATAGAAAACCATTATCTACGCTCCATACTAAATTTCCAGATTATGATGAATTTATACTAATAAAAAACCATCTAATAACAGATACTACAATCTCTAATATTGCATTTTTTACCGGAAAAGAGTGGTTAACTCCAAAATATCCTTTGCTAAAAGGCACTAAAAGAGAGGAGTTATTAAAAAAAGGAATATTAAAAGAAGCAAATATCCATAAAAGTGATTTAAAATTTTTTAAAAAATTAGCTTTAATTAATGCAATTTTGGGATTTAGAGAAATTAAAGATTTTGATATAATTAGATAAAAAGGAAATAAATGAATTGGGATTTAAGCGCTTTATTTAGCTCAATAACTGAAGCTGAAGAATTTTTAAAACAGGCAAAATTTAGAGCTGAGGAGTTTGAGAGAAAATATAAAAATAGATTATATACTCTAACACCTCAAGAATTTTTAGAAGTTTTAAAAGAGTATGAAGACATTTTAGAAAATATCGCAAGAGCATTAACTTATATTTATTTAATTTTTGCTACTGATTCAAGCAAAGGAAATTTCCTTGCAAAATTTCAAAAATTAGCCACTCAAGCAGAAGAGCATTTAATTTGGTTTGAGCTTGAATTTATTCATCTTCCAATTGATAAACAGCAAAAATTTATTGATAATGCAGGAATTTATAAATATTATCTAATTCATCTTCAAGAAGAAGCTCCATATAAACTTTCTGAAAAAGAAGAAAAAATTTTAATGAAAAAAGATTTAACTTCTTCATCTGCTTTTACTAGACTTTTTGATGAGCATTTAAGCAAACTTAAATTTTTCTTTGATGGTAAGTATTTAAGTGAAGAAGAAGTCTTAAGCAAACTATATTCAAATGATAGAAATGAGAGAAAAAAAGCTCAAGTTAGCTTAACAAATACTCTTAAACCTCATCAAGATTTATTATCTTTTATCTATAACCAAGTAAAAAAAGACTGGAAAATAGATTATGTAGAAATTAGAGGCTATGAAACTCCAGAAGAGCCTAGACATTTAGCAAACAAAGTTAGCAAAAAAAGTGTAGATGCATTAATTGAAATAGTTAATAAAAACACCCCTATTGTAGAAGAATATTACAACATTAAAAAAAATCTATTAGGATATGAAAAACTTTACGATTATGACAGATACGCACCTATTAAACTAACAGATAAAAATAGAGAAATTAGCTTTGAAGAAGCAAAAGAGATGGTGCTTAATGCCTTTAAAAACTTTTCAAATACTTTTTATGAAATAGCACTTAAAGCATTTAATGAAAACTGGATTGATGTTTATCCAAAAGAAAGCAAAAGAGGAGGAGCATTTTCTCATTCAGCTACCCCAAAAGCCCATCCATATGTGCTACTTAACTATACAAATCAAAGAAGAGATGTTTTTACTCTTGCACATGAGCTTGGACATGCAATTCATCAATATTTAGCAAAAGATGTTGGGTATTTAAATCAAGATACACCTCTTACAACTGCTGAGACTGCAAGCATATTTGCTGAAATGCTTTTATTTGAAGAGCTTAAAAAAAGACTTACTAAAGAAGAGTTAATAGAGCTTTATGCTAATAAATTAGAAGATATTTTTGCTACTCTTTTTAGACAAATAGTCTTTACTAATTTTGAGAGAAGAGTGCATGCACAAGATGAATTAAAGCCTAGCGAATTTAACAAAATCTGGATGGAAGAAAACCAAAAAATGTTTGGAAATAGCGTATATTTAACAAAAAACTATGAAATTTGGTGGAGTTATATTCCTCATTTTATTCATTCACCTTTTTATTGTTATGCTTATTCATACGCGCAACTTCTTGTGCTTACATTATATAGACTCTACAAAGAAGGATTTGAAAATTTTGAAGAAAAATATATTAAATTTTTAAGCCAAGGAGGAAGTTTGCCTCCTAAGAAACAGTTTAAAGAGTTATTTAATTTAGATATTGAAGATAATAATTTCTGGCAAAAAGGAATTAATGAAGTTAAAGATATGGTAAATGAATTTAAGGAGCTAACTTATGAATATGCAACTGATAAATGATTTAAGAGGTATTAAATTAAAACACGCAAAAGAGATTTTATCTCTACTGCTAGATAAAAATTATGAATTTGATATCTTATGCGTAACAAAACAGGTTGATTTTAACCCTCCTTTGCCAGAGCATATAACAAGTGCATTTGGAGATATGATACTCTTTTCTTTAGCAAACTATACTTTACAAAGTGCTAAAATCATTGATGATAAATTAATCTTTGAAGCAGGATTTGGAGAAGAAAACATAGGAAGTGTAGTAAGTGTACCTATTAAAAGCATTCTTCAAATAACCCACAATGAAACACCTCTTTTTATAAATATCACAGCAACTTTTGAAGAGGAAAAACCTAAAAACCCATTTGAGCTTAATCCAAGAAACAAAAAATTTATGAATTAATAAATTTTAAAATTGCCTCAATATTTTTTGTTAAATTCTTATAGGCTATAAAGGTTTTTCTTTTTAAATCTATTCCTTTTATTTTTGCTGAAAAAAGTTTATTATCTTTTAATTCTTCTTTTATTACCATTTTAGAAATAATAGAGACCACCTGCTCATTTGAATTTAAAACAGTATATTTTAAAGCTGTAGAGTTATGAACTATACTTACAATATTTAACTTATCACAATCAAAATTGTGCTTTTTAAAAGTTTTTTTAATAAACTCTCTTGTTGAAGAATTAGCTTCTCTACATATTATCTTATATTTTTTTAAATCTTCTAACTCAATTGAAGATGGAAGAGGCTTATTAGAAAATACAACAAGCTCATCATCAATCCACTCTTTATAGTTTAATTCATCATCTTTTTTCTTAGTAACAAATGCCATATCAATAACAGAATTTTTAACATCTTCTAATAGCTCATCATTACTTTTTATAACCAAGTTTATATCTTTATTAATTAAATTTTTGTAATATTTTATACACTCAGGCAAATTATAACTACCAACAGTAGGAGAAGCTCCAATGATAAAAGGCATATCAAGATTTTTAAATTTATCAATTTTTACTTCAAATTCATCCAAAAATTTTTCAAAATCTTTTGCAATATTTAAAAAATTTTGACCTTCTTTTGTAAGCATAACACCATTTTTTTTTCTCTCAAATAAATTAACACCTAAGTATTTTTCTAAAATTCTTATCTGCTGAGTAACAGCAGGCTGAGAAATACCTAAAATCTTACTTGCTTTTGAAAAACTAGATTCTTTATTAATTACTAAAAATGTATATATTTTATCCAAATATTTTGTAAGCATTTCTATCCTTGCTAACTTTAATTATGGAAATTATAACTAAAACTTATAAGTTTTTGCAAAATTTTTTTTGATATAATTAAATTAAAAATGGAGTAAAATGAAATTTTTAGATGAATTAAACGAAGCTCAAAAAAAAGCAGCTACTCATATAGACGGAGCCCTTTTGATATTAGCAGGAGCTGGTAGTGGAAAAACAAAAACCATCACAACTAGGCTTGCTTACTTGCTAAGTTTAGGAATTGACCCAGCAAACACCCTAACTCTTACCTTTACAAATAAAGCCGCAAGTGAAATGAGAGAGAGAGCTCTTAATTTAATAGATACTAATATACCCCATCCTCCTTTACTGCTTACATTTCATAAATTTGGGCTTTTGTTTTTAAAGCTATATATCCATTTGCTAAATAGAGATAATAATTTTGTAATAATCGATATGGATGACCAAAAAAAGATACTAAAACAAATCTCAACAGATTTGCCTCCTAATTTTATGAGTAAAGAAATTAGCAAATATAAAAATTCTTTCCTAACTCCAGATGAAGTATACGCTCTTGCAAATGATACAACTTATAAAAAAATGGCTCATATTTATGATAAATACCAAAAATATTTACTTGAGAATAATTTAGTTGATTTTGATGATTTACTTCTTTTAACTTATGAAATTCTAAATCAAAATGATGATTTAGCTAAAGAAATTAGCAACAAGTATCAATATATTATGGTAGATGAATATCAAGACACTAATGAAATTCAATTGCTTCTATTAAAAAAACTTTGCACTAACCATAACAATATCTGTGTTGTAGGAGATGATGACCAAAGTATTTATGGATTTAGAGGAGCAAATCATAAAAATATTTTAGATTTTGAAAAAGATTTTAATGCAAAAGTTATAAAGCTTGAGCTTAATTACCGCTCTACAAATCAAATTTTAAATGCTGCAAATTCACTTATTTCATTTAACAAAAACAGATACAATAAAAAACTAATATCCGCTATAGGAGATGGAAAAGAAGTAAGAGTCCTCTCAAATTACAATGAAATAGCAGAAGCTGAAACTATTGCAAAAGAGATAAAAAAATTAATAAATTCTGGAATAAACCCAAAAGATATAGCAATCCTTTATAGAATAAACGCCCTCTCTCGCTCAATAGAAGATGGATTAAGAAATGAAGGAATTTCTTACAAATTAGTAGGCGGTATGAAATTTTATGAAAGAGAAGAAATTAAAGATTTAATAAGCTATCTAAGAGTTATGGCAAATCCTAATGATGATTATTCATTTAAAAGAATAATAAACAAACCAAAACGCGGGATTGGAAAAACAACGATAAAAAAATTAGAAGAAGCCAAAGGCACAAAATCATTTATTGAGTTTATAAAAACAGATAATTTAGAATTTTTAAGCAAAAAAAATGCAAAAACTCTAAAAGAATTTGTAAAAACTCTTGAATTTTTAGCCTCTACCTCTTTAGAAGAACTGCCAGAGCTAATTGAAGAGATGATTGAGCTCTCAAAAAGTTATAAAGATGAAGACAAAGCAAGAAATATTCAAGAGTTTTACGGAATGATGAGAGAGAGAAATGATTTAAATATAAGAGAATTTTTAAATGAATTATCTCTTGAGAGTGAGCAGGATAAAATAGCTAATGAAATGATAAATGTTATGACAATTCATGCAAGTAAAGGATTAGAGTTTGAATATTTATATGTAATTGGCTTAGAAGAAGGATTTTTCCCTCTCTCAGATGCAGATATAGAAGAAGAAAGACGTCTTGCATATGTAGCTATAACAAGAGCAAAAAAAGAGCTTACCCTCTCTTATGTTGAGAGTAGATATATAAGAGGTCAAAGAAGCAAACTCTCAAAAAGTAGATTTTTAACAGAAGCTGGTTTAATTAAAGGAGAGAGAGTTAATTTAAAAGAATCAAATGCAATAAAAACAGGCTCTCTTGTTAAACATAAAGTATTTGGAACAGGAAGAGTAATAGGAATTAATAAAGCCGGTAAAAAAACAAAACTTAAAATTGATTTTGGAGGAAGTATTAGAGAAATATTAAGTGATTTTGTGGAGAGAGTATAGATGTGTGAGAATATGCTTTTTGTAGCAAAAAAGCCAATGTTTATAAGCTCTAATAAATTTCTAAACACTCTTAAAAAAAAATATGGCATAAAAAAAATGGGATTTTCTGGAACACTTGACCCTTTTGCATGTGGAAATTTAATAATAGCAAGCGGGCAATATACTAAACTTTTTAGATTTTTAAAAAAAACTCCAAAAACTTATATTGCTACATTAATGCTTGGAGCATATTCTCCTACTCTTGATATAGAAAAAATTGAAAATATCCAACCTTGCGAAAAAAAGGATATTGAAGAAATAAAAGAAGTGTTAAATTCTTTTTTAGGCAAACAAACTCAACTTCCTCCAAAATATTCTGCAAAAAAAATAAATGGCATTCGAGCTTATAAATTAGAAGATAAAAAAGATTTTTTAGAAAAAGAGATTGAAATAGAAATTTTTGATATAAAACTTATAAATTATTCTCATCCCTTTATCACTTTTGAAGCAAGTGTTAGTGAGGGAACTTTTATAAGAACATTAGGATTTGACATAGCCAAAAAGTTAGGTAGTGATGGAACTTTGACATACTTAGAAAGAACAAGAGAAGGTGAATTTAAGTATGAATGTGAAAAAAAATTAAATCCATACGAATACATATGGCCAAAAGAAAATAGATATAAAAACCCAAATGATTTGCTTTTAGGTAAAAAACTTGATATAAGTAACTTTGATATACAAAAAAAAGGTATTTATAAAATAAAGGCAGATAATTTTTTAAGTATAATTGAAATAGACAAAGAAGCTAAATATTTAGTAAACAGGATTAAATTATGCTAATAATTTCTAGAAAAATAAATGAGAAAATAAAAATTGGAGATAATATAGAAATAATTATTCTCTCAATTGATAAAAATCAAGTAAAAATAGGTATAAACGCTCCAAAAGAGATTTCTATATTTAGAAATGAGCTTCTAGAAAATGTAAAAAATGAAAATATAAAAGCTGCCAAAAATACTTTTAATATAAAAAACTTCTCAAAGGTTATCAATGAAAATAAAAGCACATGCAAAAGTTAATATTTTTTTAAAAATTACTGGATTTGATGGATATTATCATTTAATAAATTCACGATTTATGAAAGTTAAAAATTTATATGATGAAATTGAAATAGTAGAGGCTGATAAATTTAATATAATAGGTGATATTAATTGCGTATTAAGAGATAATAGCGTATTTAAAGCATATGTGGCGCTAACTCAAGCTTACCCTGATGTTAAAAAATGGTTTATTGGAAAAGAGATAAGAATTCATAAAAATATTCCTGAAATGGCAGGACTTGGTGGAGGAAGCAGTGATGCTGGAGCATTTTTAAGACTTGTAAATAAAGAAAGCGGACTGAATCTCTCAACTAAAGAGTTAATTGAAATTGGTAAAAAAGTTGGAAGTGATGTAGCATTTTTTATAACTGATGCAGATGTAGCAAATGTTTATGGAAGAGGAGATATAGTTGAGCCAATTAACGAAAAAGCAATAGAGCTTGAAATTTTTACCCCTCCAGTTGAATGCTCAACTCCTGATGTATATAGAATGTATAAAGAGAGATTTTTTAATCCTACTACAACTAATTTAGACAAAAAAGAAACAAAAGAAATCCTAACAAAATATAAACCAGCAGAGCTTAATGATTTGCTTCAACCAGCTCTTATGTTATATCCTGAGCTTAATAAATATCTTGATAAAGGATTTTTTAGCGGAAGCGGAAGCAGTTTTTTTAAACCTATTTTTTAAAAACTTTTAATTTCTTTATGAAATTTTTTTAGTTTTTTTATTTCTTGCATATCTTTTAATATTTTGTTTTTCTCTTGCGTTAAAAATAAATTTATCTCTTTAATTAAAGCCTTAAGCTCTTTTGCTTCTTCGATAGAAGAGATATTAGGAGTTTGCTTGCTTAACTCTTTTAATTTTTCTATATCTTTATTAATAAAAGCAATTTTTAATTCTTTAACTAACACCAGTCTCTTCTTTCCATGCTTCAATTAGCTCTTTTATCACATGAATTACTTGCTCAATATATTCTATTTTATTTTCAGCATTTGCTTTTGTTAAAAGCTCTATTTGATAAGCATAAAGCCCATTTAAATAATATGCGATTTGCCCTCCTTTTTCAAAATCTAAAGAATTTATAAGCTCTATAAAAATATCAATGGTTTTGTTTATATATTTTACTTTTTTCTCAACGTCATTTTCCTTAATTGCTTTTTTAGCAAAATTAGAAAATCTTAATGCCCCCTCATAAAGCATTAAAATAAGCTTTGCTGGATTTTCTATATTGATATTTGCTTGATTGTATTTATTAATCAAATTATTATTATATGTCATCGATTATCCTTTAGAATTAAGCGCTTGTTTTATAGTCATATCAAGGGCTGCGCTCATAGAATTAAAACTATTAATCATATCGTCATATGCTGCAAATTCTTTAGCCATAATCTCATATCTAGTCTCTAAAAATTTCTCTAATGATTCAATTCTTTTTTGATAACTTTTCTCTTCATTTTTTAATTCTTTTGATAAAAGCTCTAATACTGAATTTTTGCCAGTAGCAAGATTTTCAAAGTCAGCTTTTACTTTTGTAAAAGCAGTTGTGGCAAATCTTTTTACTAAATCTGGATGAGAAGAAAAACTCTCTTTAAACTTTTCTACATCAAAGCTTAAAAATCCATTTCTATTTAGACTAAATCCTAAATCAGCTGCACTAAAAATCGCTTTTGTAGTGTATTTATTACCATCAAAATCTAATTTTGTAGTATCATATGTCATTATTTGTGAGAAGATATCATTTGTAATTCTTCTTGCAAAAGAAGTAAACTCTCTATATCCTTGAAACAATCCTACATTTTTACTATCCTCATCAAAAGCTGTCAAGCTTTGCAAATTACTCACCATTGTATTAAAATCAGCTACAAATTTTTGAAGAGATTTTACTATTTCATCTACGTTATTTTCTATATCAATATGTGAAAAACCAGTTGATTTTAATTTTATCTCAACTCCAGGAATGATATCTGTAATTTCATTAGAGTTTCTCTCAATCTCTATACCATTATATTTAAATCTTGAATCATCTGCTATTTGCAATCTGTTTGAATTTGTAAAATCAGTATTTTCATTAAATTTTGTTAAAAGATTTGTATCATCTATGCTAATATCTCCAATTGCTTTTAAGTTAAATTTTATCTCTCCATTATCATAATATGCATCTACTTCAATAGAATTTCCATTGCTATCAGTAAGTTTTGAATTTTTTAAATCATTTATAAAATCACTCACACTCTCACCATCTGCTACATCCATAGAATAGGTATTTCCATTTATTGTAATAGAAAAAGTTTGAGTAGCTCCACTAGTATTTACACTATCACTATCAGAATTAAATGTAGCTGAGGTATAAGTAGTTGCATTAAATCCTAAATCATCAATTCCAAAATAATCAAAAGTTATAGTATTATTTTTACCAGTTTCATTTGCTTTTAAAATAAGTTTATAAGGGTTATCGCCTACTCCTGTATTTATAATCTGAGCTGTAACTCCAATATCTGCATTATTGATAGCTTCTTTCAAATCATTTAAACTAGCACCGCTTTTTAAATCAATTGTAGTAGTTATCCCACCTACTCCTATACTTAATTTAGCATCATTTGAAGCAATAACACTATCGCTTGCAGAAAATCCCATAGATTCATAAACATCATTTTTTGCAAGATTTTCTACATCAATATCAAAACTTTGAGGTTTTACACCATCATTTGCTTTTACATCTACACTGCTACCACTAACATTGGTATTTACCTTAGCAAATAAAGTACCATCTGCAATATCCATAATATCTGTTTTAACAGTAGATGCAATTGTTATAAATTCACTTAAAGCTTGCTCACGTTTTTTTATTAAATCAAGTTTAGTTTTTAAAGGTTTTATCATTAAATCTTCATCTGCTTGTTTTAATTTATCAATTACATCATATTTTAAAACACCACTTCCAATTCCAAGTGAGCTAAGTGCGCCAAAATCTCCCATAATTTATCCTTTTTTATCAAATAACATACCAACAAGCTCTCTCATTTTCTCCATCAATCTTAAAGCTTCTTTTGGAGGGAATTCTCTTATTACTTTATCATTTTTTTTATCAATAACTAAAACCATCAATTCATCTACTTTTGAATTATATTTAAACTCCAAATCAGTATTTAAAGGATTCATAGCTTCATTTAACTCTTTTACAATCTTTTGAAGCTCTGCTTTAATTTCTTCTTTTGATTTTTTTTGCAAAATATCTTTTTCTTCGATTTTTCTATTAGTTATTTCATTGTTATGTTTTACTTTATCTATTCTTTCATATGTATTGCTTTGAATATTCCTAATAGAGCTAAAAATATCCATAACTCTCTCCTTATATATACAAAATCGGTTATATTTAAAAAAAATTTAATTTTTGATAAAATTATATAAAAAGGAATTTATGAAAGTAAGAATCAATTGTGACTCACCTTTGTTACAAGAGAGTTTAGAAATTTTTTTAAAAGATTTCTTAAGCAAAGATGGAGTTATAATAAGTGATAATGCTAAAAAAGGCGATATTATTATTGGAAGAGATATTAAAAAGCCTTTTACAAAAACTTCGCTTTTATTGCAACTTGAAAAATTACTTCATAAAGAAACATCTTTTGATGAAGCTTTAGATAATTTAATTGATGAATTTTCTAAAAATCTAAAAAAACTTATAAAGGAATATTATGGAAAAAGGTAATATAAGAATAATTGGCGGAAAATATAGAGGGAAAAAACTATATATGAATGAAAAAAGCACTACAAGAAGTACAAAGCAGATTTTAAAAGAATCTATTTTTAATTCTTTACAATCTGAAATTCCAGATTCAATTTGGGTTGAAATGTTTAGCGGAGTTGGAAGTATAGGACTTGAAGCAATAAGCAGAGGCGCTAAAAAGGCATATTTTATAGAAAAAGACCCTGAAGCCGCAAAAGTTTTAAAAAGAAATATTGATTCATTAAAAGAAGAAGATAGAAAAAAATGCGAAATAATTTTAGGAGATGCATTTGATAGAGTTTGGGATGTAATTGATGAGCTTAAAAGAAACAAACAAAAAGCATTTTTTTATTTTGACCCACCATTTGCAATAAGAGAGGGGTATGAAGATATTTATAAAAAAGTAGAAGACACTATAAAAATAATGCCAAAAATGAATGTAGAAAAGATACTAATAGAGCATCAAAGTGATTATGAATTTCCAGAGAGACTTGGAAAATATGTAAAAACAAAAACTAAAAAATTTGGAAAAAGCGCTGTAACATTTTATGAGTAATTTTAGGAATTTATTTATTACAAAGTTTTATAACTTTGTAATTAATGAAGAGAGTTTTTTTAAAGAGTATAAAAAAAGATATATTATAAACTTTTTGCAACTCATTAAAAAAAATTATCCTCAAGTTAAAATTACTAAAGATATTAAAGAGCTAATATCCAATTTTTATGATGCATTATTTTTAAAACCAGCATTAAAATTTGGAAATTTTACACCCCTTATAGAGATGAAAGAGTTTTTAATAAAAAATAGAATAGATGAAAATATTTTAAATAAAACCTTTCTTTTGATGGCTAATAGTTATATTAAATCTATTTTCTCTAACTCTAAATTAGAAAAGCTAAAAACTTTTACTCTCTTAATAGATTTTTATTATAAATTCTTAAACACTCAAATTAAAAACTCTTATATCTCTTATACTAAGATACCTGAATTAATAAAGAAATTTTATAAAAACCAAACAGAATTAATTTTATTTGGAGTTTACAAAGGAATCCCAATTTCTAATAAAACAAAAATTTTATCTATAAAAGATGATGAAATATTAGTAAATGCCAATAATTATCAACTCATAGCTTCAAAGTTTCAAAAAGAGATATATATTCTAGAGCCAAAAACTAATAAAACTTTTAAAGCATACGTAAAAGAAATAATTCCACATAAAAAAGCATTGAAACTAACAGATATCAAAGAAATATCAAGAGAGGCGCTTAAAAGAAATTATATAAGAGTGCAACCAAAAGAAGAGATATATGCATTTATAAATTCAAAATACAAAGGCAAAATATACGATATCTCTATAAAAGGAATTTGTATCCTAACTGATGCAAATCTGCCTATTCACATAAATGAGATGGCAAATATTGAATTTGAATTACCAACAAATGATAAATTTAATTTTATAAGTGAGCTTAGAAGCATTAGTCACTATGATAATTTTTATAGATATCATTTTTACTTTGAGCCTACTCCTGCACAAGAGGAGAAATTAGAAAAATATATTAAAAAACGAGAAAAAGAGATAATTAATGAGCTTTTGATTTATTTAAACAAAGAGTTTATTGACGTTTAGCATAAAACTCTTTTTTAAATTCCTTAAATTTTCCATCTATTATAGCTTTTCTAGCCTCTTTTACTAAATTTAGATAATAATGCAAATTATGAATAGAAGCAAGTCTAAAATAAGTAAGCTCTTTTGATTTAAACAGATGATTTAAATATGCTCTTGAAAAATTTCTGCAAGTATAACAATTACAATTTTCATCAATTGGATTTTCATCTAGCTTATATCTTGCATTTTTAATTCTTAAAGTACCAAAAGAAGTAAAAAGATACCCATTTCTTGCATTTCGCGTTGGCATTACACAATCAAACATATCAACACCTCTATCAATTGCTTCTATTATGTCCTCAGGTGTGCCAACTCCCATTAAATATCTAGGTTTATCCTTTGGCAAATAAGGCTCTGTTGCTTCGATAGTATCATACATCTGCTCACTCTCCTCTCCTACACTAAGCCCACCTATTGCAAATCCATCAAAAGTATGCCCTTTATATTCAAGCTCTACTAAAGAAGTTGCTGAAATTCTTCTAAATTCTTTATCTACCCCTCCTTGCACTATTGCAAAGAGATTATTTTTCTTACCCTTTTTTACATGATGAACTAAACTTCTATAAGCCCAATTTGTCGTGCGCTCAATTGATTTTTTAATCCTCTCTTTTGTATTAGGAAGAGAAATTAAATCATCTAATACCATCATAATATCACTATTTAGGTTATATTCTATATCTATTACCTTCTCAGGTGAAAAAAAATGATAACTTCCATCAATATGAGATTTAAACCAAATCCCTTCATCAGTAATTTTTACATTATCTCCTAGAGAAAATGCTTGAAACCCTCCACTATCTGTTAAAAAACTTCTATTGTATGAAGTAAATTTATGAAGCCCTCCAAGCTTTGCAATTACCTCATCTCCTGGTCTAAGATATAAATGGTAAGTATTTGCCAAAATTATTGGCGCATCCAAAATATCTATTAAATCCCTTGCATCAAGGCTTTTAACTGCTGCGGCTGTTCCAACTGGCATAAATATAGGAGTTTTTATTTCGCTATGTAATGTTTTTATGGTAGTAGCTCTTGCCTTACCATCTAATGCATCAATTTTAAATTCCATATATGACCTTTGTTTGATATAATTGTGTGAAATTTTAACAAAAGGATGTTATTGAATAAAATATTAATTTTTGCAGGTGCTAAAGAAGCAAAACTTTTAATTAAAAAAATTATAAATTATCACTTAAATATTGCAGAATTTCATATAATTTATGAAGATGAAGATATAGTAAAAGAGTATAAAGAAAAAAAAGAGAATTTATATTTTTATAAAATAGACTTTTTAGCATATGATTTTTACAAAAATTTGCTTTATAAAGACTTTAATAAAATAATTATTTTTATAAAAAATAAAAAAAAGGCTGAATTTGTTTTAAATAAAGCTAAATTTTCAAAATCTCCTATTTTATTTGTTAAGTTTTGGCTAGAGTTTGAAAATATTCCTCAAAAAAATAATATAGAAATTTTAGATGTTCCAGAGATAATTACAAATAAAGTAATAGATTTTCTCCCAGGCATTCCTCTTTTCGCAAGAGATATAGGGCTTGGAGCAGGCGAAATTATGGAAGTTGAAGTACCTATCTTCTCGCCATTTGCATATAAATCTCCTTCATATATAGAAGATAGATACAATGTAAAAGTAGCCGCGATATATAGACAAAATGAATTAAAAGAAATATCAAAAAATACCACAATATTGCCAAATGATAAATTAATTATTATAGGAAATCCTCAAACTCTAAAAGAATTATATAATCAAATTAGAAAAAATATAGGCTCATTTCCTCAACCATATGGACAAAACATATACCTTTTACTTGATATGAAAAAAATGGATAAAAAAGAAATCTCTTCTCTTTTAAAAGCCGCGCTATTTTTACATAGAAAACTAAAGAACAAAAAATTGATAATATCTATAATAAATCCAACTTTAAACACAAAATTTTATAAACTATACAAATTTCCAGATATTGATATTAATACAGATTATTTTATTTCTGATTACAAAGAAAAATTAATTCAAGATATAAATCAATTAAATGTCGGATTAGTTATTACAAATAACTATTTCTTCGATAAATATATCAAAACATTTTATAAAATTAAAAAACCTATCTTTAAAAAAGGCGAAGAATCTATTAAAAAATGCAAAAATCTAACAGTAATACTGCATGAAAATAATTTTAAAAAAATAGCATCAACTATTTTTGATTTATCTTATCAATTAGGAATTAAATTAAGAATTCTAAACGCAGACCCAGAAAATTCAAATACTGAAATAGTAGAATACATAAAACATTTAGCAAAACTTTTTAATTTTAAAAATATCGAATTTACTTCCACAAAAGAAAATCCTATCATAAAACTCAATAAAGAAAAAAACATATGCCTTGTAGAAACTTTTGAAAAACCACCAATTAGTAAAATAAAACAAATTTTAATACCTAAAATAGAATACTCTTATTTACTGCTTAAAAAATTTAATCAATTCTTAATCCCTGTTATAAAGGAAGAAAATGAAAGTTAATATTACAACTCCTACTAAATCCTATGATATCCATATAGGAAAATTGCCTAAAATTGAGATTAATAATAAAGTAGCAATTATTACAAATCCAAAAGTTAGTGGACTTCATATAAACTATTTAACAAACCATCTAAAAGCAAAAGAGCTTCATATAATAACACTGCCTGATGGAGAAGAGTATAAAAATTTTGAAAGTGTTAATTATGCACTTGATAGATTGTTTGATGCAAAATTTGATAGAAATTCCACTTTAATAGCTTTTGGAGGCGGTGTTATTGGAGATATGACAGGATTTATTGCTTCAATTTTTTTAAGAGGAATAAAATTTATCCAAATTCCAACAACCCTTCTTGCAATGGTAGATAGCTCAGTTGGGGGCAAAACTGGAATAAACAATAAATATGGCAAAAATTTAATAGGAACTTTTTATCAACCAGAAGCAGTATATATTGATACTCACTTTTTAAAAACTCTTGAAAAAAGAGAATTTGCAGCAGGAATGGCTGAAATTATCAAAATGGCTGTAATGTTTGATAAAGAATTTTTTGATAAAATAAAAAATAACAAATTATCACTTGAAGAGATGATAAAAAGAAGCGTAGAGCTTAAAGCCATGGTAGTAAATCAAGACGAAAAAGAAAAAGGAATTAGAAGCGTATTAAACTATGGGCATACTTTTGGACATGTAATAGAAAATTTAACAAACTATAAAACTTATCTTCACGGAGAAGCAGTAGCAATTGGAATGGTAATGGCAAATGAATTATCTCGCGAGCTTGGGTATTTGAGTGAAAAAGAAGCAAAAGAGATTAAAAATTTACTACAAAAATATAATCTTCCAACCGATTTCAAAATAAAAGACAAAGAAGAATTTTATAATCATTTCTTTTTAGATAAAAAAACAATGGATAATAAAATAAAATTTATAATCCCTAAAAAAATTGGAGAGTATAAAATTGTAGAAAATATAGATAAAAAAGATGTATTAAAAGTGTTGGAGAAATTTGAATGAGATTAGTTTTTATTTTTCTTATTGTATTTTCATTTATTTTTGCAGATAACAAAAAAGATATTAATCAAACTAAAGATATCAATGAAACTGTTACTAAAATATTTGCTATAAAAAATGATTTATCAAAAAACGAATTTTATATAAAATATTTATCTTATCTTAGATATCAAGAATTACAAAAAGAGTTAGAAAAATATAAATATCTCTCAAGAAGAAATCCTAAATATAAAGAAAAATATCAATCAATAAAAACTGAAATAGAGCTATTAAAACCCAATAGCGATATATTTAAAACAATTGTAAATCTAAAAGAGCTTCCACCTCCTCCAAATGTTACAAATCCATTTGAAATATTTAGTGCTATTTCATATGAAAAAAAATTAAAAAATATAATAGAAAGTGATAAAACAGCTTATCAAAATTTCATTCAAACTTTTCAAAAACTAAAAGAGCTTTACAAACTAGAGAAAAAAGCAAATATAAAAGATAACAATATTTTAAAAGCAATTAATGATTTTAATGTAATTAAAAACGTATATAAAACAAAATTAGACTCTATTATATCCCAAGCAAAAATTTATAAATCAAAGTTACAAGAAGAGATAAAAAAAGAGATTAATAAACTAATCACTCTTGCTATATTAATAGTAATTAGTATATTGTTTTTTACCTTTTTAAAAATAGTAATAAAAAAATATGTAAAAGATGAATCAGTATATATAGCTAATAAAATCATAAACTTCATAAACTTAACAGTTATTCTTATAATTATTTCGTTTTTTTATATAAATAATGCAACCTATATTATTACAATTCTTGGATTTGCATCTGCTGGTATTGCAATTGCTATGAAAGATTGGTTTATGAATATTTTTGGATGGGTTGTTATAATGACTAGCGGAAGCTTTAAAGTTGGAGATAGAATAAAAATATATACTCAAAATGGAAATGTAAAAATTGTAGGCGATGTAATTGACATAACTCTTACAAAAATTGTAATATATGAAGATGTAACTCTTACTACTTATCTTTACAATAGAAGAGCTGGTAGAGTTGTATTTGTACCAAATAATGTAATTTTTACCCATCCTATTTTTAATTATACGCATCATGGACTAACAACTGTGTGGGATGGAATAGATATAACTATTACGTTTGATTCTAACTATAAAAAAGCAGTATACTTAGCTAAAGAGATAGTTAGTAAATATTCAAAAGGCTATACTGAAATAACTAAAAGAAGACTTAAAAAACTAAAATCAATATACCATATAAAAATAGCAAATGTTGAGCCTAGAGTTTATACTTTTATTGAAGAAAACGGCATAAAAATTAGTTGCTGGTATTTAAACAATTATGCTACACTAAATCTAAGAAGCACAATAAGTGCTGAGATACTTGAAGCATTCAAAAAAGAAGATGATATAAAAATAGCTTATCCAACTTATACCATAATAAAGAAAGAAAATGAAGAACTTATTAAAACTCAAACACCTATATAAACTAAAAGAAGCAGGAGCAGAATATTTTGAAGGATTTGAAAGCAAAGAAAATAATATAAAAATGCCAAATGAGCTAAAAGAGCTTGAAAAAATATGTAAAAACTGCACACTTTGTAATTTAAGTAAAACTAGAACAAACGTAGTTTTTGGAGAAGGCAATCCAAATGCTAAATTAATGTTTATAGGAGAAGGACCAGGTGAAATGGAAGATAAAACAGGAAGACCATTTGTAGGAAGAGCTGGAAAACTTCTTACTAAAATTATTAATAACGTATTAGAGCTTAATAGAGAAGATGTATATATTGCCAATATTGTAAAATGTAGACCACCAAATAACAGAGTGCCAACAATAGAAGAAGCTGAAACTTGCAAACCATATCTATTAAAACAAATTGAGATTATAAATCCTGAAATTCTAGTGTGTCTTGGCAAAACTGCTTTTATGTACTTAATGGATACAGATATGCCAATAAGCAAAGTAAGAGGTCAAATTTTCGAATACAAAGGAAAAAAAGTGATACCTACATTTCATCCAAGCTACTTACTTAGAAATCCAAGCGCTAAAAAAGAAGCTTATAAAGACTTTTTACTTATAAAGAGTATGTTATGAGATATTTAATAATTTTTATTACAACTTTTTTATTTGCTTTTGAGGGAATTAAAATTTATAATTTACCAAATATTGCAAACGAAGAGAATACTACTGAAATAAACACTACCGAAAACTTTACATCTACTATAAAAAGCATAAAACCAAAAATCAATATAGCAGTAATAATCGATAAAAATAGATTTAAAAAATATCTACCTTCAATTATAAATTCGCTAAATTCTTATCTTTTATATAAAGATGTAGAATATAACTTAGATATTTATGATACTACTGAAATTACTGATGCTTTAGAGCATAAAAATATAATCTATTACACTTTTAATCTAAATGATGTATATTCAATGCAAGATTATAATAATAGCTTTTATTTCCCAATGATAAATAAAAATGAAGTAGATATAAACAATTCAAATTTTTTCTTT
>JALVAK010000092.1 GCA_027011225.1 Nautiliaceae bacterium | reverse complement strand
ACCTCCGGGTTATGAGCCCGGCGAGCTACCAGGCTGCTCTACCCCGCGTCACTGGCTGGGCTGGGAGGATTCGAACCTCCGAATGACGGAGTCAAAGTCCGTTGCCTTACCGCTTGGCGACAGCCCAATGACGAGTGAAATTATAATAAAAAAAAATTAAAATTGCAAGTAAATAAGGTATAATTAAAAAAAAATTAGGAGAAAGTGTGCAAGGAAACAAAAAAGTTTATATTTATATTGGAATCGCTTATTTATTTAGTGTTTTATTTCATCTTTTCTGGATAACATGGGCTTCAAAATATCCACAATTTTATTGGCATGGGCAGCTTATGATAAATAATCCAGACGGATATTATTTTGCAAGTGATGCCCAAAAAATCTTATTTAATGAGCATCGATATAATTTTAATCTTTCTCATCCTTTTAGTATAGGGCTTGGAGTTATAACCGCATTTATTGCTAAATTTTTACCATTTTTATCATTAGATACTGTAATTTTATATATGTCTGCTTTTATATCTTCTTTAATAGTAATACCTTTGATTTTAATAGGGAAACTTTATAAAAATTTAGAATGGGGATTTTTATCAGCTCTTTTAGCTTCTATTGGATGGAGCTTTTATAATAGAACGCTTGTTGGTTACTATGATACCGATATGTTTTCAGTGCTTAATATTACAATTGTTTTGTATCTTTTTTTAGATGCTATAAAAAATAAGAGCATAACAAGTACATTTTTAGCATTTTTGATGATTTTATTTAATGAATGGGTTTATCCGCAAGGCAATACAATTATTTTTGCAATATATATTTTAGCATTGATTTATCTATTTTTTACTGATAAAGAATTTTTATATAAATTTATAATAATTGTTTCTGTGAGCTTTTTAAGTGTTAATATATTTATAAAATTACTCTTAGGTATTGGTTTTTATTATTTAATACGTTTTAATAAAATAAAAAATGAAAAAATATTTTCATTAGTTGTATTTTTAGTTTCAGTGCTTTTTTCACATGTTTCTTTTTCTATCTTTTCAAAAATATATGCTTATATTACAAGTGAAGTAAATATTGAAGGTCTTCAATTTTTAAATGTTAATAAAACTGTAAGAGAAGCAAGTCACATTCCTTATTATATTATTGCAGATAGGATAGTAGGCAGTGTTTTAGGGATTATTGTGTCTATAATAGGTTATGTTTTACTTGTTAAAAAATATAAAGAATTTATTATTGCACTGCCTCTTTGGGCAGTTGGATTTTTTGCTTTTTTTGGAGGGCTTAGATTCACAGTGCATGCTGTACCTATTGCAGCTTTGAGTGCTACTTATTTGCTTTTTTATTTAGCTCATAAATATAAAAAATATCAAAAAGCCATAATTTATGGTGGATTTTTGTTTTTAATAGCTCCAAATATCACTCATATTATAGGATGTTGTAAAAACAATAAATTATTAAGCTCAATTGAAAAAATATATCCTTTAAAAAGTTATCCATATCTTGTGCCAACGGTTTTAAATAAGAGTGAAGTAGAAGTGCTTGATAAATTAAAACATATCTCAAGTGAAAAAGATTATGTGTTAACTTGGTGGGATTATGGATATCCTATCTGGTATTATGCAGATGTAAATACGTTAATTGATGGAGGAAAGCATAACCAAGATAATTTCATTGTTTCAAAAATACTTACTACATCAAGTCAAAAGCTTGCATATAATCTTGGAAAACTTTCAATTGAAACATATATCAAAATAAATGATGCAAACAAAACAACAAAACCTGCTGCAATGGCATTATTTGTTAGAAATGGAAAACCTATTAATGTGGAAGGATTTTTATACAAAATAAGTAATAAAAATTTTAAAAATATAAATCTTGATAGGGATATATATTTGATGTTGCCTTATAGGATGTTTGATATTTTCCCAACAATTTCTGCATTTAGTAATAGAAATTTAAATATAGGTGCAGTTTATTCTTCACACTTTTTTTATAAAGCAAAAATTTATAAAAGAGGAAATCAATTATTCATTGGAAATATGCCTATTGACACAAAACAAGGAGCTATACTAATAAACAATCAAATTGTTCCTTTAAAAGAAATTGATTTAGTTGGATATGATAAAAATATGAAACTTTTTGTTAAAAGGCAAAAATTAAGAGATAACGGGCTTAATTTGATTATATTGCAAAGTTACGGAAGTGCTTTATTGTTAGATGATTATTATTATAATTCTACTTTTGTGCAGATGTTTGTATTTGAAAATTATGATAAAGAGCTATTTGAGCCAGTTATTTTAAATCCTGTAATGAAAATTTACAGATTTAAATAATTTTTTTTGATATAATGTTGACCGATGGTCAGTCAAATAAAAAATGAAAGTTTTAAAAATGAAAAAAAATAAAATAGTTTTAAGTATTTTTATTATTGCAATTGTAA